>JAJYZC010000001.1 GCA_021800255.1 Acidobacteriota bacterium
TTTTGCCGTTTCCGCGTTGCAATACCTTGCAATAGAGTGGACACGGGAATTCGGACCAGGGGATAGGTTAAGATTTCGGCGGAGTCGTGGACCTGGGAGGGGACATGACGATGCAGAAACAATGACTCGGCGCGCCCTGGGACTGGGGGGAATCGAAAAAATGGTGGCCAGGGACGGGATTGAACCGCCGACGCCGGCCTTTTCAGGGCCGCGCTCTACCACTGAGCTACCTGGCCGCAGTGCGGATTCTTCTGCTGCAATTACCTGCGCGGATTTCCGTGCCGCCGGCTGGAGCAACCTCTCAAGGGGGATCGCTCACTAGGATGGCCAAGTCCACGGACATTGCGCTACAACAACTTTTCTAGAGTATAGCAACTCTCCAGAAGGCGGGACAAAGCCGCCGTTTTTTCAGGAAGGGCCGGTTGAAAACGGATTTGCCCTCCGGAGCTGCGGAAAAAACCCTTGGCTTAGCAGCCCGTAATGCAAGTAGCGAATCTCCGGCACGGTCTGGAGTGAACCGAAAGCGAGAGCGCTGCGGGTGAATCGCTCTTGTTGGCTGTTAGACAAGTATTCCTCGCAGTGGTTCACGAAAGACAGCACTGGAGTACACTTGCGGGTGTCGAAAAAATCTTGTAAATCCCGATCAAAAGGAGAGTCGAATGAACCCCCAATTATCCCGTCGTGCTTTTCTTCACGGCAGCGCCGGAGCCCTGGGCTTTTCCGTGCTGGACCATCGCGCGCTGGCGGCTCATCTCTCTCCGGGCCGGCCCGGGGCTACAAAGCTGAGTCAGTTTTCCTACGGCGCGGTCGAGCTGCTGGAAGGACGGATGCTGGAGCAGTTCGAGGCTAACCACGAGTTTTTTCTGGCGCTGGATGAAGACTCGATGCTGCGGCCGTTTCGCTCGAAGGCCGGACTGCCGGCGCCGGGCGCGAGGATGGGCGGATGGTACAGTTGGTCCGACGAGTTCGACCCGCCGAATAATATGACGGGCTATGTTCCAGGGCACTCGTGGGGGCAATACGTTTCGGCGCTGTCGCGGGCTTATGCAATCACGGGCAACCTGGCGACGCAAGCCAAGGTGTTCCGGCTGGTGCGCGAATTTGCCCGCGCGATCTCTCCGAAGTTTTATGAAAACTATCCCCTGCCCTGCTACACGTTTGACAAGATCAACTATGGACTGAGTGACGCCCACCAGTTTGCCAAAGATCCGGCGGCGCTCCCGGCGCTGGCGCGGGCGACTGACGCCGTACTGCCCCATCTGCCGGCACATGCCGAGACACGCGCTGAGCAAAGAGCGATGCCGCATCCGAACATCGCCTATACGTGGGACGAAAGCTATACGCTGCCGGAGAACTTATTCATTGCCTGGAAGCGGTCGGGTGACAACCGCTACTTCGAGATGGCGCAGCGCTTTCTGCTGAATAAGCCCTATTTCGATCCGCTCGCGGAGGGAGACAACGCACTACCTGGCAAGCACGCCTACAGCCATGTTAACGCGTTGAGCTCAGCCTCGCAGGCTTACCTTGTGCTGGGAGACGAAAAGTATCTGCGGGCAGCGCGCAACGGGATGAACTTTGTGATTGAGCAAAGTTTTGCCACCGGCGGATGGGGCCCGAACGAGACATTTGTGGAACCGGGCAGCGGCGTGCTAGGCAACAGCCTGACCTCGACGCACGCCAGCTTTGAGACGGGCTGCGGATCCTTCGGGCACGCCAAGATCGTGCGCTATCTGATGCGGATTACGGGCGAAAGCATCTGGGGCGACAGCCTGGAGCGGGTCTTCTACAACGCGACCATGGGAGAGAAGCCGATTGAGGCAGGCGGTTTCAGCTTTTACTACTCGGACTACAACAATGATGGCGCCAAGGTCTATTACCCGCAGCCGTGGCCTTGTTGCTCGGGAACATTCCCGCAAGTGACGGCCGATTACGGGATCAGCTCATATTTCTATTCGCCCCAAGGCGTCTATGTGAACCTGTTCGTGCCGTCGCAGGTGAAGTTCCGGCAGAAGGGCACGCCGTTTTCGATTGAGCAGCGGACGAAATATCCCTACGCCAACGGCATTGCGATGCACGTGTGGGGCCAGAGCCCGCAGACCTTTACGATTGCGCTGCGCGTGCCGAAGTGGGCCGGCAAGAATACGGAGGTTTCGGTGAACGGAAGGCGGCAGCCGGCGGATGTGCGGCCAGGAGAATTTCTGGAACTGCGGCGTGAGTGGAAGAGCGGCGATGTGATTGAGTACTACATCGACCAGCCGATGCGCCTGGAAGCTGTGGATGCGCAGCACTCAAACATGCTGGCTCTGGTGCGCGGGCCGCTCGCGCTATTTGCAGTCAATTCGCCGCATAGCCGTTTTACGCGCCAGCAGTTGCTCGCGGCTGAGCAACAGGGCGCAAATGGGAGGGCCTGGAAAGCGAAATCCGCGACGGCGCCGGTGACCTTCAAGGCGTTTCCCGATCTGAGCGAACAGCAGTATCGGCTGTATCACGAAGTAGCGATTTAAGGGCAGTGCTGCTTGCGCCGTTCCGGGACGGCGCCAGCAGAAGCGAGTAGAATCTCCAGCCATTGTACTGGAGAACCAACCACCCGCAAATCATCGCACGGCGGACCGGATAACAGGGCATTACGGACAAGCCTCCGGCCAAAAGCTGACATCTGATAGCTGGAGGCTGTCTTTCCTACCGCGTCTTGGAGATCTCCTCCACCGTTACCGGATCCAAGAACGGCATCTGGGCGCGCAGTTGCTTACCTACGATCTCGACCGGATGCTTCGCCTCGGCCTCGCGGAAGGCGAGAAATTCCTTGCGGCCGGAGTTTTGATCAGCGAGAAACCTCTTTGCAAAGCTGCCGTCCTGTATCTCGGCCAGAAGCTGCTTCATGGCCTTGCGGCTCTCCGCTCCGATGACGCGCGGTCCGCTCACGTAGTCGCCGTATTCGGCGGTGTCGGAGATCGAGTAGCGCATATATGCCAGCCCGCCACGATAGATCAGGTCCACAATCAGCTTGAGCTCGTGCAGCACCTCGAAGTAGGCGCTCTCCGGCTGATAGCCGGCCTCGACCAGCGTCTCATACCCGGCCTTGATGAGCGCGCTCACGCCGCCGCACAGCACCGCCTGCTCGCCGAAGAGGTCGGTTTCAGTCTCTTCCTTGAAGGTGGTTTGCAACACTCCGGCGCGCGTGCCGCCGATGCCCTTGAGGTAACTGAGGCACAGATCGTGGGCCTTGCCGGTGGCGTCCTGATGCACAGCGATCAGGCAGGGAACTCCGCCGCCCTCAACGAACACTTCCCGCACGCGATGGCCGGGCGCCTTGGGCGCGGCTAGCCCCACGTCGATTCCGGCATCCGGCACGATGGTCTTAAAGTGAATGTTGAAGCCGTGCGCGAACATCAGCAGCTTGCCAGGCTTCAGGTTCGGCGCGATCTCCTCGGCGTACAACTTCGCCTGCGTCTGGTCGGGCGTCAGGATCATCACCACATCGGCCCATTTGGCGGCCTCCGCGGGTGTGACCACCTCCAGTCCCGCTTTCTTCGCCTTGGCGACCGACTTTGAACTTGCCGGCAGGCCCACTTTTACCTGCACACCAGAGTCCTTCAAGTTGAGCGCATGGGCGTGGCCCTGCGAGCCGTAGCCGATAATTGCCACCTTCTTGGCCTGAATCAGGCTGAGGTCGGCGTCGTGATCGTAATAAGTCTTGGCCATAATGCTTCTGTTTCTCCTTTGCTTGCGCGGGATTCGTTTTAAGTTGGACGGGATGGCGTAAGCAAATCCCGCAAATGCTAACAACAAACATTGCCTCAGAGACTATGGATTGCGATAAAGCAAATGCCCTGCCCGGCAAGAAACAGCGACCGCATATCCTTCGGCTTGGCCCCGCTCACGCGGGACTTGGCTGCGGATGATGACGGAAGTTGCTGATACCGCGAACCATCAAGCCCTCATTCCATTGCAACCGCTGCGCCGCGCGACTCACTCGCCAAGCGGGTTTCCCTCGCGTGCTTTGTTAATCCGCTTCGCCGGCCACGTTTTTCTCGCGCGCTTCCGCGCTTTCATCCGCAGAACCGGCCGGGGTCACGGTCATCGCTTTAACGACGCTGCTCACGTGATGGCCGCGCCGCATGGTCATCTTACCGCTGCGGCATATCTCCAGGATCCGTCCCTCGTCCTCGCGGAGTACCTCGATCAACCCTTCGATCTTGCTCTCCACGCCGGTCATCTCAATCATCAGCGATTCTGAGGTAAGATCGACGATACGGGCGCGGAAAACCTCCACCAGGTCGAAGATTTGTGCGCGGGTTTGCGGCGAGGCCGCCACTTTGATGAGCGCCAGCTCGCGCGTGACCGCCGGCGCCTGCGAAATGTCGTCCACATCCACGACGTTTTCCAGCTTAAACAGGCTGGCGCGGATGCGATGGCCGGCCTCAGCCGACGCCTCGCACACCAGCGTGATGCGCGACAACCCTGCTCGCTCGCTGCGCCCCACAGTCAGTGAGTTGATGTTGATGTTTAGCCGCCGGAACAGCGACGCCACGCGCGTCAGCACGCCCGGCTTGTCTTCCACGTAAACTACGAATGTGTGCAGCATAAAGACCAGCTCCTCGCTCTCAGCTTTCAGCTCTCAACTCTCTCCGGTGTTACGGAGTCATCAACTTTCCGATAGAATTTTCGGCCCTCCCGGGAGGCTGGTTTTCAACCGCCGCGGCAAGTGCTGCACAACGCAGCTAAAAGCTGAAGGTTGATAGCTGAAAGCTGTCTTTCCTTACTCGTCCGCCGTCTCTTCCAGCGGATCCTTCACGCGCTTGCCCGGGCGCCGGATCATCTCGTGCAGTGCGCTGCCGGCCGGAATCATCGGATACACCGCATCTTCCTTTTCCACCTGGAAGTCGATCAGATAGGGCCCAGCCGCCGACCGCGCCGCGGCGACGGCCTCGGCCACCTCGGCGCGCTTATGCACAGCCCGCGCCGCAATGCCGTGTGCGCCGGCCAGCTTCACGAAGTCCGGACACACCAGCGGCGTGGCTTCGTAGTTGCGCTCGTAGAAAAACTCCTGCCACTGCCGCACCATGCCCAGGTAGCCGTTGTTGATGAGCGCGATGTTGATCTTGATCTTCTCCTGGACGATGGTGGCCAGCTCGGCCGCCGTCATCTGGAACCCGCCGTCGCCGGCGACCACCCAAACCTCCTTCTCCGGGCAGGCGATCTTAGCGCCGATGGCCGCGGGCAGCGCGAATCCCATCGTCCCCAGCCCGCCGGAGGTGATGAGCGTGCGCGGCCGTTCGTGCCGGAAGTACTGCGCCTCCCACATCTGGTGCTGGCCTACGTCCGTCACCACGACGGCGTCGCCGCCGGTCATGCGCCACAGGTCGTGCATTACGTGCGCCGCATAGAGGTGTCCCATGTCGGGCAGGTTCTTGATGTCGTGCACGGCCACCGCGCCCTTGCTGGCCTCGATGGCCTTCAACCACGCCGCGCCGTCGCGGCCTGCAATGCGCGGCAGCAACTGCTCCAGCACCTCAGCCAGATCGCCCACCAGGGCCACATCCACCTTGACGTTCTTATTGATCTCCGCCGGATCGACCTCGATGTGAATCTTCTTGGCCTTGAGCGCGTAGGTCGCAGGCGTTCCGGTCACCCGGTCATCGAAGCGCATTCCGCAGGCGATGAGCAGATCGGCTTCCTGAATAGCGTCATTCACCCATGCCTCGCCGTGCATGCCCATCATGCCCAGGTTGAGCGGGTGCGAGGCCGGGAATCCGCCCAGTCCCAGCAGCGTAAGGGCCACGGGAATCTGCGCGCGCTCGGCAAGCGTGCGCACCTGTTCCATGGCGCCCGACTCCATGACTCCGTGGCCGGCTAAAATCACCGGCCGTTTCGCATTGCGGATCAGCTCCGCGGCCTGGTCCAGCCCTGAGTCCTCCACGCGCAGCATGGGGTGCGGCCGGTACGGGCGCGGCTTGGCGGCTTCGAAGTTGAAGTTGGCCGAGCCCTGCTGTGCATCCTTGGTAATGTCCACCAGCACCGGGCCGGGACGGCCGGAACGCGCAATCTGAAAGGCGTGGCGCAGCGTCGCGGCAACGTCCTCGGTCCGCGTCACGAGAAAGTTGTGTTTGGTAATGGGCAGCGTCACGCCGGTGATGTCCACCTCTTGAAAGGCATCGGTGCCCAGCACGCGCGTGGGCACGTTGCCGGTGACGCACACCATGGGAATGGAATCGAGCATCGCGGTGGCTATCCCGGTCACCAGGTTCGTTGCGCCCGGACCGCTGGTGGCCATGGCTACGCCCACCCTCCCGGAGGCGCGCGCGTAGCCGTCGGCCATGTGCGCCGCGCCCTGCTCGTGCCGAACCAGGATGTGCCGTATAGGAAACTTGCGCAGCGCGTCGTAGACCGGCAGAATCGCGCCTCCCGGATAGCCGAAGACGTCCGTCACGCCCTCGCCGGCCAGCGTAGCCCACAAAATCTCCGCGCCGGTCAGCGGCGTCGGCGTGGTCAGGTGTGCAGTTGATGATTGCGAGTTCCCGTTCGTTGCCATCGTCATGACTCCCTTCTCAGCTTTCAGCTCTCAGCCTTCAGCTTTCAGCCTCTGTTTGCATGATCCCGTTGATTCGCCGATCCGATTCCCGTTACGCTGCGCAGATCCAATTGCAACCGAGGCAGCTTGGTCTGCTAGAGATTAGCTAATAGCTGAAAGCTAAAAGCTAACGGCTGCGTCTTACGTCGTTGCCCCTTCCGACGCCGACTTGACGCGATCCACGTACTTGCGGAAGACGCCCTGTGGCCAGCGCAGCGCGGGCGGCTTGAAGTCCTTGAGCCGCGCCTTCATCTCCGCGTCGCTGATCTCCACATTCAGTGTGCGCTTGGCAATGTCGAAGGCGATGATGTCGCCCTCGCGCACGGCGGCAATCGGTCCGCCCACGAAGGCTTCGGGCGCCACGTGGCCCGCGGTGAATCCCCGCGTCGCGCCGCTGAAGCGTCCGTCGGTCAACAGAGCCACCTGGGCGCTCAGCTCCGCATTGGAACTGATCGCCGCCGTCACTTGCAGCATCTCGCGCATGCCCGGCCCGCCCTTGGGGCCTTCATAGCGAATCACGATCACGTCGCCCGGCTTGATGCCGCCTGCTTGCACAACCTTGAAGCAATCCTCCTCGCAGTCGAAGACGCGCGCCGGCCCGCGATGCTCGTACTTGCCCGCAGCGGCGATCTTCATCACGCAGCCTTCGGGCGCAAGGTTGCCTTTCAGAATCACCAGGCCGCCGTTGGGCTTGATGGGGTTTTTAAAGGTGTGGATCACCACCTGGCCCGGCGTCTCCCTGGCCAGCGCGGCCTCTTCGGCCAGCGTTTTGCCACTTACCGTCAGCGCTGAGCCATCGGCGTAGCCGGCGTCGATCATCCGTTTGGCCAGCAGGCGCGAGCCGCCCGCCGCCTGATAATCGGAAGCTACGTACTTGCCGGCCGGCGTCAGATCGCAGATATACGGCGTGCGCCGGGAGATGGCGTCGAAGTCGTCGATGTTCAGCGCGATCCCCATCTCCCGCGCGATAGCCAGCAGATGCAGCACGGCGTTGGTCGAGCCTCCGCTGGCCGCCACGCTGGCAATGGTGTTTTCCAGCGATTTGCGGGTGATGATCTGCGACGGCCTGCGGTTGGCGCGCACCGCGTCCATCAGGATGTGGCCCGCTTTGCGCGTGGCCTCAAGTTTGCTTACCGCTGTCGCGGGCACACCCGAAAGTTCAATCGGAGAAATGCCCAGGATTTCGCCGCTCATGGCCATGGTGTTGGCCGTGAACTGCCCGCCGCAAGCGCCCGCGCCGGGACACGCACTTGCTTCCAACGCCTCCAGGCGGGCTTCGTCGATGCGCCCAGCCGCATAGGAACCGATGCCCTCAAAAACATCCTGGATGGTGATGTCGATTTTTTCACCGTTGGGGCCGTCCAGTTTGCCCGGCGCAATCGATCCGCCGTAATACATCATGCCGGGAATATCGAGCCGGCACAGGGCCATGATGATGCCGGGCATATTCTTGTCGCAGCCACCGATGCCCACCAGGCCGTCGAATTGATTGCCGCGCGCCACCAATTCAATGGAATCGGCGATCACCTCGCGCGAGACCAGCGAGGCCTTCATTCCCTGTGTGCCCATAGTGATGCCGTCGTTGATGGTGATGGTGTTGAACTCCATGGGTGTGCCGCCCGCCTCGCGAATGCCCTCCTTCAACGCCTCCGCAATTCCGCGCAGATGCACGTTGCAGGTGCCGATTTCGGTCCAGGTGTTGGCGACGCCGATGATCGGCTTGTGCAGATCCTCTTTCTTGAATCCTGCCCCGCGAAAATACGACCGCGCTGCCGCACGGCTCGGCCCTTCGGTTAACGGAATGCTCTGTCGTTTGCCTTCGATCGTCATTGGCTCCCTTCGTTCGCTGCGAGCTTTTAGCTGTTAGCTTTTAGCTTGTTTGTGCTGCCGTTAGCCCTATCAATGAATCAATCCGAAAATGCGGTCGGTTATTGTTCTTCGCCGCCTGCTGAAGCTGCATGTTCCACCGCGATGAGCTGAAAGCTAAAAGCTAACAGCTAATAGCTGCTTTTCGCCTTCAGCCATACCGCCCGGTCGTGCCCGGCCTCGAACTTGTCTAGCTCCGCCGCGTGCCGCAGCGTGAGCCCAATATCGTCAAGCCCCTCGAGCAAACAGAACTTGCGGAAGGGATCGATTTCGAACCTGGCGCTGAAGCCGCGCCCGTCGGTCACCGTCTGCGCTTCGAGCGAGACGGTCAGTTGATAACCCGGGATCGTCTTCGCATTCTGGAGCAGCGTATTCACCTCGTTCTCGCTCAGCGGCGCCAGCACAATCCCGTTCTTGCCGGCGTTGGAGAAGAAGATGTCGGCAAACGTAGGCGCGATCACCACGCGGAAGCCGTAGTCGCTCAGCGCCCAGGCGGCGTGCTCACGGCTCGATCC
Source organism: Acidobacteriota bacterium (assembly GCA_021800255.1). GTDB lineage: Bacteria > Acidobacteriota > Terriglobia > Terriglobales > Acidobacteriaceae > Telmatobacter. The sequence goes on from JAJYZC010000001.1 coordinate 8,953, forward strand.
GCAGCCGAAGTTCTTGCCCGCGACCAAAATCTTCGCGTTCTTGTAACGCGGATCGTTGAGCACGAACGCCGGGTCGGGCTCGCCGGCCGCCGTGCGCCGCCAGTCGAAGAACAAAAAGTCCCCGTAGCCAGTGCGCTCGATGCGCTTCAAAAACTGCTTAGGAATGATCTGGTCGGTATCCACGTTCGCGCGGTCCAGCGGCGCGGCCAGCGCGGTCAAGGTGCGAAAGGGTTCCATTACGCCTTCACCTCCCAGTTGCGAATGTCCACAAAATGGCCGGCAATCGCGGCCGCCGCGGCCATCTCCGGCGAGACCAGGTGCGTGCGCCCGCCGCGCCCCTGACGGCCCTCAAAGTTGCGGTTGCTCGTAGAGGCGCACCGCTCGCCGGGAGACAGAATGTCGGGATTCATGCCCAGGCACATCGAGCAGCCCGGCTCGCGCCAATCAAATCCCGCCTCGCGGAAGATGCGGTCCAGGCCTTCCTGCTCCGCCTGCGCCTTCACCTGCTGCGAACCGGGAACCACCATCGCGTTTACGCGCTTTGCAACCTTGTGGCCAGCCGCAATCCGCGCCGCCGCGCGCAAATCCTCAATGCGCGAGTTCGTGCACGAGCCGATGAACACACGATCAATCTCAATGGCGGCCAGCGGAGTCTTCGCTTTCAAACCCATGTACTCCAGCGCCCGCTCCCATCCCTTGCGCTCTTGCTCGTTCGCCGCCGTCGCCGGATCGGGTACCGCAGCGGTTATGGGCGCCACCATGCCGGGGCTTGTTCCCCAACTCACATACGGAACCAGCGTGGCCGCGTCAATCGTCAGCTCGCGGTCGAACTTCGCACCCGGATCCGAAGGCAGCTTGCTCCACTCCTTCACCGCGCGTTCCCACGCCTCCCCTTTGGGACTGAAGCGGCGCCCCTGCAAATACGCAAACGTGGTCTCGTCGGGTGCGATCATGCCCGCCCGCGCGCCGGCCTCGATACTCATGTTGCAGATGGTCATGCGCCCTTCCATCGAGAGCGACCGGATCGCCGGGCCGGCATACTCGATTACGTGACCAGTTCCGCCGTCTGTGCCGATCGTGCCGATAATCGCCAGGATGATGTCTTTGGCCGTCACGCCCAGCGGCAGCTTGCCCTCAACCGCGATGCGGAAGGTCTTCGGCTTCTGCTGCGGCAAGGTCTGCGTAGCCAGCACATGCTCCACCTCGCTGGTGCCGATGCCGAAGGCCAGCGCGCCAAAGGCGCCGTGCGTCGCGGTGTGCGAGTCGCCGCACACAATCGTCATACCCGGCTTCGTAAGCCCCAACTCCGGCCCGATCACGTGTACAATTCCCTGCTCCCGCGAGTTCACGTCGTAGAGCTCAATGCCGAACTCCGCGCAGTTGGCGCGCAGGGTGGCGATCTGCGTGGCCGCGATCTGGTCCACAATGTTCAGCCGTCCTTCGAGGGTGGTCGGCACATTGTGATCGACTGTCGCTACTGTGCGATCGGGCCGGCGCACCTTGCGCCCCGCCAGCCGCAACCCCTCGAAAGCCTGCGGGGAGGTGACCTCATGCACCAGTTGCAGGTCGATATAGAGCAGCGCCGGCTCGCCCTTGGGCTCAACCACCACGTGCCGCTCCCAAACCTTTTCGAACAATGTCTTGGGTTCGCCCATCAATGTCGCTCCTAAAATAGCCTTCTGCCTTCAGCTTTTGCTTTGCTGATTGCGACTCTCACTTTCCCCAGAGGCTATCGATGCTTTGCCGTGATCGATACCTTTCGCCCTTCCGCAAAAAACCGGCGTCCTATAGCTGATAGCTGCGGGCTGAAAGCTGAAAGCTCTTATGCCCTGACGAGCAGTGTCTTGACGGTTTCCCGCACCTTCGCTCCCATCTCCTTGGTCGAAAGCACGGTCAGTCCCTGCATGTTCCCGCGCGCCAGATCCGGCGTGCGGAAGCCCTGCTCCAGCACCTTGCGCACCGCGGTCTCAATCGCCGCCGCCTCGTTCTCCAGCCCGCCGGAGTGGCGCAGAATCAGCGCCGCGGTCAGGATCGCGCCCAGCGGATTGGCCAGCCCTTTGCCTGCGATGTCCGGCGCCGAGCCGTGCACCGGCTCATACAGATTCACCTTGCCGCCGATGGTAGCCGAAGGCAACATGCCCAGCGAGCCAGTAATCACCGCCGACTCGTCGCTCAAAATATCGCCGAACAGATTCTCCGTCAGCACCACGTCGAAGTCGCGGGGCCGGTTCATCAGGTGCATGGCCATGGAATCCACCAACTGATGCTCCACCGTCACGCCAGGAAACTCCGCAGCCACCTCGTTGACCGTCGCGCGCCACAGTTGCGAGCACTCCAGCACGTTCGATTTGTCCACGCTGGTCAGCTTCTTGCGCCGTTTTTGCGCTAGATCAAAAGCTACGCGGGCCACGCGCACTACTTCATCCCGCGTGTAGCGCATCGTGTTCAACGCTTCACCTTTCGCCTTGTCCCACGCGCGCGGCCGGCCGAAATACAAGCCGCCCAGCAGTTCGCGCACAAACAGAATGTCCGCCCCGTCCACGATCTCCGCCCGCAGCGGGCTGTTCACCGCCAGCTCTTTGAACGCGAACGCCGGACGCAGATTGGCGAAGCCTCCCAGCGCCGCGCGAATCTGCAAGAGGCCGGCCTCGGGCCGCTTGTCCGGCGGCAGGGAATTGAATTCGTTCCCGCCTACCGCGCCCAGCAGCACCGCATCCGAGGCCAGAGCCGCAGCGAGCGTATCCTTGGGCAGCGGCGTGCCGTCCTGCACAATGGCCACCCCGCCGATGCGCTTCTGAGTAAACGTGAACTCGTGCCCGCCCTCCGCGGCGATCTCATCGAGAACGGCAACCGCCTCGCCGGTTACCTCCGGACCGATGCCATCGCCGGCCGTCACTAAAATCTTCAGCTTCACTCGCAACCTTTCCAGTTGTCAGTCCCTTAGTCCCTAGTCCCTGCTTTTCTCAATCCAGCTCCGCCACCGGCTCGCGCCGCCGCTCGCGAATCGCATCCGGCAGCAACCCGATCAGGTCCTGATCGTAGATATTCTTTTTGCGGTCGGCCAGCGCCACAAACCTGTAGTAGACGTGCTGCAGCTCGTCGCGGCCCACAGTGAATCCGAGTTGCTCCAGCCGGTGCCGCAGCGCCGCGCGCCCGGAGTGCTTGCCCAGCACCAGGTGCGTTTTGTCCACGCCCACCAGTTGCGGCGTCATGATCTCGTAGCACAGGGGGTTGGCCAGCATTCCGTGCTGATGAATGCCCGACTCGTGCGCAAAGGCATTTGCGCCCACCACCGCCTTGTTCGGCGAGGGGCGAAATGTGATGAGCTGGCCGAGCACTTGGCTGGCCGGATAAATCTGATTCAGCCTGATCGACGTGCTCACCCCGTAGCGGTCGCCGCGCACATAGAGCGCCGCCGCAATCTCTTCCATGGCCGCGTTCCCGGCCCGCTCGCCGATGCCGTTCACCGTGCACTCCACCTGCCGCGCACCGGCCTGAATTGCCGCCAGCGAGTTGGCCACGGCCAGGCCCAGGTCGTCGTGGCAGTGCGACGAGAGCACCACTCCCTTTTCGCCGATGGCCGGAATCCGCTCCCGCACCTCGCGGAACATCTGCCCATACTCTTCCGGCGTGGTGTAGCCCACCGTGTCCGGCATGTTGATCGTGGTGGCCCCGGCCTCGACGGCAATGCGCACCATCTCCACCAGGTAGTCGCGCTCCGAGCGCGTCGCATCCTCAGGCGAAAACTCCACGTCGTCGCACAGCGAGCGCGCCAGGCGTACCGACTCGCCGCACAGGTCCAGCGCCTGAGCGCGGCTGATCTTTAGCTTGTATTCCAGGTGCAAGTCGCTCGAAGCCAGAAAAACATGGATGCGCGCCCGGTCGGCGAATTGCAGCGATCGCGCAGCCATCTCGATGTCTTCCGTCTTGGCGCGGGCGAGCGAAGCGATGCGCGGCTTGCGAATGGCCTGCGTGATCGTGGCGATGGCCGCAAAGTCGCCCTCCGAGGCCATGGCGAAGCCGGCCTCGATGATGTCCACGCCCAGGTCCTCAAGGGCGTGGGCCATGGTCAGCTTTTCCTGCGTCGTCATGCTACAGCCCGGCGACTGCTCGCCGTCGCGCAGCGTGGTATCGAAAAAGACCACGTGGTTGGAGTGATTTGCGCTCATCGAATCGCCTCCACAGGGAAGCTCGCATTCATCTGCTTCAGTTTCGCCGATGGCTCCCATATAAGGCAATGTTATTCTTTTTAGAGAAGCGATTAGAATTACTTATACGAAGCCGTCAGCCGTCAGCTTTCAGCGATCAGCTTCATCACGCCCACGCGCAAACAAAAGCAGATAGCTGAAGGCTGATAGCTGCATTCCAGAGGGAGCGCCGTTATGGAATTGAGCCAACTCGAAACCTTTCTGGCCGTAGCCGAAGAGCACAGCTTTTCGCGCGCTGCTGCGCGCCTGCACAGGACCCAGCCGGCCGTAAGCCAGGCGATCCGCAAACTCGAGGCAGACGTGGATGAATCCCTTTTCGACCGCGCCGCGCGCGACGGCTCCCTGACTGCGGCCGGCGCGCTCCTGCGCGACTACGCGCTGCGCCTGCTTGCTCTGCGCCGCGAGGCGGCCAGTGCGTTGGGCGAGCTGAAGAGCCTGGAGCGTGGGCGCCTGCAACTGGCGGCCAATGAGTACACTTGCCTCTACCTCCTGCCCGCTATCGACGCCTTCCGGCGCGATTTTCCCCAGATCGGCGTCACCGTGCAGCGCATGTTGGCCTCGCGCATTCCCGAGGAGCTCAATCTGCGCGCCTTCGAGTTGGGCGTCATCTCCTTCCGCCCCGATCCCGCGCAGTTCCGCACCATCGCCGTCTATGGCGACAGCCTTGCATTCATCGTCAGCCCCCGTCATCGGCTCGCTAAAGCTGCGCGTCTTTCGATCAACGACTTGGGCAAGGAGGTCTTTATCGCTCATAACGTGGCTTCACCGCTGCGGCGCAAGGTCATTGAGGCCTTCCAGCGATACCACACGCCGCTCAATATGGACATCGAATTGCCTTCCATTGAAGCCATCAAGCTGTTCGTCGCCATGGGCAACGGCGTGGCGCTTGTCCCCCATCTGACGGTTGCCCGTGAGCTTGAGACAGGGGCTTTGGTGCGGGTGCCCGTCGTCGAGCTTGACGTGCGCCGGGTCCTGCGCCTGGTTCACCGCCGTCAGGCCACGCTTTCCTATGCCGCCAAGGCCTTTTTGCGCACCCTCCGAACCCTGGCGCAGACGCAAGGCCCGCCATTTTACTACCATGTTGAACGGGCGGGCTGAGGATATTCGCCCCTGGCCCCGGCACCGCCTGACGCCGGGCCAGGCGCGCTCCTGATCTGTAACGCTATCGCGCCGAAAACGGCCACGGATAGCGGGCTAATCTAGTTCTCTGACCGCTTGATTTTGAACCATTGGGGTGCCCCAAGTTCCCTTTGGGGCCTGGGAAAGCATGAACTCAAAGGAACGAACTCGTGCGGTCAAAGACCTGGTTCTGTGGGGTATGCCCGCTCCTGAAGCCTATTTTGTATCCCCTCCCTTAGCGTGCAACGCGCCCACTCTGTTTTTCCTGCGTCTATAGGAAGCAGACCGAAAAGATTCCATCGCCGCCTCCGCGCCTTGACCCGCTCCGGCCAGTTACAATGCTGAGAGTGGGGGTGCGGCCCGGGCCGGACCCGTAAATCAACAAGCTCGTTGCCAGCCGGACGGTTGCGCAGGGTTGAGGATCAGGAGCGAATGAAGAAGATCGTTTTGATTGCCTTATTGCTGGCCGTAGGCACGGCCGCATGCGTTGCCCAGGAGGCTCGTCAGGACATCAGCCTCAGCGGAACCGCCATTATTGAACCGTTCATCGAGGGAACCACCAACGTCTACGTAAGCGCAAACCGCGGTTTCGGCGCCCTGATGAGCTACCGCTTCATGCTCACCCCCTCCAGCGCCCTCGAGGCCAATTATGGTATCGACTACAGAAACGTAATCCACTACGTCATCACCAATACCAATAATTACCTGATTAACACCCGCACCCAGGAGATCTCGGCCGCTTACGTGCGATATTTCGTCTACAAGAACTTCAATCCCTTTCTAGAAGGAGGCCCGGCGGCCTTCATCTTTCTGCCCATCGTCAACTCCGGCACCACCAACATCGACACCACGCAGCAAACCCAGATCGGCGCCATCTTCGGCGCCGGCATCGCCTATGAGCTCAGTCCCAGCTGGGACCTGCGCGTCGAATACCGCGGCATGGTAACCAAAGTGCCCACCTTCGGCCAAAGCGAGTTTGTGACCAACAGGTGGTACCCGTTCAATATCTACAACCCCGTAATCGGCCTTGCCTATCACTTCTAGAGGCGCGTCCAGGCGCGCGGGAGACTGAGGGCCTGATGGATCGGCTCCATATCCGGCTCCCCGCACACAAAACCCGGGCGCGGCGCAAGCCCGATCATTCCCGCGCGCTGTAGCAAGCCTCCTGGTAGCAACCCAGCTCCTTCACCATACCGCAATGTGGAGTCAGGGCCGCGACCGCGCGCAGTCCTTCCTGGATGGAGCGGATCTGGCAATCCACGTAAAAGATGTACTCCCACGGCTTGCCTTGCACAGGCCGCGATTCAATCTTGGTCAGATTGGTTCCCAGAGCCGAAAGCGCGCTCAGAGCCGCCACCAGCGAGCCGGGGCGGTTTTCCAGAGCAAAGGCCAGACTCATTTTGTTGGACTCCGGATCCGTTACCGCCTCCGCACTCCGCCGCACCAGAAAGAAGCGCGTAAAGTTCTCCGGGTTGTCCTCGATCCCGGCCGCGAGGGTCTGTGCGCCATAGTAGTGCGCCGCAGCCTCGCTGGCGATGGCCGCCGCATGATGGTCGCGCGCCTGCACCAACTGCTTCACGCCCCCGGCGGTGTCATAGAAGGGTAAAGGCTCCATTTTGGGGTGCTCGGCCAGGAATCGCCGGCACTGCGCCAGCGCCACGGGATGGGAAAACACGCGGTCGATCTCCCCCAGGGTGGCGCCGGGAAGCACGATCAAGTTGTGGCGGATGCGCAGCAGCGTTTCCTCAATCACCTTCACATCGTGGGTTAGCAGCAGGTCGAAGTGCTCCAGCACCGAACCCGCCAGGCTATTCTCAATGGGAATGACGGCGGCTTCCACACTGCCCTTCGCCAGCGCCGAAAATACCTCCGCGGATAGGGCGCAGGGAACGATCTCCGCGCCGGCAATCAGCTTCAGCGCCGCCTCGTGGCTGAAGGAACCGGGTTCTCCTTGAATTGCAATCTTCATGCTCTTGCCTCCCGCTCCTCGGCGGGCATGAAAGCTATCGCACCCAAGCCCTTTTCCCCATTGCAGTTGTCATCCTGAGCGAGATCGCGAAGCGAGCGAGCCAAAGGATCTGCGGTTGCTCTTCTCCGCGCACTATATTGCGTAACCACGTTGAAGATTCGTTGCCCTCCGTTCTTCAGCCAATCCCTCATCTTCGTATCCACACATCGGCCGCCACAAAGCCGAAGAACACCATGGCGATCACGCCATTCATGGTGAAGAATGCGGCGTTCAGCCGCCCCAGGTCGCGCGGCGAAACCAGCGCGTGCTCATAAGCCAGCAAAACCCCCACCACGCCTACGCCAAGCCAGCCGGCTGCCCAAAAATGAAACAGCCATCCAAACCACACCAGCAGCGCCAGCATGGCCAGGTGCATTCCGCGCGCCGCCCAAAAGGCAGCCGCAAGCCCCACCGACTGCGGCAGGCTGCGCAGCCCCACGGCGTGGTCGTGCTCATAATCCTGGCAGGCGTAAAGCACGTCGAAGCCGGCCACCCAGAACGTAACCGCGGCGGTCAGAACCAAAATTCGCGCATCCAGGCTGCCGCGCACGGCAATCCACGCCGCCGCCGGCGCCAAGCCCAGCGCCAACCCCAGCCCCAGGTGCGACCAGCGCGTCACGCGCTTCAGATAGCTATAGCCCAGCAACACTGCCAGCGCCACGGGCGCGAGCTCCAGCGCCAGGCGGTTCAACTCGGCTGCGGCCAGCACAAACACCAGTCCCGCCACGCAGGTAAATCCCAGCACAAACTGCCGCGACAGTAGTCCCGCGGGAATGGCCCGGCTGCGCGTGCGGGGATTGGCCGCGTCCAGCTCCGCGTCGGCCCAGCGGTTAAAGGCCATGGCCGCCGACCGCGCCGCCACCATCGCTACCACAATCCAGACGATGGTTCGCCGAACGGGCAGCCCGTTGGCTGCCAGCAGCATGGCCGTCAGCGCAAAGGGCAGCGCGAAGATCGAGTGCTCCCACTTGATCATCTCCAGCGTAGTGCGCGTCTTGCTCAGGATTCCAGCCACCGAAGCTCCCCTTGGCAGTGTAATCGAGAGGGAATAAAAAACCACGCGCTGCAAGGTCTGCGCCGGCCTGGCGCATCTTCGGAAATACTGTAGACCGAAAGCACATACTCAAGCCGCCGCGGCCCCAAGAGGCGACATGCAAATCAATCTCAACAGGACTACACCATTTCCGAAATGCTCTGGGTCTCTAGCCGCTTGATTTTGTACTATCCCGGGCGCCCCAGGTCCCCTCTCAATCGTTCCCAGGATTTCCGAAATGCCGTAACCCGCTGACTTGCTGACGCGCTTCGGTATAATCTTTGCAACTTGCACGGAGAGTTGCGGCGTTGCATTCGCAAGTGGCGGATTCTCAGGAAACGGCATGAGGGGCGATAGCCGATTGAGCTTCGGCCTGTCGCCGCAGAGCCTGCGCACCTTGCGCGCGCTCAAGACCCCGGCGCGCATCCAGCGATTCATTGACGCGCTCGAATACCAGTATGCCGATACCGCCCGGTCAGCCGAGCGCGTGCTGCGCGAGCGCAAGGGCCACTGCCTGGAGGGAGCCGTGCTGGCCGCCGCCGCCCTGCGCGTCAACGGCCGGCCGCCGCTGCTCATGGATCTGGAGGCGGTACACGACGACGACCACGTAATCGCCCTCTACCGCGAGCGCGGCCTGTGGGGCGGCATCGCCAAATCCAACTTTGCCGGCTTGCGCTTTCGCGCCCCCGTCTACCGCACTCTGCGCGAACTGGCGCTCAGCTACTTCGAGCACTACTACAATCTGCGCGGCGAACGCACGCTGCGCGCCTACTCGCGTCCGGTGAACCTCACGCGCCTCGACCGCCGGCAATGGATGACCTCAGAAGAAGACATCTGGTGCGTCACCGAACTCCTTATGGCGGCGAAGCACTACCCGCTCTTCCCCGGCAAAGTGGCGCGCTCGTTGCCCCGGCTCGACCGCCGCAGCTTTGAAGCCGGTATGCACGGCTGGGTAAGGCACTGACGGCTGTGGCGCTCGGACTATCGCGCCGTTTCCCTTCAAAGCCCGGTTTTTCTGACCGGCGCGATCGCGCTTCCGCCCGATGTTATCGCTGCTTAATTGAAGGCTCTGGGGGCGTCTCGAAGATCGCCATGGCCTCCATCTCGATGAGCAGCTCCGGCCGGCAGAGGATGGCTTGTATGCCCGTCGAGGCCGGCAGCGGATTGAGGCCCTGTTCCGCGAAAAACTGAGTTCTAATTTCGTTAAAGGCCGCGTAATCGCGCTCGATATCGCGTAGGTAGCAGGTGGTGCGCACTACATCCTTCCACGTCGCGCCTTCGGCTTCCAGCAGCGTCGTGATGTTGCGGTAGGCACGCCGGGTTTGGGCGCGAAAGTCTCCTATATGCACAGTTTGGCCGTTCTCGTCGATGCTGGCGGTCCCGGAGATCAACAGGATCGTCACTCCTTTGATGTCCAGGCGCAGGCCGCGCGAAAACGACGAGGGACGCTCATAGCTCCACGCTTCATTCAGTACGCCCGGCGCGCTGATGGCTTGCTTGCGCATCGTCTCCGTAGCCGGTGACGCCTCTTTCGTCAATTCCATTTGGCTCATAAGAAATCCTCTAATCTTTCGCCCGGGCGTTGCGCTCTAAGCCGCGGCTTGTTCCTGCCGTATCCGGTATCCGTCCGGGTCCTTGCCGCGCACCCCTCGCCACCAGACCTGGAAGCTGGGTATATTGACGGTAATCAAAAACAGCTTGCGCAGATTGCCAGCCGGGCACTGCAACGGCCGCACCCCATGCCAGGAATGCGGTGTGCGCTCGAAGAGCAGGCTGCGATTTCCCCACGGCTCCAGGGCCGCCGCCACTTTCAACTCGTCGAAGCTAGGCGCCGAATGCGTCTTGAAGCGCCGTTCACTGTCGAGAATCAGAATTTCGCCGCCCCACTTCGGGTTCCAGTCCGTCTCTGTATTGAAATAAAAGATATGGGTAGCCAGCTTGCGCGCGGCGTCGCAGTGCGGCGAGACCGCGCAACCCTCCCATGCGTAATACCACTCGAAGGTAAGAATGAATTTGTGCGGGCCCAGCATCCGGCGCAGGAACGACTGGTAGACGGGGCCGTTGAGTTCCGCAATGAACTCCCTCCACGGCCCGGCGATCTCAAGCCACGGCCGGTAGTGCAGCAGGAAGCGGTCGTGCGGGCCCTGCCCGTAGGCGCGCTTCACCCCCACCATCTTTCTGAACCCGCCTACATCGGGCAGCGTCTCGCGCAGCCGGTCAAAGCCCTCCGCAGTCAAAGACTCATCGATGCTGACCCACGGATAGGGCTGCCGCTCCTGGAAAGACTCCTGCGATAGGCTTTCAAGATGCTTTTGGTTCAAATATTGCATGACCAACCTCCTCGCCGCCGCCCCCAAAACTGACGGGCCACACGCTCCTCACTTCACCGCTTCGTGGTAACGCAATCCCTGAGCCTAAGTCTGTGAGAAAAATCACACCAGAAAACAAACCGGCTTCCATAGCGAAACACGAACTCGCGCCCGAGCCGTTTCCGCGCCTCTCCGTGCAAGCTGCTCTGCGCCTATCCCGATCTACCCTCCAATTCCTCTATGAGCTAGAAAACAAATTGAAATTACGAGCTACTTCTGTGATTTAGGTCACTTCCCTCCGCTTTTTCCCCTGATACAACAAACGTGTCGTTCCGATGAGGAAAGAGTGACCGCCAGGGAGGGGATTTCGGGGGCTCGCGGTCATCGCTAACTTTTCCCCGAACGTCAAATCATGGGAATACCGCAAAGAGAGAATTCGCTGCATCGCATTTCCGGCCAGGAGCCGAGAGGCGGTATACTCAACTACGACCTATCCGGTCGTATTTTTCTGTTGCCGCCTTTCCGGCGGCCCTCTGGAGTCCGGCGGGTGAATGCACTGAGCGACTTAACGGTGGGGGAAAGTGGAATCCTGGTGGCCCTTGACCTCCCTGAATCTGTTCAAAATCACCTGATGCACATGGGCTTTGTTCCCAACGCTCTGGTGACTGCGCTGCGCCGCGCCCCGGCCGGCGACCCCACTGTCTACGCCGTCGATGGCATGGAGATCGCTCTGCGCCGCGAGACCGCCTCTGCCATTCGCGTCCGTCCACCGGAAGAAGAGCATCCCAAATCCCCGCGGTTGGCCGAGGCTGCCCGATGAGCAGTTGCTGCAGCACTCCGGTCTTCGAGCCTCCTGCCGAGCAGCCGCCCGAGGGCGCTCTGCGGACCATCGTCCTCATCGGCCCGCCTAACTCCGGCAAATCCACGCTCTTCAACCGCCTGACCGGCCTCCGCCAGAAGGTTGCCAACTACCCTGGGGTTACGGTGGAGCAGCGCATGGGCCTTATGGCCGGCGTAGGCCGCGGCGACCTTACAGCGATCGACCTGCCCGGCCTTTATTCGCTTACGCCGTACTCTGAGGATGCTCGCGTGGCCGTTGATGTGCTGCAAGGCAATATGCCCGGCACGCCCAAACCCGACGCTGTTCTCCTGGTCCTGGATTCCCAGCACCTCACGCGCCAGTTGATGCTGGCCGCGCCGGTGTTGGCCACCGGCCTGCCCACCCTGGTGCTGCTCAACATGACCGACCTGATGGAGGCGCGCGGGGGGCGCATAGACACGCTCAAACTAGCCCGCGAGCTGGGCGCGCCCGTGGCCCAGATCAGCGCCGTGCAGGGAACCGGCCTCGACGCCGTTCGCCTCTTTCTCAACCAGCGGCATGACCACGAAACAGCCCCGCCCCTCACGCTGCCCGTGGTTGGCAACGCCGCCAGCACCCACATGTGGGCCGCGCAGGTCAGCCGCCGCACCGGCTATCAGGCTCCGCTCTCCGCCGAAAACACCCGCAAAATCGACAACGTTCTTCTGCACCGCATTTGGGGACCGCTCCTGTTTCTTCTGGTCGTCGTGGGCGTCTTTGAATCCGTCTTCGCCCTCGGACAGCCGCTCTCCGATGGCTTTGGCGACGTTCTGGCTCGCATCGGCCAGCTTGCTCAACCCCTCCTGCCCGTCGGCTGGATTCAGTCCCTCATCCTCGACGGCGTGTGGAAGGGCGTCTGCTCGGTCCTGGTCTTCCTGCCCCAAATCCTGCTGCTGTTTCTCTTCATCGGCGTTCTGGAGGACTCCGGCTACCTGGCGCGCGCGGCCCTCATCGCCGACCGCGTCATGCGCTCCGTGGGGCTCAACGGCAAAGCCTTCATCCCGCTGCTCTCCGCCTACGCCTGCGCCGTCCCTGCCATCATGGCCACGCGCACCATCGAGAACAAGCGCGACCGGCTGGCTACGATTCTTGTCACGCCTTTTATGACCTGCTCGGCGCGCCTGCCCGTTTACCTGCTGCTCATCTCCGCCTTCGTACCGGCCACCTTCTACTTCCACGGCCTGATCGGCCTGCAAACCCTGGTCATGCTCGGTCTTTACGTGGCCGGCTTCGTGGCCGCCTTCACCACCGCGCGTCTGCTCAAGAGCTCCATCCTCAAGTCCAGCGATACGCCCTTCATCCTTGAGCTGCCGCAGTACCGCATGCCCACGCTGCGCACCATTACCCTGCGCGTTGTGGACCGCGCCCGCATCTTCCTGCGCAACGCCGGCAAGATCATCGTGGGCGTTACCATCGCACTCTGGATACTGGCCCATCTGCCGGTCACGCACCTGCACGGCGGCGCCTATGCTGCTCCCACCCTGGCTTCTAGCCTCATCGGACGCCTCGGCCACTTTATCGAGCCGGCCATCGCGCCCCTCGGCTTCAACTGGAAGATCGGCATCGGTCTGCTCTCCAGCGTGCTGGCGCGCGAGGTCATGGTCAGCACCATGGGCACGCTCTACGGCGCCGCCCCCTCTACACAGGCCCTCAGCCTGCAAGCCGCCTTGCACCACGACCTGACGCTCGGCGGCGCGCTGGCCCTGATGATCTTCTTCGCATTCGCCATGCAGTGCACCTCGACTATCGCCGTGGTCCGCCGCGAAACCAATAGCTGGAAGTGGCCCGTTATTCAGTTCCTCTATATGCTGGCTCTTGCCTACGGCGCTGCTTACGCTGTCAACCACATCGTCCTGGCGTTCTTCGCATAACCGGCCGCGAGTAGGCGCTCAAAATTCTCTTTCTCCTTTGGTTCTGACGGGCGCCAGGCTCGCAAGAGGCACGGGAATGTCTTCAATCACCGCTGAGAAGAACCATAGATCGCCGGGTTGAGCGCGGGATCGTTGTACATTTTCAACTGGCGATAAAGTTTGAAGCGGCGGGTTCCGGCGAGGGTTTCGCGCCACAAGGCGTCAAGGCAGGCGGCCAGATCGGCGCGCTGCTCCTCAAGCAGGGCGAGGCGCTCGCGGTTACGTTGGGCGTGGCCCGGCGGCGCGCCGGCGCGCGCGGCCTCCTCGCGGGTATGGCAGATCTTGAGGGCCAGAATGGAAAGGCGGTCGATGATGAGGCCGGGGGATTCGGAGTGGAGCGGCGCGCTGGGGTTGGGCAGGTTTTTGGGCTGGAGCCAGGCAAGCAGGGCTCGGTCCAGCTCCTCGGCCAGGTCGTTGCGCCGCTGATTGGTGAGGTCGATACGGCGCTTGACAGAGGCAATCTGCGCATCGGTTGCGCCAGGCGCGCGGGCCTCGTCCTCAATGTGCCAAAGATCGAAGTTGGCGCCATGCTGGCGCGCCACCAGGTCCAGCCAATCCCGCGCAGCCTCCGCGTTGGCCACAGCAGAGGCCCCCGCGTGGGAGGACGAAGCGGCGCAAGGCTCTCCGGCCTGCTGATGCCAGAGGCCGGTCTGCCGGTCGTGCAGGGCGACGATTGCGTCTGCCGAAAGCATCGTGAACCATCCTTCGAGCGCAGAATGGGGTGACGCGCAGCGTCTATGGTAAAACCAGGCCGGCGCCGGGTCCAAACCGCGTAGACAGGCCGCGTAGATCGGGCTGGCGTACCGGCGCGCGTGGCGTGGAGCGGGTTGCGGCCCGATAGAATAACTTTAGGAGCCGGCATGGAAGAAAAGTGGCAAAACCCGCACCGGCGTTGGAACCCGCTGCGGCGGTCCTGGGTGCTGGTCTCGCCGCACCGGGCGCAGCGGCCGTGGCAGGGACAGGTGGAACAGAAGCAGGTCCCGGCAGCGGTTTCATACGATCCGGAGTGTTATCTGTGCCCAGGGAACAAACGTGCTGGCGGAGCGCAGAACCCGGTATATGAAGGCGTGTTCTCGTTTGTCAACGACTACGCGGCTCTGCTGCCGGATGCGCACCAGGATGAGGCGGCGGCTTCGCCGCTGTTCAGGGCTGCGCCGGCGCGCGGCCTGTGCAAGGTGCTTTGCTTTCATCCCAACCACAGCCTGACGCTGGCGCTGATGGCGCGCGCGGAGATCCGCGCCGTGGTGGACGCCTGGACGCGCGAGTGCGAGGAGGCGGGCGGACTGCCGTGGGTCGAGTACGTGCAGATCTTCGAGAACCGGGGCGCGGCGATGGGCGCCAGCAATCCGCACCCGCACTGCCAGGTCTGGTTTACGGGATTCCTGCCTGAGGAGCCGGCCGCGGAGACCGCGGCCCAGAGCGAATACTTAGCCCGCACAGGGCGCTGCCTGCTGTGCGATTACCTGGAGACGGAGCGGGAAACAGGCGAGCGAGTCGTCTTCGAGAACGAGCATTTCACGGCCCTGGTTCCGTGGTGGGCGGTGTGGCCGTTCGAGGTGCTGCTGGTGAGCCGTCGCCACGCCGGCGCGCTGCCGCAGTTTACAGGCGCGGAGCGGGACGGATTGGCTGATGCCCTCCAGCGGCTGACCACGCGCTACGACAATCTGTTTGAAACCAGCTTTCCTTACACCATGGGTTTCCACCAGAAGCCGGCGATGGAGAAAGATTATCCAGAGTGGCATTTTCATGCACACTTTTATCCCCCGCTCCTGCGCTCGGCCACGGTGAGCAAATTCATGGTGGGTTTTGAGATGCTGGGCATGCCGCAGCGGGACATTACCCCGGAGAGCGCCGCCGCGCGGCTGCGCGCCTGTTCTGAGCAGCACTTTTAGGTCTCTGTCCGCTTGATGTTGCACCATCCTGCGGCGCCCCAGGCCGCCTTTCGGGGCCTGGGAGAGCACGAACGGGATGGAACGAACTCATGTTGTCAGAGACCGGGAGTGTGTTTCACCCAAAAAGGTTGTGCGCGGCTACGGGGCTGGCTGGCTGTCATGGTCGCGAGGCGACGGGCTGGACTCGGCCTCCATAAAGGCCCGCAACTGTTGCGCAAAGGGCTCGTCGAAGTGAGCGGTTTGCCAACCCGGTGCATTCTGGAACTGGGCAGCGGTCAAGCCTTGAGCGCCTTGAAAATTCGCTCCGGCAAGCTGCGCGTTGTAGAAGAGCGTTCCGGCAAGATGCGCCTTGAAGAAGCTCGCTCCGGCAAGCTGCGCCTCGACGAAGCTCGCTCCGTCAAGCTGCGCCCCGATGAAGCTCGTTCCGTCAAGATGCGCCCCGATGAAGCGCGCTCCGGCAAGATGCGCTTCGTCGAAGCGCGCTCCGGCAAGATGCGCCCTGTTGAAGCGCGCTCCGGCAAGCTGCGCGTTGTAGAAGACCGCTCCGTCAAGCTGCGCCCCGGCGAGATTCGCTCCGCGCAGATCGCTGCGGCTCAGGCCGAGGCGCTGGTCGTCCCGCTCGCGCCTGCGGTCGCGCGGCCGCCTGCCCAGGACGGTGAGGATGGCCTGAATCTCGGTGGAGGGTCCCTTTTCGATGGCTTTCTGGTTCTCTTCCTCTGCGGGAGTCTGGGCGGGCGCGGGGGCGTTCTGGCGCACGTAGGCGGTGAGGACCTCCATGATCGTCCAGTGGTCGCGGGGCGAGTCGAGGGCGATGCGCTCCAGGGCGTAGATGGCGCCCAGCCGCACCTCGATGTTCGGCTGGTTACGGGCGCGCAGGGCGCCGAGTTGCTCGATGGCGCGGGTAAAGCGGTCGGTGATGTGGCCCTGCTCGGCGACCCTGACGCGGCGGTAGGTGAACCAGAGCGCGGCGATGGCGAAGAGGCCGCCCAGCACCTGGAGCAGGGTCTTGCGCAGCTCGTTCTCGAGGGCGGCGACGTCTGCCGGGGTGGTCCGGGCCTGGGAGTTGGTCAGGGCGGCGCGGACGCCGGCCCGTTTGACCTGCCACTCCGGAACCACCTGCGCCACCCACACCAGGCTTGCGAGCACGGCGAGGAGCAGGATCGCTGTCAGCGGCTTTTTGAAGACTGCGAACCCATTCGCCGGCCGCAAACGCCGGGCGATGCGCGCGAGGAATTGCCGTAGCCGGAGCATGGTGGCAACAGTGTAGCCGAGTGGGGCGCGGCGAACGCAGCGTCCCGTTGGAAAATCGTATGAACCTTGATGGGCGTTGTGCCAGCGATGGCGAACAGCCGGCGGCGCAGGGGCGCGAACGGCGCGCTATAGTAATATTGGAGCGAGGTCGCTATGGAGCCTGTTTTGACGCAGGAGCAGTTTGAGACCCTGCAGCGGTTGGATTCGTGCACGCTGGCAAACGCCATTGAAACTTTCAACGTCCGCCTTCGCAACGAAGGATTTTCCAGCGATACGGGCGTTCGATGCCTCTTTCCTCACTTGCCGCCCATGCTGGGTTACGCGGTGACGGGCAGAATCAGGACCGGGTCGCCACCCCTGGCCTCCTCGATCCCGCCGCCGCCGCTGTTCCAGCTCCGTTTCGAGGACCGCACAGACTGGTGGGAATACGTGATGAGCATTCCGGCTCCGCGCGTGCTGGTGCTCGAAGATATCGACCAGGTTCCGGGAGCCGGCGCGTTTATGGGCGATGTTCATGCCAACATCTGCCGCGCCCTCGGCTTTACGGGTTACGTCACCAACGGGGCGGTGCGTGATGTAGACGCGGTCGAACGCGCAGGCTTTCATTTCTTTGCCGGTCACGTCTCCGTCTCCCATGCTTATGCCCACCTCGTAGATTTCAAGGAGCCGGTGCGCGTGGGCGGAATGCGGGTAGACCCAGGCGTGCTGATTCACGGCGACCGGCATGGCCTTCAAACCGTCCCCGCAAAGGTGGCAGCGCGAATACCGGACGTAGCCGCACACATTCACGAGCGGGACGAACGGATCGTGGCGTTGTGCCAGTCGGCCGGCTTTTCCATGGAAAAATTACGAGTGCTGTTGAAAGAGGTCTGGGATGCAGATAGCCAGATGGCTTCCAACGTTGCCGCCGGGAACAATAAGACAAGCAAATAAGTAAAGGCCAAGATGCCGTGGATGTTTATGAAAAACAAGGCAGATATAGGCACAATATGTAAGGACTGGAAGGTGATTCTGCTCATGAGTCGTGCTAAAGTCTGGGTGGGGAATTGCCGGTAGGAAGCACAGAAATCCGATTTCAGTTTCGCACTATAATTTGTGCAATTTCCACATGATTCCAGTGGAGGGGTTTCGACCACAGGGTGGGTGTGGCCGGCGGTTGGGGGGATCACCTTTAGTGTACGTTTTGCATCCAACTACAGAGGGATCGATATAGCAATGAAGAAGCTCAAGACGAAAGTATATGTTCGGCTCGTCGCAGCCGGCGCCATGGCAGCGGCGCTGGTGGTAACAGCCGGTTGTAATTCTACAAATGTGACCGCTGCCGCCCGTGGAAAACAGAACCGGGATATTACCGCTCCCGTAGTGCCTGTGAAGCAGGAAGACCTTTCCGACAAGCTGCAAATCGCGTCGGAGTTCATCCCTTACCAGTCGATTGACGTAGACGCCGAGGTCTCCGGCTACGTGAAGAAGCTTTACATCAATTGGGGAACTCATGTGAGGGAAGGCCAGCTCATGGCGGTGCTGGAAGTGCCGCAGCTTGAGGCCGCGGTGGTGCGCGATCAGGCGGCTGTGGCCCGCGGCCAGAGCGACTTGCAGCGCGCGCAACGGATGCTTGCCAAAGCCAAGGCAATGCTCTTTGTGGCTAACGTCACCTATAAGCGGTTTGCAGCCGTCTACAAAGAGAACCCGGAATTGATCTCGAAACAGAGAGTGGATGTAGCCCAAGGTAATTATGAGAGCGCGGTTGCCGGGGTTTCCGCTGCCGAGGCCGAAGTATCCTCCTCGCAACAAGCGTTAGCAGCGGACAAGGCAACGCTGGCCCGTGATCAGGCCATGGACCAGTATGCTTTCATCCGCGCTCCATTTGACGGCGTAGTAACCCGGCTGGACGGATACACGGGCGCCCTGCTCCCCGCCGGCACTTCGAACACCACATCCGCCTTGCCCCTTTGTCACCTCTCGCAACTCAACCTGCTTCGTCTGGTCATTCCCGTCCCCGGGCAAGTCGTTCCCGACGTGCACCTTGGCGAAGTTGTAAATGTGAACGTTCCCTCGCTGCACCGCGTATTTCAGGGCAAGATTTCGGTGCTCGCCGGCCAGATCAACTTCCAGACGAGGACCGAGCACACTGAAGTTTGGGTGCCCAATCCTAACTTCGTACTGGTGCCGGGCATGTACGCCTATGTGGAGCTTCCCGTCCGAAGCGCCACGCAGGCGCTCACCATTCCCATTCAGGCCGTGTCCATAGGCGAGCAGGGAGACACAGGCACGGTTCTGGTCGTGAATCCGCAGAATCAGGTTGAACTGCGTAAGGTGACCTTGGGAATTCAAACCTCCTATGAAGTTCAAGTTGTCTCCGGTTTGCACGCCGGCGAAAGGGTCGTTTTCGGCGAGCAGGGGAAGTATCATCCCGGCGAGACAGTGCACCCTGAACCGGTCAATCTGGCTGCATTGGGTGCGCAATCAGGATAGTTTGCAGCCAGGGCAGGCCTGCATTCCGCGGCGGCAGTAGGCCGTGAACCCGCAAGGCAATTCAGACTAACACTGAGGTTGAGTCATTGACTCATGGATTCAATAGATAGCCGTGCCATGAGATGACTCGTTAGTCATCGTTCCAAGCCGCTTGTACCGTCTCTAGTATCCGCACTCAGTGCGTGGAGTTTATTTATGGCCCGGTTTTCAATCCGTCACCCCTATTTAATCATTGTTGCCTGCCTGATTGCCTGTGTGATGGGCGTGACCAGCGCATTTCGGATGCCGGTGGATCTGTTTCCGTCTATCAAAATCCCCGTCGTCACCTGCGCTACGTTCTACGCCGGCATGCCTCCGGAAACGATCGAGGCCCAGATCACCAATACGTTCGAGCGATTTTTCACGCTGGGCAGCAATATCGATCACATCGAGTCGCGCTCGCTGCCTGGCGTCAGCCTGATCAAGGTGTTCTTTACTCCAGGCAGTGACCCGAATGCCGACGCAACCGAGATTTCAAACCTGGCCATGGCGGACCTTGCCCGATTGCCGAAAGGTACGCTGCCCCCGATCGTTCTCCAAACGCCGGCGTCGTTTCTTCCTGTCTGCATGGTTGCGGTAAAAGGCAAAGGGCTGACGGTGACGCGGCTTCGCGATTATTTGCAGTATGAAATCCGCGACCAGATTGCGGGCGTGAAGGGCGCCACCGTGCCGCCTCCATTCGGAGGCGCATACCGGATGGAAATGGTGTTTGTGAATCAGCAGAAACTGCAGGCGATGGGCCTGAGCCCCATGGACGTGGTGCACAAGGTGAATGCCTCAAGCGTCGTCCTTCCGGCCGGCGACGTGCGCATTGGCCCGCTGGACTACGACCTTTACACCAACTCCATGGTTCCTGACGCCAAGACCTTGAATCAAATTGTCCTCAAGACTTTGGGTCACGACAAAAACGTCTACGTGAAAGACGTAGGCCACGCAGTGGACGGCGCGTGGCTACAGTACAACATGGTGCGGATTGACGGCCAGCAGTCGACTTATGTAGGAGTTATGAAGCAAGGCGGAGACACCAGCATCATTAGCGTGGTGGATGGCATCCGCAAGGCGATCGGTCACCTGCGCGATATTCCCCGGCAGATGAAGGCCCTGCTGGTCTTCGATCAATCGGTTTTTGTGCGCCAAGCCCTGCACACGGTGGTGAATGAAGGCGGCATGGGCCTGTTGCTCACCGGGGTCATGATTCTTCTCTTTCTCGGCAGCATGCGTGCGACAGCCGCCGTCTTCCTGGCCATTCCGCTTTCTGTGCTGACCGCTATCTTTCTGCTGTACCTCGGCGGAAGCACGATCAATGCTCTGCTGCTCAGCGGCTTGGCGCTGGCTTTTTCCCGTCTCATCGATAACTCGGTCATCGTTCTCGAGAATATTTACCGTCATATCGAGATCGGCGACCAGATAACCGCAGCCTCGGAGGTGGGAACCACCGAGGTGGCTACCGCGGTTTTGTCCATCACCCTGGCTACTTGCGTGGTCTTCTTTCCGGTCATGCTGCTTTCCGGCGTCAGTAAATATCTATTTTCCGCTCTCGCTATGGGCGTCATCCTTTCGCTGGTCGCTTCTTACTTTGTCGCGGTTAGCGTGGTGCCTCTCTACTGTTCACGCGTTCTTAAGCCGGTGCACGAGGAGTCCGCTGAATCTGGTGAAGAAGAGAAGAAGAAATCTTTTGGGCAAAGATTCCACCACGCCTTTAATGCGCGGTTTGAGCACATGTTGGATGGCTACGACCGGTGGGTAATGAAAACGCTGGATTGGCCGCGCGCCACCATAGCTGGGTTTTTGGGAATCTTCGCGCTTAGCCTGCTGCTTTTTCCACTCCTGGGCTTTTCCTTCTTCCCCCGCGTGGACGCGGGCCAGTTCATGATTAACTTGCAAGCGCCAACCGGATCAAGGCTGGCGGTCTCGAATGATTACGTGAAGCAGGTAGAGAACATTATCCGCCGCACCGTAAGCCCGCGCGATTTAAAGACCATCGTTTCCAACATCGGAGTCTCACCCGATATCGAGTCGCTGTTCACTCCTAATGGGGCGATGAACACAGCTTTCGTCGAGGTGGGACTGCATACGGATCATCGCGTAAGCAGCTTCAAGTATATGGATGAAGTGCAGCAGAAGATTTCGCAGCAGCTTCCGGAGTTACGGACCTATTTTCACTCCGGTTCTCTCGTGGAGTCGGTCTTGGACCAGGGAGTGCCGGCGCCCATCGATCTTCAGGTGAGCGGCATGGACATGAATGAAGACATGAACATTGCGCAAACGCTCGCCGACAAAATTCGTGCGCTTCCTTCGATCAAAGATGTCTATATTCCGCAAGACATGGATTATCCGGCACTTCAGATCAACCTGAACCGGACTCGCGTGTCCGAGTTAGGACTGACGCCGAAAAACGTCATTGACAATGTTATTACGGCGCTGACCTCGAACCAGATGATCAACCCTAACTATTGGGTCTCCCCTGCCGGCAACCAGTACTTCATCTCCGTACAGTACCCGGAGCAAGCGACAAAGTCCATATCGGATATTGCGGCTATGCCCCTCCACGATCCACATATCAAGACCCCCACCTATCTGAATCAGGTGGCCAATATCGTGCGGATTCAGGCGCCGACAGAAGTGGATCACTACCAGATGGAGCGCGAGGTCGATATCTATGTCGTGCCGGCCCGGCAAGATCTTTCCCGGCCATATACAGCCATCAAGAAAATCGTCGCGCAAACTCCTTTGCCCAACCGAAACTTTCGCGTGAATATCCGCGGGCTGGTCGTCACCATGGAAGACTCATTCCATAGTTTTGCAATGGGCCTTATTCTGGCCATCCTGCTCGTTTATCTGATCCTGGTAGCGCAGTTCAAATCCTTCATTGATCCGTTTTTGATCCTGCTGGCCATTCCCACCGGGTTGACGGGCGTGCTCCTGATCCTCTTCGTGACCGGGACCACGGTCAACATTCAATCGCTGATGGGTGTGTTAATGATGGTGGGAATGGTGGTTTCGAACACCATTCTGATCGTCGATTTCGCAAAGAAGTTGCAGGAAGAGGGCCGCTCAGTACGCGACGCCGTAGCCTATTCCTGCCGCATCCGTCTGCGGCCTATCCTCATGACCTCGCTGGCCACCATCGCGGGCCTTATTCCCATGGCGCTACAGTTGGAACCGGGCGCCGCAGCCTATTCGCCCCTCGCGCTGTCCATTATTGGCGGCGTTACGGCTTCAGTGATTCTGAGTATCTTCGTAATTCCCGCAGCGTACCTGCTGGTATACGGCAGGCGCGAGACGGCAGGAGCATGAAGAATTCCTGGATAGATGGCGGTTCCTCTGGTGTGTTCTACCTGAAAACATAGAGCAGATTCGGAGCTTTCGTGCCATCGGAAAGACCGGGCAGGGTGGCTTTATCTTAAGGAAGAAGCCGCTCTGCCACATCGATTTCACCTACAGTAACTCTGAATCTGCTGTAATCAAAAGATAGACACATATTCATCACTCATCACCCCAAACCGAATAGCGTTTGGGGTGTCTTGGCCAGAATGACGGCAGTAATGAGTCGATCCTGAAAGATGACGCTTCAGGAGCGACTAGCTATCTCTGCAGAAGGGAATCAATTTTCCAACTCAGTAGTACGGAGACGGCAAATCGGAGCTACTGTGTGATAGTGAGCGTAAGCGTTCCGGTTTGTGTTGTATACCCGCCCCCGGATGCAGTTGCTCGCGCACTGATGGTGATAGTGTGCGAGCTGGTCAGCGCATTGGAAAGCGCCGTTCCGCCGCAACCGGCAACACCGGCCAGGGTGGAAGAAAGGACGGCCAAGACCAGCAGTTGCTTGGCCCATGCGGAGAGCTTTCTTCTGCGCCAAGCCAGCAAGATTCCGCAGAGGAGGCCGGGCAGAAACAGGATTCCGGCAAGGAACCTGCCGCCTGGCTCAGAAGCCGCAGACGATGCGCTGAGGTCAGCGGTCGAAACGGTCAGTACGGAAGTTTTAGGAGTGCCGTGCCCGTCAGCGGTGAGGCTTGTGGGAGCAAAGCTGCACGTAACTCCTGAAGGAAGGCCCGAGCAGGAGAGCGATACGGTTCCTGCGAAGTCGGCCGCCGGCTCGAGGGCTAGTGTCACATATCCCGACTGCCCCGCCTGCAGGGTTAATGCGTTCGCGGTCGAGGCAAGAGTGAAGCTAGGCGAGGTGATGATGGGAGGATCGGTAACCACGATCTCCGTGCTCACCTCGGCTGCGGGCGCAAAGTCCGTATTGCCGCTCTGGCTGGCGGCAACGACCACGTCAGCTCCCGCAGTAAAGTTCAGGTTGACGCTGCCGTTGTAGTTGACGGTCGTAGTGCTGTTGCCGCCGAAGCTGGCCGGACACGGCTGAACGTTGTTGCACGACTGAATGCTCAACGTAACCGGAAGCTGCGAGCTGGCGTTGACCGCGAGCGCAATCGGGTAGGGAAAATCGTTGGCGGCTACCGATACATTGTCCGGCGATGACGCTGGATTGACCCAGTTGATCGACTGCGGCGCCTGGCCGACCGCGAAGCTCTGCGGGCTGCCGGTCACGGCGGCGTCGTCGGTTGTGGCACCGGCGCTGGCCGTCAGCGTGCACGTCCCCACGCCCACAAAGTTCACCATCGCGCCGCTGACTGTGCAGACTGACGGCGTGGCCGATGCCACTGATTCCGCCGGCGTCCCGGTCCCGGTATAGGCGTAAGTGGGCGTGAAGCTGCCTCCGTAGGCCGCATTGACGGGAAGGTTGCTGATGCTGATCGTAGGCGTCGCCTGGACGATTGTCTCCCCCGTGGTTCCGCTTTCGCCGCCGTTGTTGTTGGTGTCGCCGTTATAGGTCGCCTCGACGGTATAGCCGCCCGGCGGCTGCTGATTGAAGCCCGTCACCGATGCGCTTCCGTTCACCAGAGCCGGGGTTGCCCAGGGGTTGGTGGCCGTAGCTCCCGGTCCCCACTCCACGGTGACTGTGCCGGTGGCTACCCCGCTGCCTGCGGTTACCGTCACCGTACAGGTTGCAATCGGCGAGCTTCCTCCGGAGTACGTGGCTGGATTGGGGGTGCAGCTCACCGCAACCAAAGGCGTGCCCTTGCCCACGCTGAAGCCCTGCGGACTTCCGGTCACGGCCGCGTCGTCGGTTGTGGCGCTGGCGCTGGCTGTCAGCGTGCACGTCCCCACGCCGACGAAGTTCACCGTCGCGCCGCTGACCGTGCAAACTGTCGGCGTGGCCGACACCACTGATTCCGCCGGCGTCCCGGTCCCGGTATAGGCGTAAGTGGGCGTGAAGCTGCCTCCATACGCCGCGTTGGCGGGAGGATTGCTGATGCGGATGGTCGCGTTGGCGGCCTGCACGGCTGTGCCGGAGAACTGGATGGTCTGCGTAGCCGTGGCGACGTTCAGGTTATTGTCGGCGAGGGTGAGGTCTTCGTTCAGCGTACCTACCTGCCAGGGGTTGAAGCTCGCCACCAGGTTGCAGCTTTGCGCGGGCGTCATGGTGCCGGAGCCTTGCAAAGTGGCGCAGGTTGAAGCGCTCAGATCGAAGTCCGGCGGAATGATGGGAACGCTCTCTGAGATGAGGTTGGCGTTGCCGATGTTGGCCAGGATCACCGTCTTGGGGCTGTCGCTGCTGGTGGCGCCATAGGCCGTCTGCGCAAAGCTCAGGCTGGGCGGATCGGCATAATCTTCTTTCAACGCGCGGCTATTGGAATACTGGTCGGTGTCGTTCTCGGTAACGTAGAGATTGCCTTCACCATCCAGCGCCACGCCCGCGGCCGTATCCAGCTTGCTGGTCGGCACAATGGTTTGCGCACCCCAGGCGCCGCCGCCCGTCGATGGGTACTTATACACGTAGTGCAAGTTGTAGTCGGCCACGTACAGGTCTTCAGCGGCGTCAAGAACGATTCCGGAGGGGACGCTGGGGTTGCCTCCGCTGGAGGGGATCGCTATCACCTTCGTGGCGCTGTTCGCCCATCCGTTGCCTGTCCACTGAAGCTCCCACACCGAGGCTCCGCCGCTGTCGGTCACGAACAGGTTGCCGGAAGCATCGAAGGCCAGCCCGCTGGGCAGCGTCAAGCCGGAGAACTGCGTCAACTGCGTCAGGCTGCCGCCCAGCGGAATCTCCCCGACATAAGGCAATAAGCCGTCGGTGAAGAAGACATCTCCGCCTGCGTCCACCGCGACCCCGGCGGGCGCGTGGGTTGCCGGTGTCAATAAAGGCTGCGGCGAGCCGTAGCTGCTGCCATTCCACGAAACTTTGTACAGTTGGCCGTTGGGTGACGCGCCAGAGCAGGCGGGCAGGTTGAGTTGGCAGCCGGAGCCGGCGATATAGACGTTGCCGGCGCCATCTACGGCAACTCCATTCGGATACCCGAAGCCGTCGGCCACGGTGGTCTGGGTATAACTATTGCCCGCAGGCGTCAGTTTCACCACCTGGTGGTTGGCCGTGTCGGAGAGGTAGATGTTCCCGGCTGCGTCCACGGCGATCCCGTTGGGAGTCGCGGTCTGCGCGCCGGTGACCGGCAGCGTGCTCTCCGTCAACGGAGCTCCCGCGCCGGGCGTGAAGACAATCTGCGGCCCGGCGCCCAGGCCACTGAGGTAGACAACAGCTTCCAGAACCGGCGTTGCTGAGTTATCGAATATCTCAATGGCCCCCAGGCGCATTCCTGGCGCCAGAGGCTTGAAGGTATAGTTCACCGTGCAGGCGTCTCCGGCCTGGTAATTCTTCCCCACGGTGCAGGTTCCGCCGCTGGCGGGCTGGAAGTCGAGGCCCGTGGCTCCTTGCGTGACCACGGCGATCGAGCCCAGCGTGAAGTTGGCGTCAGCAAGAGGTATCTGAATCGCCGCCGTCTGGGGCAGGCTCTGTGTGCCGACCGGCTCCGTGGGCGCGATGTACGAGTTCGCCGGAGTGATGACGGTGATGGTGTCCTGCACCGAAACAGCCGGCGCGTAGTATGCGTTTCCGGGCTGCGCGGCCTGCACCACCACCGTTCCCGCGCCGGTATAGGTCAGTGTGTTGCCGGTGACGGTGGCCGGCCCGCTGACGACCGAGTAGGTAATCGGCAGGAGCGAGGTGGCGCTGGCCGTCAGCGTTGCCGAAGTCGTCATCGGGTAGAGCACCGGCGTAGCCGGCTGCGGGAAGACGATGGTCTGCGGCGCCGGGTCGATGGTTTCCATCGTGGTGGCGCTGCCGGGGTTGTTGTTGGCGTCGCCGGAGTAGACAGCCTTTACGGTGTAAAATCCCGGCGGCTGGGTGTTGAAGCCCGTCAGGGTCAAGGATATGGGACTGCTGGCGAAGCTCTTACTCACCCAGAGATTAGGGGTTGTATTCCCCGGTCCCCAGTAGACGGTCAGCGTGCCGGTGGCCCCGCTGCCCACCGTGGCCGTGCAGGTCGCGGTCTGCGATCCGCTGGGCGGAATCCAGGTGATCGGATTCGGAGCGCAATTTACCTCGACCGCAGGCGTTGCCAGGAGCACCGTCAGCGTAACCGTGGCCGTGGCCGTGTTGTAGTCGGTCGTATCGGTGGGCGTAAAGGTGACGGACAAGGTGTGCGTGCCGGCGGTCAGAATGGCGCCCGCGGCAGGCGAATAGACAAACGTGCCTCCAACGCTGGCGCTGGCGTCCAACTGCGTTCCGCTGAGCGCGGTTCCGTAAGGGATGGCGGCCGGCGTCGCCCAGGTGATGACCGGCGTAGCCTTGTTCACCTCCAGATAACGCACCACCTCCGGCGCCGCAGCCCAATTCGCATTGCCAAACTGATTGGCGGCGATCGTGATGGTGCCAAAACCGGTAATTTTCAGCACGCTCCCGCTCACGCTTCCTGGGCCGCTGAGCACGGTGTAGGTAACCGGCAGGCCGGAGCTTGCTGTAGCGGTAAGAGTAAGGTACTGCGGGAACGAGGCGTAACTCACCGGGCTGGCCAGGTTAAAGGTGATGGTCTGCGACCCTTGCAACCCCGTGCCGTTCAGCGGAACGGTTTGCGGACTGGGGTCCGCGTTGTCATACACCGATAGCGTGCCGGGAAGGTAGCTGCCCACCACCGTGGGCGCAAAACTTACATAGATGTCGCAGGTGGAGTAGGGCCCCAGCGTCGTGCCGCAGCTCGTGCCCACGACGCTGAAGTTAGTGCTGGCCACGATGTTGATGTTCTTCAGCGTGGAGTTGCCGGTGTTGTTCAGCGTCACCGTCCACGGGTTGCTGACTGTGCCCACCGCCTGAGAACCGAAGGAAATGCTGGATGGAGAAAGGGAAACGCCCACCGGCGTGCCGGTGCCGCTCAAGCTGGCGGTGTGCGGATTGTTCGCGCCGTTGTCGTCCACCTGCAAAGTCGCATAGAAGGTGCCCGTCGTTTGCGGCGTGAAGTACACCAGGATCTGGCACGAGGAGTACGGATACAGCACCGGCCCGCAGTTGTTGCTCTGGTTAAAGTTCGCGCTTCCGGCGCCGATGATGGAAATCTTGTAGATGTTGACAATGAGGTTGCTCTCATTGCTGAAGTTCAGGGTCCAGGGGTTGCCCGATGGTCCTTGGGACTGGTTGCCAAAGTTGACTACCGACGGCGAAAGCAGCACCTGGGCGCCGTTATTGGCATCGCCGTTGAGAGTGATGTTCTGAACCGCATAGTGAGGGCCGGATGCGTTCAGGTTGTTGTCGGTGAGAACTAGATATTCCGATAGCATTCCTCCCGCCTGGGGCGTGAAGTTCACGCTCAGGTCGCAGGTAAAGCCGGGCTGGAGCGGCGTCCCAGAGGCGCAGAGGTTGGCGTCTGACATGTTCTCGGGGAAGTCGCTCGGGTAGCTCGGATCGGGCGAAGCTCCCTCGAAGATCAGGTTCTGGTTGCCGGCATTCAATATCTCTACTGTCTGCGGGCTGTCGCTGCTG
This sequence comes from Acidobacteriota bacterium, assembly GCA_021800255.1. Classification (GTDB taxonomy): domain Bacteria; phylum Acidobacteriota; class Terriglobia; order Terriglobales; family Acidobacteriaceae; genus Telmatobacter. The sequence continues at coordinate 36,925 of JAJYZC010000001.1, forward strand.
GTCGATCCTTCCACGGTGTTGGCAAAGGAGAGGCTGGGCGGATCGGCATAATCCTCTTTCAGCGCGCGGCCGTGTCCGGTATCGCCGATATACAGGTTCCCTCTGCTGTCCAGCGTCAAGCCCTCAGGGGCACTGAGGGTGGACCCGGTTTGCACCTGGATGGGCGTGTTCCAGCCATTTCCGTTCCACGCTGCCTCCCACACCTTGTTGTTTTCGACATCGGCGAGATAGAGGTTGTCGTTGTCATCAACCGCGATCCCCGCATACGACGCCGGAGTGTTGGGTTCATACACTGCTTGCTTGATCGTGTTTGCCCAGCCGCTCCCGGTCCAGGGTAATTCTGCCACCAAGCTCCCTACGTCATAGTTGTAGTAAGAGACAAACAGATTCCCGGCCGCATCGAGCGCGACCCCGGCAGGTTGTACGACGTCTTGGTTCTCCAGGGGGAATTGCGACAGCGCAGCAGGGGAGCCTCCGGGGGAAAGTTCATACACATTGCTGGTTCCAGAAGACGGATCATCGGAGGTAAAAAATACATCTCCGCTTCCGTCCACGGCAACGCCGGCGGGCGCGTATGACCCGCTGAGCAAAGGAATCGGTGTTGCGCCGAACTGGCTTCCGTTCCACTGCACCTTGTACAACTGGCCAGCCCCGGCATCGGCGATATAGACGTTGCCTGCTCCATCCACCGCTACTCCCGCCAGAGAGGTAGTGAAGCCGCTTGCCACCACGGTTTGGGTGTACCCTCCTGCGGACGGCGTCTCTTTCACCACCTGCCCATTGGCTGGATCCGCAATATAGATGTTGCCGCTCGCGTCCGCCGCCATCGCCGCCGGGGCAGCCGGTTTCGAGCCGCTGACCGTCAACGTGCTCTCCACGCCGGGCAGAAATGTGATCTGCGGCCCCGTTCCCGATCCATAGAGATAGGCTGTGGCGAGGACCGTTCCGCTCGTATCCTCAAGGACCGCCGCGCCGTAACGCGCACCGGGATATTGGGGCGTGAAGGTGGCGTTGATGGTGCACGTATCTCCCGAGCTGTAGGTCTGTCCGGCCTCGCAGGTTCCGGCGCCAGCAAAGTCCAGTCCGGTTCCACCCTGGGTCAGCACCTCCGCCGAGCCCAGTGCCGTCGTGCCTCCGCCGCCGAAGATGAATCGCAATGTAATCGAAGAGCTTGCCGTTCCTACTGCCACTGAGCCGAAGTTCACCGCTCCTGTGGACTCCTTCAGAACACGGTGATTCTGCCAATCGGCGATGTAAATGTTGCCGCTGGAATCCACCGCCACGCCCACCGGCGCCTTCAGCGTGCTGGTAGGAACGGTAACCTGAGTCCCCCAGCCGCTGCCCGTCCACGGCACCTCTACGATGCGGTTGTTTCCCATGTCGGCGATATAGAGGTCGCCCGCACTGTCCACGGCCATCCGGGTGGGGTTGGTGAGGCCGCTGGCGGGCACTGTCCCGTCCGGGACCCACGCGCTGCCGTTCCACGTCCACTCCGTCACGGTATCGTTGTTGTAATCGGAGATGAACAGATTTCCTTGCCACGCGTTAGGGGTGTTTACCGTCGTCTGCCACGCCAGTCCTTCCGGCTGGGAGAACGGCGTCGAGGAAAAATAAGTCGACGAGTAATCAACCGGTGTCCCGCCGCTCGTCGAGACGCTCCATACATGCGCGTCGCCCTGCAGCGTGAACCACAGATACCCATACGGATCGAACGCCATGTCCTGCGGTCCGCTGCTGAGTCCCGAAACCAGCGTCGTGGGCGTGCCGCACGAGATCGCACACGCCACTTTGAGAATCTTGTCGCCGCCATAGTCGGCGATATATAGGTTGCCGCTCGTGTCCAGCGCCAGTCCGCGCGGGCTCACCAGCCCGCCAACGGAGGCGCTGGCGACCGGGGCCAGGTTCTGCGTGTAGCCGGTCCCCGAAGGCGTCAACTCCACCACCTGGCCGTTACCGAAGTCGGAGACGAACACATCTCCACTCGCATTCACAACCACGGATGCCGGCGCCAGTGTCGCTGCGGGAGTGACGGGCAGCGTGGTTTCGTAGCCGCTGAACGTGACCGTCTGCGCGCCAGCCAGCGGTGCGGCCATCGTGCCCAGCGCAACGAGCAGCGCCAGCAGGGCTCTCTCGGGACGCGCACACCTGCGTCGCCGCGCCGCAAGGGCGCCGCCGGTCGCTGATAGTGCGGCAGCCGGAGAGATTCCACGGATTGGATCAGGACAACGGTTGAGCGCGGATTGGGAAGGTCGAGTGAGCATACGTACTCTTTCAGCAAATGGAACTGTGCCGGCGCTGGAGGAGGTGAGAGCCGGATGAGCCTGGTTGTATACCCGCCGAAGGCGGATACATGCGGAGAAACGAAAAAATCAAGGCCCTACGGTAAAAACAGGCTCGATGTATCTTCTCTGAGATAGGGGAAGCTTGCGGCTTGTTGTTTCACTCCATCACCAAAAGCCTGCGTGGGGCCCGGTCTTCCAGCAGTTGCGTGACGGCCATGCTTCCGGGCTACAACAACCCGGCTTACGAGTTAGAGCATTCCATGTGCGCAGAGAATCGAGAAAGCCACTCCCGATTCCATAGCAATCGCTTCGCTTGGCGCATGGCCAGCACATCAGAATCGTAATTGCAATTCAACAATAGTTGCAGGGCACTCACGCAAAGGTGTGAGGTGATTGTGCGATGCCACGCGACGGCGCGTCAAGAGTCTTGACTGGAATAAGTTGGAGCACAGGCCCCATTGGCGTATACGATTGCGCTCTTAAAGTGGGAAATGATGTTACTTTAGGGTGTTACTATAGGGAATTCCTACAAACTCTCCTGGCCTAAGATCGCGGTTGGTTCTCATGTTCAGGCGCGGTCCCGCGGGGCAACCGGATCAGTGGGCCGGTTTGGCCGCGATTGCGATCGCCAGCAACGTCTCCAGCAGGGGCTTTAACAGCTTCAGGTCCAGGGCGTTTGCGGCGTCGGATTTGGCGTTGGCCGGGTCGTCATGTACCTCCAGAAACAGCCCGTCCACGCCCGCCGCCACCGAGGCCCGCGCCAGCAGCGGAATGAACTCCGGCTGGCCGCCGCTGACCCCGTTTGCCGCCGAGGGCTGCTGCACGGAGTGCGTGCCGTCAAAGACCACCGGCGCCAACCGCCGCATCACCGCCAGCGACCGGAAATCGACCACTAAATTGTTGTAACCAAAGCTCGAACCACGCTCGGTGAGGAACACGCGCTGGTTGCCCGTGGAGCGCACCTTTTCGAGCGGATAGCTCATGTCCCACGGCGCGACAAACTGACCCTTCTTAATGTTGATGGCGCGCCCGGTTTTGCCCGCAGCCACCAGCAGGTCCGTCTGCCGGCACAAAAACGCAGGGATCTGGAGCACGTCCACGGCTTCGGCCGCTGCTTCGCAATGGCCGGGCTCGTGTACATCCGTGAGCACGGGCAGCCCTGTGTCCTGGGCAATCCGCCGCAGAATGCGCACTCCCTCCCTAAGCCCCGGTCCGCGGAAACTCTTCACGCTGGTGCGGTTGGCTTTGTCGTAGCTGGCCTTAAAGATGAATGGGACATTCAGCTCCGCCGCGATGCGCTGAATCGCCTCCGCCATCTTGCGGGCATGGGCCTCGCTCTCGATCACACACGGTCCTGCGACCAGAAAAAGCCGGCCCGCTCCCACCTGCACCGGCCCGATTTCAAATGAATGGCTCACCTGGGCGATTGTACGGCAAAAAACAGCACCGCCCCACCCCGGATGCTGAACCCGCCCGGCGGCCTCGCCGCATCGCCGTTCATCCCGAGTGAGTGCGCGACCACTCCCACAACGCCCGCTCCAGCGCGCGCAACGGCGTGGGTGCGGGAAGATCGCTTTGCGGTTTGACGATGTTGCTCTCCGCCAGGCGCCTGCAAAAGTCCAGATATTCCTCGTAGAAACGTACATCGTGGCGCGCATGGCCGAGGGCCTCCAGGGCGCGAAAATCCAGCACCGTGTACCGCTCCGGGAAGATCGCGGCCAGGATCGCGGACGCCACGGGAATATCCACTCCGTGCAGCTCTAAAAGCGCCTTGACGGCCGTCTCGGTAGAGGCGCCGGGAGCCGTAGCCGCGGCCAGAACCTGCTTGATCTTCTCATTGCTGTTGGCAATCAGGTAGTGCACCACGCGCTCTGACTTCCAGCGCACAATCGCTTCCAAATTGGCCAGCGTAAAATCGCCGTTGCGGATCGCCGCTCCGGCCTCAAACGCCGCCGTTTCCAGTTCGTGTTCCTTTTCGCCGGCTTCCTGCCAATACCGCTCCGCCAGCTCCTGAAGTTCCGTTTCGGCAGGCTGAAGCTGAAAGTAGGCAACCATTTCGACTTCCTTCCTTTCTTCCCCCAAAACTCAAACACAATAGGCCGGTTCGAAAAAGTTTGTCAATACCCCCAGGGTTGGTTTTGAAGTGACTGTAGGCCGAAGCCACACATTCAAGCCGCCGCAACTCCTGGGTCGCTAAGGCAATTCTTTGCCGTTGGGGTGGGAGCGCAAGGAGTGGCGGCAGGAAAATCCATCTCTACGGGACTACACCATTTCTGAAAATGTTGTAACCGTTGCAAATAAGTGCACCGGAGCGGGCCTATCTCACCAGACCCACGCATGTCCCGCCTGTGACATAAATCACCATGATCGGGCATACTCGCTGGTAGGCTCAGGAGTAGCAAGCTGATGTCGCATACACCTGCGCCACCATCAAAGAAAAAGAAGTGAAGAGCGGCCGCGCGGCGAGGATTGCCAAGCTCGATCACCGCGGCCGGTACAAACGCTTGGGCGGGGGATGAGCTGGCTCATTCATTCCGATCCGTCTCCGAAAGGCGCTTTTTATGTCCTCTTTGCCGGTACTGGTTTTGAACAGCGGTTCCTCTTCCATCAAGTTTTCAGTCTATGAAGCCGGAGATGGCGCGCGCACCAGGCTCTTTGAGGGCGCGGTGGACGGGATCGGCACCGAATTCGGCGAGTTCTGGATTAAGGACGCAGGCGGCAAAAAGCTCGTCGACCAAACGCCGGCGCTGCCCAACCGCGCGGTAGCTTTCAAGTTGGTTGCCGATGCTCTGCACTCCGGCCAGTTCCCTGCCCCGGCGGCCATCGGCCACCGTATGGTTTCGGGCGGTCCGACGGTGCTCGAAAACCAGCGCATTACACCCCCCTTAATTGACGAGATGGAAAGCTATACGGCCTTCGCGCCGCTGCACACTCCCATCGCCGTCTACATCATGCGCCAGGCGCTGGAGATCTTCCCCGGCGTTCCCAACTTTGTCATTCTCGACACCTACTTTCATCGCACTATGTCCGAGGTCGCCAAGCACATGCCCATCCCCGATGAATATGCCGCGATGGGCGTGCGCCGCTACGGCTACCACGGCATCTCCTATGAATCGATCATCTATCAGTTGCAGCCCAGCGTGCCAGAGTGTCTCATCGTCGCGCACCTGGGCAATGGCGCCTCGATCTCAGCCATCCGCAACGGCCGCTGCCTGGATACCTCAATGGGGCTGACGCCCACCGGCGGCATCATCAGCGGCACGCGCACCGGCGACATCGATCCCGGCGTGCTGCTCTTTATCCTGCGCCAGATCGCCGCAACGGCCGCGAGCGCCGCCGAGGCCGCTGACCAACTTGAGACCGTCGTCAGCAAAAGGTCCGGCCTGCTCGGCGTCAGCGGCCTTTCAAACGACATGCGCGAGCTGCGCGAAGCCATCCGCACCGGCAACGCCAAGGCGCGGCTGGCGGTGGACAAGTTCTGCTGGACCATCGCGCGCTGGATCGGCAGCTTCGTCGCCGAACTCAATGGCCTGGACATGCTGGTCTTCACCGGAGGCATCGGTGAAAACGACATCGCCTCGCGCGCCGAAATCTGCGCCGGCTTGGGCGCATTAGGCATCGTGCTCGATCCGGCTCGCAACAACGTCCGTGGCGCAGCCGTGATCTCGGCTGAAAACTCGCCGGTGACGGTGCGCGTCATCCCTCCCCTCGAAGACCTGATGATCGTGAATCACGTAGTGCGGCTGCTGGGCGAGTGATCCGGCGATCATCGCCCGGTCTCGTGTTTTACACTGGTGAGTTCGAGATCGAGTCATTCGATGCCTTTCACCGCCGCTCCCGTGGACGCCCGGCGTCTTCCCACGCCCGCTTTGCGGCGTTTTGCCTGGGGCGTGCTGGCCTATTTCATCGCTGTCATCCTGTGGGGAACCGTGGTGCGCGCTACCGGTTCCGGCGCCGGCTGCGGCGACCACTGGCCGCTGTGCAACGGCACCGTGATCCAACATTCACCTCGCGCCGCCACCATGATCGAGTTCACCCATCGCCTCAGCAGCGGTATTGCGTTCTTGGCGGTTGTGGGTCTGCTGGTGTGGACCTTCGCCCGCACGGTGCACGGCCACCTGGCGCGTGTGACCGTCGCAGCCGCGGTGGTCTTCACTCTGATTGAGGCGGCCATCGGTGCGCTGCTGGTCAAGCTCGGCCTCACCGCTGAGAGCCATTCGCCGCTGCGCGCCCCATATCTGGCCCTGCACCTCACCAATACCCTGCTCCTGGTGGCCGCGCTCGCGCTTACGGCGCACTTCCTCGGCCGCAGCGCCGGCTATCTGCGCGGCGGCATCCGTGTGGCCGCGCCTTTTAGCACCATCGTCTGCTGCCTCGCGCTCCTGGCAGTGGGCGTCACCGGCTCGCTGGCCGCGTTGGGCGATACGCTCTTCCCGGCCCACTCGCTGGCCATGGCGCTCAATCAGGACTTTGCCTCCAAGAGCGCCTGGCTGGTGCGCTGGCGTTGGGTGCATCCCACCTTTGCCGTCCTGGCCAGCGTCTTCTTCCTTTGGGTGCTGGCGCGCGCCGCGCAACGCTCCGCGTACTGGAACAACCGCCCCCTGGCCCTGCTGGTCCTCATTTTGCTGGCCGTGCAATACTCGCTGGGCGTATTGAATGTTTTGCTCCTTGCGCCAGTGTGGCTGCAGGTGACGCATCTGCTGGGTGCGGATCTGCTCTGGACGGCGTTTGTGGTGCTTGCCGCGCGCATTACGCTCGAACCGGCGCCACCGGTGAGTTCTTAACTCGTCGGGAGAGCACGCCGGAATCACATGAATTTTCCGGCGCCGAGGCCATCCTTTCGTAGTGGCTGCGATCTCCATAGCCGCCGCTTCTTCGGGTTAATCTTAAAGACGACGTGATCCGGGACGACTCCAGCGCGCCGCACCTTGGTCCATCGGACAACGGCGGCGGTGCGAGTCTTCCGCCTTCTGACTCCCCAGGGCAATGCCCGGCCGGCGCATCGCTCAATCCCCTGTTAGAAACGGATTCTTTTGCACTGAGTCCTCTCAGCCGGCCGGCGGACAAAGACCCCGCCGTGGGCACTCCGTTCATGCGGCAGTGGGCGGCGGCTAAGCGCGAGAATCCGGACGCGCTCGTGTTCTTCCGGATGGGAGATTTTTACGAGCTGTTCTATGACGACGCGGCCGTAGCCAGCCGCGAGCTGCAACTGACGCTGACCGCGCGGGACAAAGAGCGCAACGTTCCCATGTGCGGGGTTCCGTACCACGCCGTGGAGCAGTACCTGACGCGGCTGCTGCGGCGCGGATACCGGATCGCCCTGTGCGATCAGATGGAAGACCCCAAGCTCACCAAAAAGCTGGTGCGCCGCGAGGTCACGCGGGTTCTGACGCCGGGCACGGCGCTGGACGCTGGGCTGGGGCAGGACCAGAACAACTTTCTGGCGGCGCTGTTTGAAAGCGGAGATTCCCGCCATAGCGAAAATGCACCCGCCAGTCCCTCGGCGCGTTCCGCCGCGCGGGACTCGCGCGGGATGACCGCAGCGAGAGCGGGACGCCCGGAAGTCATTTGCGCCATCGCGCTGCTGGACGTTTCGACCGGCGAGTTCCGCACGGCGGAGTTTCGCGGCCAAAACGCACGCGCGCAGGCGGTGGACGAGTTGCTGATGGCGGCGCCGAGCGAGGTGCTGCTGGCCGCAGGCGCAGAATGGCCTGCGGAGCTGCAAGCGCAGCTTGAAAAGATTCCGGCGCGGACACGGGTAGAGGATTGGGTCTGGACGCGCGAGTTTGCCGTGCCGCTGGTCGAGCGGCAACTGAACGTGCGCTCACTCGAAGGCTTCGGGCTGGCAGGCCACGAAGCGGCGGCCATTGCGGCCGGTGCGGTGCTGCACTACGTGCGCACCACGCAGAAGAACGAGGCGTTGCACATCGACAGCTTGAAATTTGAGGAGCACTCGACGGCCCTGGAGCTGGATCAGGTGACGGTGCGGAATCTGGAACTCGTCGAGCCGCTCTTCGCCGGCCAGGACGACCGCGTGACGCTCTTCCGCACCCTCGACGCCTGCCAGACGCCGATGGGCAAACGGCTGCTGCGGGCCACGATTCTGCGCCCGCTCAACAGCGCGCCGGAGATTGAAGCGCGCTATGAAGCAGTGGCCGAGGCGCACGCCGATCTGCTCAAGCGCGAGGAGATTCGCCGCGCATTCGGCGGAATTTTGGATTTGGAGCGGCTGCTGGCGCGCATCTCGCTCGACTCCGCGGGGCCGCGCGACGTACGCGCGCTGGCGGCAAGCCTGGCGCGGCTGCCGGGGTTGAAGACGGCGCTCGGCGCCATGACGGCGGAGTTATGGCGAGGGATGGCCGCGCGGCTGGATACGCTGGACGAAGTGACCGCGCGGATCGCGCGCACGCTGGTGGCCGAGCCGCCGTTGACCCTCGCCGATGGAGGCGTGATTGCAGCGGGCGTGGACGCGGAGCTGGATGATCTGCGCACCATCTCAACCAGCGGGCGGCAGGCGATCGCGGCCATCGAGGACCGCGAGCGGCAGCGAACCGGCATCGGCTCGCTGAAGGTGCGCTACAACTCCGTCTTCGGCTACTACATCGAGATTACAAAGGCCAATCTGGCGCTGGCGCCGGCCGATTATGAGCGCAAGCAGACTCTGGTGAACGCCGAGCGGTTTACAACGCCGGAGCTGAAGGAGTACGAGCGTAAGATTCTCTCCGCGCACGACCGCTCCATCGAAATTGAAAAGCGAATCTTTTCTGAACTCCGCAAGTTCGTCCTTGAGAGCGCCAGCCGCATCCGGCGCAGCTCAGCGGCCGTGGCGGAGGCCGATCTGCTGGCCTGCTTCGCGCACCTGGCGGCGGGACGGCGTTACGCCCGGCCCAAACTGACGGAAGAGCTTGTGCTGGAAGCCGTGGCGGCGCGGCATCCGGTCATTGAGCAGTGGATGGAAGAGACGCGCGAGGGGCGGTTCATCCCCAACGACGTGTATCTGAACGCAGGCGGCGAAGACTCGAATCTTGCCGGGCCGAGCCTGCTTCTGGTGACCGGGCCGAATATGGGCGGCAAGAGCACCTATCTGCGCCAGGCCGCGATGCTGGCGCTGATGGCGCAGATGGGCAGCTTTGTTCCGGCCGAAAGCCTGCGGCTGGGCCTGGTGGATCGCATCTACACGCGCATCGGGGCCAGCGATAACCTGGCGCGCGGCCGCTCCACTTTTATGGTGGAGATGACCGAGACGGCCACGATCCTGAACACGGCAACCAGGCGCTCGCTGATCCTGCTCGATGAGATGGGCCGGGGCACGGCAACCTTCGACGGGCTGAGCCTGGCCTGGGCTACGGTCGAGTACCTGCACGCTGAGACGGGCGCGCGCACGCTCTTCGCCACGCACTATCACGAGCTGACCATGCTCGAAGAAAAGCTCAAGAGAGTGCGCAACCTGCGCGTGAGCGTGAAAGAGACGGCAAGCGGAATCGTCTTTCTGCACAGCATCGAGCCCGGCGCGGCGAGCAAGAGCTACGGGATCGAAGTGGCGCGGCTGGCGGGACTTCCGGCGGCGGTGATCGAGCGCGCGAAGCAAGTTTTACGCCAACACGAAAAGCAGGAACGCACCGCCGCTGCGGACGTACAAACCGAAGTGGCTGCCGATCCGGTGCAGTTGACCATCTTCACGCCGCTCTCGCAGCGGATTGTAGACCGGATCGAGGCGGTGGACGTGAACTCATTGACCCCTCTGCAGGCGCTGAACTTGCTCGAAGAGCTGCAACAGGAGTTGAAGGAGAAAAGATGAAAGCGAGTGTGCGCCGCGCCGCGGGAAGCGTGCTCGTGGTGGGGCTGGGAGGAACGGAGCTAACCGGCCTGGAGCGTGCGTGGCTCAAGCTGGTGCAGCCGGCCGGAATCATCCTGTTCCGGCGCAACATTGCCGGCGCCCGTCAGACGCGCGTACTGCTCGACGAAGCGGCATCGCTGTGCACGGCGCATAGCCTGCGCTGCGTAGACGCAGAAGGCGGCACGGTCGACCGGCTGCGCGACGCGCTGGCGCCGATTCCATCCGCACAGGCGGTGGCGCAAACCGCCCGTTGCGCCCGAATAGATTCGCTTGCGCGGGAGCACGGCGAGATGATTGCGCAGTCGGTGATGGCCTTCGGGTTCAACGCCACGCTGGCGCCGGTGCTCGACCTGGCGCTGCCAGAGTCGGCAAGCGTGATGGGAACGCGCTGCGCCGCCGCAAGCGCGGCAGCGGTAGTCACATACGCGCGCGCATTTCTGACCGGCCTGAGAGCCAATGGCGTCGCCGGATGCGGAAAGCACTTTCCGGGACTGGGCGGAGGAACGCGCGACTCGCACCTGGAGACGCCGGCAATCGAGCGCACGTGGCGGCAATTGTGGCGCGAGGATCTGGAGCCTTATCGCGCGCTGCGCGGCGAGCTGCCGATGGTGATGGTGAATCATGCGGCTTATCCCGCCACCAGAGGTGGAGAATGGCCGGCAAGCGCCTCAAAGTTTTGGATAACGACAGTGTTGCGCAAGCGCATCGGCTACCAAGGGATCATTCTCTCTGACGATCTGGAGATGGGCGGAATTCTGAAGTTCATGCCCATCGAGGAGGCCGCGATTGCGGCTGTGTGCGCAGGGATCGATCTGCTCGAAATATGTCACAGCGCAGAGCTGATCTTGCGCAGCTATGAGGCCCTGATCGCCGAAGGCGAGCGGTCGGCGGCCTTCGCCAAGCTGCTCACGGCGCGGGCTCGCGAGTCGGCCCGCAAGCGGGCAAAGTTGTTTGCGGACTCATCGGCGCCGGCGCTGCGAGCGCGCCAGTTCGAGGCGCTGCGCAGCCGGGTTCTGCGCTTTGGCGAGCGGATCGAGAAGGCGCGGCAAGTCAATGCGCTGTTCGATCAGGAGGAGCAACCAGCATGAGAGCCAAGGCAATGACGGTAGCAGGCATCATGAGCGGCACCTCTGCCGACGGAATCGACGTAGCCGTGGTGCGCATTGCGGATCCCGGATCGAGCAGCAAACGCGCCGTGAGGGTAGGGCGCACATCGGCGCTGAAGATTACGTTGCTGGCGCACGAAGGGTTCCGGTTTCCGGCGGCGCTGCGCCGCACCGTGCTGGCGGCTATGGATGCGCCCTCCACTTCGACGGCAGAGTTGGCGCGGCTGAACTGGCGCTTAGGAATGGCCTACGCGGAAGCCTTGAGCGCGGCTGCTAAGCAGCACAAGCTCACGCTCGATCTTATCGGCTGCCACGGGCAGACGCTCTACCACCAGCCGCGCCCAACCGTCTACGCGGGACGGCGGTTCGCATGCACCTGGCAGGCCGGCGAGGCGCAAGTCATCGCCGCGGCGCTCGGAGTTCCAGTAGTGTCAAACTTCCGCCCCGCCGACATGCTGGCTGGAGGACAGGGCGCGCCGCTGGTTCCCTTGCTCGACTACGCGCTCTACGCCCACTCCACCCGCGGGCGCGTCTTGCAGAACATCGGCGGCATTGCGAACTTGACTGCGATTCCCGCAGGCGCGGGGCCAGACGCGGTGATCGCCTTCGACACCGGGCCGGGAAACATGGTGATCGATTGGCTGGCCATGGAACTTTTTGAAAAGCCTTTCGACCGCAATGGCGCGCTGGCCGCGCAGGGCCGAGTGCTTCCGCGCGTGCTGGAGGCGACGCTGCGCGATCCGTACTTCCGGCAGCAACCGCCGCGCACAGCGGGGCGCGAGCAGTTCGGGCGCGAGTACGCGGCCAAGTTCCTCGCCGCCTGCCGGCGGCAAAGCAAGAACCCCAAAGACGCGATGGCCACGGCAACCGCGCTGACGGCGGAGACCATCGCCCGCAGCTACGCCGGCTTTGCGAGAGCAAAGATGAAGGGGCGCGCGGTGGATTTTATCGTCTCCGGCGGCGGGGCGCGCAACCGCACGCTGATGGCAATGCTGGCCGCGCGTCTGGCGCCGATGGAATGCGACCTGGCGCCTAGCGACGATTTTGGATTGCCGGCTGAGGCCAAGGAGGCCACAGCCTTCGCGCTACTGGCCTGGATGACCTGGCGCCGTCAGCCCGGCAACGTGCCCGCAGCCACGGGAGCAAAGCGACCTGCTGTTTTGGGGCAGGTGACCTATGGGTGAGCGGGTGTTCGCGCTTTTCCGCCGCCGGGTCAGATCTTTGCTCGCGCCGGCGCCGCTTCTGCTCCTGGCGGGTTTGGCGGGCTGCCGCACGCCGCACCGCGACCCGCACACAGCCGTCTTTCTCATTGAGAGCAGTCCCGCGAATCTCGACCCGCGCATCGGGACCGACGAGGCATCGGAGCACATTGACGAGCTGCTCTTCGACGGTTTGGTGACGCACGACGCCAGCTTTCATTTCACGCCTGCGCTGGCTGAGAGCTGGGAGCAGCCCAATCCGCTCACGCTCGTCTTCCACCTGCGCCAAGGCGTGCGCTTTTCCGATGGCCGGCCGCTGACGGCGCGCGATGTGGTGTGGACAATCGATTCGATGATCGATCCTGGGATCGATCCCGCGCGCAACGGCGCTGTGATCTCACCCAAGGCCGCAGCTTACAACTCGGTGGCCAGGGTGGATGCGCCTGGCCCCTGGACCGTAGTCTTTCATTTGAAGCACCCCGACAATTTTCTGCTCACCAATCTTTCCAGCAGCGCGTTTGGGGTGGTTCCCTACGGCAGCGGGCGCGGTTTCTGGCGGCATCCGGTGGGGACGGGGTCTTTTCGCTTCGTCAGCCAGCAGATCGATCAGGACGTGGTGATCGAGCGCAACCCTTATAGCTGGTCAGCCAAGCCTGCGATCAAGCGGGTGCGTTTCGCCGTGGTGCCCGACGCCATCACCGAGGCGCTCGAACTGGAAAAAGGCTCGGCCGATGTGGCCGTCAATTCCCTGCCCATGGACGAGCTGCCCGTGCTGGCCCGGCAACCCAACCTGGTAGTTGAAGACCGGCCGGGCACGGTAATCCAGTACCTCGCCTTCAACCTGCGCGACCCGATCTTGAAGCATGTGCGCGTGCGCCAGGCAATCGCCTGCGCCATCAACCGCAAGCTGATTATTCGCACCCTGCTGGGCGGTCATGCCCGGCCTGCCGTGAGCCTGCTGCCGCCCAGCCACTGGGCCTGGACCGGCGACGTGGCCGGCTACAACTATGATCCGGCGCGCGCCGAGCGGCTGCTCGACGAGGCCGGTTACAAGCCCGGAGCCGATGGAGTGCGGCTGCATCTGACCATGAAGATCAGCCAGGATGAAGAAACGCGCCTGCTGGCTGACGTGCTTCAGCAGGAGCTGGGGCAGGTGGGGATCGCGCTCGCCCTCAGGAGTTACGAATTCGCCACGTTTTACTCCGACGTGACGCGGGGCGCATTCCAGATGTATTCCCTGCGCTGGATCGGCGGCAACGAGCAGCCGGATATCTTCACCTACGCATTTTCAACGGCGAGCTTTCCGCCGGACGGCGCCAATCGCGGCCACTATTCCAATCCACAGCTCGACGCTCTGCTCAATGACGCCGCCCAGAGCGAAGACATGGAGCGGCGCCGCGCTGACTATGTTGAAGCGCAGCAGATTCTGGCCCGCGATCTTCCTGCCGTCAATCTCTGGTATCTGGATACGATCGTGGTACACAACCGGCGGCTGACGCACGTCATTCCCTCACAATCTGGCAGCTATACTTTTCTTAAGACCGCCCGGCTGGCGCCTTGAATGGCTGCGGCGCAAAGAAAACTCCGATTTACTGGAGATTCAGTGAAATTCAGCAACTCATTGAAAATGAGATTTTTAACTCATGGCCCTGCGGCCCGGTTAACGGCGCGGCGCGGGAAAAATCGCGGCCATCAACCTATTGGCGCGCTAACTCGTCTACCGGGATAGAGATGCGCTTTCAGGCCGCGTGCAACAAAATTTGACCATGGAGCGAAGGATTTATGAACAGCAGCAGGAACACATACATTCCGGCATTGACGGCTCCTGGACAGCACGGCCGCCATTCATGCACGGTTGATGGGATGCGGCACTCCAGCTCCGCAACGCCTCAGCCGCTAGCCCAGCGCGCTTCGCTGCTGCACACCCTGTGGACGGCCGTTATCGAACTGTTGGTATTGACGCTGGCAGCGAGCATGGCTCACGCCCAGGCCTCACCGCACTTTCTAGGCGCCATCTCCGCCATCAAAGGAAACACGCTTACGGTGAAGACCGCGCAAGGCGAGCAAACGGTCACCGTACCGTCCACGGCGCAGTTGATGCGCATCGAACCGGGGCAGCTCAATTTGAGCCAAGCCGTCAGCATGACTTTCAGCGAGTTGGCCGTCGGAGACCGCGTGCTGGTCAATCTGGTCCCCAACTCCTCAACGCCGCAGGCGATGCGCATCATTGCCATCAAGCACGAGGCGTTAGCGCAGAGGCAAGAAGAGCAGCGTGAGGATTGGCAGCTACACGGCGTGGGCGGGCTGGTGAAGAGCGTGGACCCCGCAACCGGCGACATCGTGCTCATGGCAGAAAAGGGCTTGGTCACCAAGACGCTTATCATTCACACCACCCCCGCAACCGTGCTCAAGCGCTATGCGCGCGCATCGGTGAACTATAATCTGGCGCGGCCGGCGCCCATCACCGCCATCCATCCCGGCGACCAGTTGATGGCGCGCGGACCCCAGAATGCGAACGGCACCGCGATGACAGCCGAAGAGGTGGTTTCAGGCAGCTTCCGCAATGTTTCGGGACTCATTACGTCGCTCGATCCGGCTCATTCGACTATGGTGGTAAAGGATCTGGCTACGAAGAAAGAGGTAACCGTCCATGTTCCCGCCAGCGTAGAGATGCGCCGCTTGCCGGATCGCATGGCGCAAATGCTGGCCGTGCTGCTGAACAGGGACGGGGGCGAACAGGGCGGCCAGGGCGCTTACACAGGTTCGCCCAATGGGGGCAGACGGTTGATGCGCGGCGGCAAGGGTCCCAAGGGTAAGGGTGGCCAGGGCCAGATGAGCCCCGAGCAACTGCTGAGCCGCGCTCCATTGATTCATTTCACCGACCTGAAGAAGGGTGAGGCGGTCATGCTGGTTTCAACGCCGGGCGCATCCGGCGTCACCGCCATCACTGTTGTGGCCGGTGTCGAACCGTTGCTGCGAGCTCCGGCCAGCCGGGACCTGCTGGCGAGCTGGAGCATGAACACCAGCGCCCCAGCAGAGACAGAGGGCGGAGCCGGCCAATAAGCACATTATCATCACCAACTTCATGGGGAGCCATCTTCCCGCCACCAGCGCGGCGAGTTGAAATCCCGTCGATGGTACGTGTCCGCAGCCATGCCGATCTAAGGCGTTCCGCAGTCGTGCCGATATTGAAGAACGTGCAGCTTACGCTGCACGCCGCCTGCTGCCAACTTTGGTTCGAGGCAAGAGATTTCATCTCCTCTTCATGCGCCGCCGTGGCCGGCGCGGGAAGATGGAGGCAGCAAGGGGGACGTGATGATCGAAATTACTCCGGCCGCGATGCGTCACACCGTGGTTCTCTGGCTGCGCCAGGGAATTTCGCCTGGGCGCTTGGCCCTGACGCTGGCGTTAGGCTTTGCCATTGGCTGCATTCCGGTGGTGGGTATTCCCACGGTTCTCTGCACGGTTTTGGCGGTGGTCTTGCGGTTGAATCTGCCCGCCATTCAGGCCGCCAACTTGGCCGCTCTGCCGCTGCAGATGGCCCTGGTTGTCCCCTTTGTGCGCCTGGGCAGGTGGCTGGTCTGCTCCGCAGCCGGGCATGTGCCGGCGCCGCGCGTGCTTTTGCACCTTCGGGATCTCGGCCTGGCCGCGCAAGTGGGCAGCCTGGCCGGCGAGGCGCTGCTGGCCTGGCTGCTGGTAGCGATCCCGGCGGTTTTGCTCATCACTCCGGTGCTCGCTGCGATGCTGCGCCGCCTGCCCATGCCGGCCGAGCGTTGAGACCGCGGCTGAGTTCCTCTATTTGCCTTTGAGGTACTGGGGCACAGGCACGGGCTGCGCGCTGTCGAGCCATGCGGTGTAGATCATGTCGCGCAACATGCTGGCGCCGAAGGCAAGCCGCTGGGCCGTGAATTGCCGCGATTGGGGCGTACCTGCGCCCGCAAAGCCGCCCTCCTTGTAAAGCTGGTAGACCTCATCGACGTAGGTGTGCGTATGGCGCAAGTAAGCCATGTAGGCATCGAACATGTCGCCCTGAATCGCCTTGACCGGCGTCATATCGGCCTCCACCTGGGGGGCGTGTATGTTGGCGGAGACAAAGACGCTCTCGAACTGGTAGTGAATCTGGTGGCCGGTGGTGTAGCCGTGAGGATTGGGGCCGACCCAGCCGTTGTACTCGATGGTGGTGTGCAGGGGTTGCGAGCCGTCGCCTACATAGTGGCCCAGCCAGCCGGCATAGAAGATAATCGCCTGTTCGACGGGCATCGTATCCTGGCCTTCGGCTTTCAGATGCCGGTAATCGCGCATCGCCGACTTCAGCCGTTCCCAAACTTCATCGGTTTGCCAGGGCTGGAGACCGATCTTCGTGGGGTCTTCGTGGGCGGCGTACACCTCGGCAAGAAAGTCGAACCGCTTGTGGGGCAGGGGCGCAAACTTATCGGCCAGCTCCAGATCGATAAAGTGCTCCGGAGCCTGCGCCGCGTCCAATTCAGGCTCAGCTGGCGAACGCCAGCGGTCCGGCTCGGGGCCCAGGTAGGTGATCTCGTCGATGGCCGCCGGCGAACGCAAAAAGGCCGGCACGGAAACAGGCAGCGTGCTGGCGGCAAGCTGGTTGATGATGCGATGCCCTGCGGCGCCCCACGCATGAGCAGCGCGCGGAGCACCGGCAAGGCACAAGGCTCCAGTCAACGCCAGGGTCAGACGATAACTACGAGGAGAAAGATTTGAGCGGGACATGGGGTTAGTATATGCCTGCTCAGCAAGGATGGCTGCGAATGGCGATGGCAGACGCGGCGCCGCGTGGGGTCCACGGGGATCGCACTGGCTTGGGCGGGGCAGCTTCCGTATACAGCATTTCAGGTTTTGTATAGCCCGTAACCGGAACGCTTCACTCTCTCTTCTACACGACCGATTTACCTGTGGAGCATGGTAGTCAACGCTTATACTACGAGCAAATTGCGCTCATGTGCTTGGTCCGCCGCACGCCACATCCGGGTATAGCGGAGTTTCAGGCGGCGATAGCCGGGCTACTCGGGGTGAGGTAGCGCACCAGGGCAGCGAAAACGCCGTCCATCCATGCAACGGCTTGCAGGGCGGCAAACGCCTTTGGGCGCAGTGGGGAAGGAATGGAAGGCCAATCGGAAGCAATCGGGACGGCAGGAGGCAAGCCGGGTGCGCCATCGGCCCGGGGCAGCGGTTCTGTTCTTTGGCAGGCGCTGGCGCTCGCGGCTATCGCGCTGGCCGCGGCTGCGGTGGGGGTGGGACTGGCGGGCGGGCACGGCTTCACCGGCCTGCGCAAGGACGAGATTTTGGTGCTGGCGATGGCGGCGGTGGTTGCAGTCCTGGCCGTCCGCGTGGCGATTCATGCTCGTCGAGTTGGCACGCCAGCATTCGCCGGCCAGGAACTGAAGGAAGTGCTCGACTCGGCCGGATTGGCGCTCATGGCGGTAAACTCCAGCGGCCATATGACCTACGTCAACCCGGCCGCGGAGCGCCTGCTCAGCTACCATGCCGCTGAATTGCAGGGCCAGGCGTGGGACACAATGGAGATACTGGCTGCTGGAGAAGAGATGCGCCTGGTTGCGGAGATAGAGAAGCGCAGCGGCGCCGGAAGCCCGGCCGAGCCGGCGCGCGCGGGCTGGCAGACGGCGCTTTTCGATTATCTTCGCGGTTTGGCGCCCAGCGCGGCGCCGAGCTTTGACGTACAGTTGCGCCGCAAGGACGGTTCTGTCTTTCCAGCCGCCCTCCATATCTCCGGCCTGTGGGTGAACGGCGAGTTAGCCGGGCTGGTGGCGGTGGCTGAGGACAAGAGCGCAACCTTGGATCAGGAACAGGAGCTGCGCGAGTCCCAGGATCGCTACCGCGATTTGTTCGAAAACTCCAACGAGATGATCGCTACGATCAGCCCGGCGGGATGCTTTCTATACGCCAATCCCGCCTGGAAGCGGTGCTTTGGCCTCGATCACGACACCCTGCTCAATGCTCGAACTTTCGAGGAGCTTTTCTCTGAAAGTTGCCGGAGCCAGGCGTCGGATCTCTTCCGCCGCGCGCTGGACGGCATGACGGTGGAACGTGCGCCGCTGCGCCACCGCACGGCCGACGGCCGCGTCTTCGATCTGGAGCTGAGCCTGAGTCAACGGCAACAGGCGGGCAATCCCCTCGCCGTGCGCTGCCTGTTGCGCGACGTGACCCAGCAAAAGCAGCGCGAGCAGCGGCTGGCCTTGCAACTCATGGTCAGCCAGATCATAGGCGAAAACATTTCGCCCCAAGCCGCGGTGACACGCATTCTGGAGGCCTTGTGCATCTCCCAGGAGTGGGATGCCGCCATCAACTGGACGGTGAACGCCAAAGCCGGGCGGCTGGAGTTCGACACCGCCTGGGGCGCTCCGGGCAGCCGCGCCGAGACATTGATCCAGGAGAGCATAGGGCAGACCGTGGCCAGCGGAAGCGACCTGGCGGGCCGCGCCTGGAAGGAGGGCCGCACGGTTTGGATCGACGACCTGGCTGCCGCACCCGAGAGCCCGCGCATTCAGTTCGCCCTGCGCCAGCGGATGGCGGCTGGATGGGCCGTGCCGGTGCGCGTGGGCAACAGCGTATTGGCGGTCCTGGAATTCTATTGTCGCTTCCGCCTGCGCGAAGACAAGGGAACCCTGGCCGTCCTGGAGGCCGCCGCAGCCGCTCTGGGGCAGATGCAGGCTCATTCGCAGGAACAGGGGCGTGCCGAGGAGCTGAGCCGGCAGCAAGAGATTCTGCTCAACGCAGTGGCCGACGGCATCTGCGGCGTGGACCGCCATGGCCTGGTAAGCTTCGCCAACCCTGCGGCGGCCCGGCTGTTGGGAACCGAGGTTGCCGTGCTTACCGGCAAGCCGGTCCATGAACTGCTGCACGGAAGCGCGCCGCCGGAGCGCCGCTGCGGCGACGATTGCCAACTGCGCAGCGCCTCGGCGAGCCGCAAGGCCGCAGCGGGTGAAGACGCGGTTTTCCGCACCGATGGCAGCGCCTTCCCGGCCGAGTACGTTTTCACTCCGATTCTGGATCAGGGAAGTCTTTCGGGCTCTGTGCTCAGCTTTCGAGACATCAGCCAGCGCTACGCCCTCGACCGGCTCAAGGACGAGTTCATCTCCACGGTCAGCCACGAACTGCGCACCCCGCTCACCTCCATCCGCGGATCTCTCGGCCTGCTCTCTTCGGGCATACTGGGCGACGTGAACGAGAAGGCAGCCAACCTGCTGCGCATCGCGCTGACGAATTCCGACCGGCTGGTCCGGCTTATCAACGACATCCTCGACCTGGAGCGCATTCAGAGCGAGCGCACGCCGCTCGCCTTCCGTCCGGTGCAATTGGCAGAGATTGTGCAGCAGGCCATCGAAGGTATGCAGCCGGTGGCCGAGGCGGGAGGCGTGCGCCTGATGCGCGACAGCACCGAGGCCGAAATTGCCGCCGATCCCGACCGCCTGCTGCAGGTGCTGACCAATCTGATCTCCAACGCCATCAAGTTTTCGCCGCCCAACTCCACGGTTTCAGTGATGCTGCGGCCCGGCAAAGCCGGGGTTACCATTGCGGTGATCGACCAGGGGCGCGGCATTCCCGCCGACAAGCTCGAAGCCATCTTCGGCCGTTTTCAGCAGGTGGACGCCTCTGATTCCCGGCAAAAGGGCGGCAGCGGACTGGGCCTGGCGATCTGCCGTACCATCGTGTTGCAGCATTCGGGCCGCATCTGGGCGGAGCGCAATCCTGTCCGGGGCTCAACCTTCCGCGTCTTTTTGCCCTATCGGCCCGCTCCATTGGAAACGCCGGATCACACTTCCGTCCATGAATCGGCGCGCGCAGCGCCGGCTCGGGCGTCCGGCCCCAGGGATGAGGCTTCGCCCGCCGGGCCGGCTGTGCCGAATCCGTAAACGGCGCGGCGGGATGCGGTCATCGACAACGCCGGGCCGGCATTTCACAATGGTTCCAGAGGAAACGTTACCGTGGTGCGCAGGATATTGATTATTGACGACGAGGACGACATTCGTGAGGTAGCCGCCTTGAGCCTGGAGAGCGTGGCTGGCTGGGAGATCATCGCCGCCAACTCGGGCGCGCAGGGCGTGGCCCGGGCCATCGAGCATCAGCCCGACGCCATTCTTCTCGACGTGATGATGCCCGGCATGGACGGTCCCACCACCTTTCGCGAGTTGCGCAAGAATCCCGCCACCGCCAAAATACCCGTTCTGCTGCTGACCGCCAAGGTGCAAAGCTCCGATCAGCGCCGCTTCGCCGACCTGGGAGTTGATGCTATTCTCTTCAAGCCCTTTGACCCACTCACGCTCTCCGCGCAGATCGCCGGTGCGCTGGGCTGGAGCTGAGGGCCGCACGCCGGAGGGACCGTGGAAGATCCGGAAAAAGCCGGCGAGATCGCACGGGCCCTGGATAAAATGTGGGTCAGGTTCCTGCCCGAAATTCGGGAACGGGTGGCGATTCTGGAATCTGCCGCCGCGGCCTTCACGGCCTATGAGCTCGCGGCCTCCGAGCGGGAAGCGGCCCATGCCGCGGCCCACAAACTGGCTGGCGTGCTGGGCACCTTCAACCTGACGCGCGGGACCGCGCTGGCGCGAGAGATCGAAGTTTTGTATGGCGGAGAAAGCGGCTCCGGTCCGTCCCTCGGCCCGCACTTAGCTGCGCTGGTTGCAGAGTTGCGCGCGGTGGTCGAGCGCCGCAAGTAAGGCGCCGTGGGATCTACGGCATTTTCTGAAAATACTGGGAACGATTGAGAGCTGTGAAAGTGGATTTTTTCTTGAGGAAAAATCCACGCAGCAGGAGCGGTTCCGGTTTACACCTTTTCCGAAGATGCCATAGCAATTAAACTCATCTGAAGTGGCTTCGCCGGACCCATTTGCGCGCCAACTGGACCTCACGTTCGAGGAGCCGCGCAGACAGCGCCGGATCTGGCCGGTGCGCGAACTGGTCTCCCATATCCGCGAGCTCATCGAAGAGGATTTCGGCGACATTTGGGTCGAGGGCGAAATCTCCAACTACCGTCCAGCGCCATCTGGCCACGTTTACTTCACCCTCAAGGAGGCCGATGCTCAGCTTCCCATCGTCCTGTTTCGCCGCCAGGCGATGCTTCTCCGCTTCCGTCCTGAAGACGGCCTGCACGTGCTCGTCCGCGGCCGGGTCAGCGTCTACGAGCAGCGCGGGCAAATGCAACTGGTGGCCGAAACCATGGAGCCCGTGGGCGCCGGTTCGCTTCAGCTCGCCTTCGAGCAGCTCAAGGAGCGCCTGAAGGCCGAGGGCCTCTTCGAGGTTGCACGCAAGCGTCCGCTGCCCGCCTTTCCGCGCACGGCAGGGATCGTCACTTCGCCCACCGGAGCCGTCATCCGCGACTTTCTCAACATCGTGAGCCGCCGCCATTCGGGGCTCAACGTTTTGCTCTACCCGGTTTCCGTGCAAGGCGAATCGGCACCCGCAGAAATCGAAGCCGCACTCGCGGAGCTGAATGCCGGCGGGCTTGCCGATCTGATCGTGCTGGCGCGCGGCGGAGGCTCGCTCGAAGACCTGGCCGCCTTCAACAGCGAACGCGTGGCCCGTGCGATTGCGGGGTCGCGGCTGCCGGTGGTTTCCGCGGTCGGCCACGAAACCGACTTCACCATTGCCGACTTCGCCGCCGACCTTCGCGCCCCCACGCCTTCGGCCGCTGCCGAGCTGATAACCGAGGCTCAGCACACCGTCGCAGAGCACCTCGCCGCGCAATCGCGCCGGCTGGAGCGGGCAGCCAGCTTTCAGGTTTTGCAGGCGCGGCAGCGTTTCGCGCACTCCGCCGTTGACGGCCGCGCTGCTTCGCAGATGTCCGCGCTGCTTCATCGCCGCGCCCAGCGCCTCGACGACCTTTCATTCCGGCTGGAGTCCGCTGTTGCCAACGGGCTGCGGCAATGGCGGAACCACGCCGCTGATCTCGCTGCTGCTGTTGTGCGCCACGACCCTCGCCAAAGTCTGGCTCACGCCCGCCAACGCTTGCTCGCTCTGCGCGCCCGGCTGGAGCAATCGCTCGAGCGTTCGCTGCGATCCTCGGCGTTCCGGCTCGGCGCCCTTGATGCAAGGCTGCATTCGCTCTCGCCCCTCGCCGTCCTCGACCGGGGCTATGCTCTCGTCCTGGGCGCAGAGGGCTCGCTCATCCGTTCCGCCGCTCAACTCACCGCCGGCGATGCCGTCACCACGCGCCTGGCCGACGGCGTATTCACCAGCCGCGTGGAAAAAATCAACGCGAATCCGCGCCCTAAAGGAGCAGGGAATAACAGCCGGCGAAGGTAGTTTTTATTGCCATCCCGTGTATGGCAGCATTGGCTTATGTCGAGCCAGCCGAAGTCCGCGGCAGCGGACGAAGCGAAGGATTTGCGGTTGCTTTTTCCTTCGCGCTCAACAATAAAGGCAAGAGAAAAACACATGACGGCCACCTCCTCACGCAAACTCTTCGGGACCGACGGCATTCGCGCCATCGCCGGGCAGGCGCCCCTGGACCCCACCACCGTCTACGCCACCGGCCTGGCGCTGGCTCACTCACTGCGAAGAATCACCTTCGATCCCCGTGTTGTTCTTGGCCGCGACACGCGCGAGTCCAGCCCCTGGATCGCCGCTATGCTCGCCGCCGGATTGCGCGCCGCCGGCGCGCGCGTGGAAAGCGCCGGCATCATCACCACCCCAGCGGTTGCGTTTCTGGCGCGACGGCACGGCTTCCAGGCCGGCGTTGTCATCTCGGCCTCCCACAACCCCTGGCAGGACAACGGCATCAAGCTGTTCGGCGGCGACGGCTACAAGCTCGCCGACGCGGTCGAGCTGGCCATAGAGGACGAAATTCTCCATCACGCCGCGCATATTGACGCGCCTGATCCCGCCTCGCTGCCGCCGCTCGAGGACAATTCCGCGTTCCAGAGCGACTACGTTCAGTTCCTCATGGATTGCGTTCCCGGCCTCTCGCTATCCCATCTGAAGATAGTGGCCGACTGCGCCCACGGAGCCGCGGCAGCCGTCGCCCCCGATCTCTTCCGCCGCCTCAATGCTGACGGAACCGCCATAATTACCCTGCTGAACATCGCTCCCAGCGGCCGCAACATCAACCTCAACTGCGGCGCCTTGCATCCCGATTACGTCGCCAGCCAGGTTGTAACCCACGGCGCGCATCTCGGCCTCACCTTCGATGGCGATGCCGACCGCTGCATGTTGGCCGGCGCCGGCGGCAACGTCGTCAACGGCGACGCCATCCTGCTGATGGCCGCCCGCGACCTCCAGGTGCGCGGCCTGCTGACCGGCAACCTCGTCGTCGCCACCACCATGTCCAACATGGGCCTCGAAGCCGCCCTCAAGCGCAGCGGAATCCGCATGGACCGCGCGCCCGTGGGCGACCGCTACGTTCTTGAAGAGATGCAAAAGCAGAACGCGGCTCTGGGCGGCGAGCAGTCCGGGCACATTCTGTTTCCGCACCTGGCCACGACGGGCGACGGCCTGTTGACCGCGCTTGTGCTCCTTGACCTGATCGGCCGCACCGGCAAATCCCTTGAGGATCTGACCGCCGGCCTGAAGGTCTTTCCGCAGGTGATCGTCAGCGTTAAGGTCCGCGAAAAGAAGCCGCTGGCGTCCATTCCGGCCGTTGCTGCGGCCATCCGCGCGGCCGAGGAAGAGTTGAAGGAGACCGGCCGCGTGGTGGTCCGCTACTCTGGCACCGAGCCCCTGGCACGGGTCATGATCGAAGCCGAAGACGAAGCCGCGATGCGGCGGCATGCGGAAGGGATTGCGGAGGCGATTCGGGGGGAGTTGGGAGCATAAAGCGCGCGTCCTACCCATCAACGAGTGGCGAGGGGACGCCTGGCGAGTGACGGCATGATCCCCAAGATTCTCGCCGCCCTTCGTTTCCTCTCCTCTGCAACGCCGAATCGGCCTGCGCGCCAATTTGCAAATTCCATCGATTCAGCCGCTTACGGACACGATGATTTGAAGTCCTGAGTCCCGCCAAGATGCTACAATAAGCAAAGGATTTTTATGCCCCTGAAAACACTTTTCCTCAACCCACCCTCTTTCGAGAACTTTGACGGCGGCGCCAGCTCACGCTGGCCGGCCACGCGCGAGATCGAGTCGTATTGGTACCCGATCTGGCTGAGCTACCCCGCTGGTCTGCTGGAGGGTTCGCGGCTCCTGGATGCGCCTCCGCACCACGTTTCCGTTGAGGAAACGATCAAGATCACCAAGGACTACGAGTTTCTGGTGCTGTTTACCTCGACCGTAGGCTGGCGAGGCGATCAGAGGCTCGCGGAGGCCATCAAGGCGTCCAACCCGTCCATGCGCATCGCGTTTGTCGGGCCTCCGGTAACGACCGATCCCGAGGCGGCGCTGAATGAGTGCCCGGTGCTGGACTTTGTGTGCCGGAGGGAGTTCGACTACTCGGTGGTGGAATTTGCGCAGGGCAAGCCGCTCCACGAGATTCTGGGCATCAGCTACAAGAAAGACGGCAAGATCGTCCACAACCCGGACCGCCCACAGGTGGAGGATTTGGATGCAATGCCGTGGGCGACCAAAATCTATAAGCGCGACCTGGACGTAACCCGCTACAATGTGCCCTTCCTGCTGCATCCCTTTATCTCTCTTTCCTCGACGCGCGGATGCCCGGCACAGTGCACCTTCTGCCTTTGGCCGCAAACCTTGAGCGGACACGCCTGGCGCAAGCGATCCACCGATGATGTGGCTGCGGAGCTGGCATGGGCCAAGAAGGCCTTCCCCCAGGTCAAGGAATTCTTCTTCGACGACGACACCTTCAACATTCAGAAGGCGCGCACCATCGAGCTCTGCGAAAAGCTGGAGCCGCTGGGCCTGACCTGGAGCTGCACCTCGCGCGTGACGACTGACCGCGAGACGCTGAAGGCCATGAAGGACTCCGGCTGCCGGCTGCTCATCGTGGGCTTCGAGTCCGGCGATCCGCAGATACTCAAGAACATCAAGAAGGGCGCAACCGTGGAGCGCGCGCGCGCCTTTGCCAAGGACTGCCACGATCTGGGCCTTACCATTCACGGCGACTTCATTCTGGGGCTGCCAGGCGAAACCAAGGAGTCGATCCGTAACACGATCAGCTTCGCCAAGTCTCTGGACGTGGAGACCATCCAGGTTTCAATCGCGCACGCCTATCCCGGCACGGAGTTGTACGAATACGCCCGCGCCAACGGCTTCCTGCGCAACGCGGCCATGAGCGATGCGGCCGGGCACCAGATCGCGCACATCGAGTACCCCGGCCTGCCCGCCGACTACATTCTGGAGATGGTGCACCGCTTCTACGACGAGTACTATTTCCGCCCCAAGGCGGCTCTTCGCGTGGTTTGGAAGGCGGTGGTGAACCGCGATGTGCCCCGTCTTTACACCGAAGCCAAGTCGTACCTGAAGCTGCGTGCGGAGCGCAACCGGATGGTGAAGGCCGCGCGCAGCCGGCAGGCTGAACCGCCGGCGCCGGCGCGTGCAGACGCATAGCTGACGCGCCATTCTCCTCGCGGGGGCCCTCTACAGCGGTTTTCCGGCGGATACTAGGCGAAGCCCAAAGCGCGACGTGGTTATTCCTCGAGGAAAAACCGCAGCGCACAACCTTAAAAATGCCGCTTGGCAAATGAAAATCGCTTCATCTCAGCCTGGCGCCGGCGCCATTCATCATGGGAAATTAGACAAATCGATGGCCCATCGAAAGCTCACACCCCGGCAATATTTGATTCTGGGAGTGGTTGCCATCTCCGCACCGCTCGGCGACAGTTGTCTCTCCCGGGGGATGAGACACATGGCTTCCATCTCGCTTACCCACCCTGCGGCGCTCATCGGCGCGGTTTTCACGCCTTGGATTGCGCTCGGCATCCTGCTGCTCATCGGCTTCTTCGCCAGTTATCTGACGGCGCTGTCGTGGGCCGATCTTACCTTTGTTCTGCCCGCCACGGCCTTTGGATACGTGTTTATCGCGCTGCTGGCGAAGTTCTGGCTGCAGGAGGCCATCTCTGTGGAGCGCTGGGCCGGAATCATCGTGATTACCCTCGGGGTGGGGTTTGTGGCGCAAGGGCCTGCCCGTACTGAACAGCCTGCCTCCGTGGCCGAAGAAGCGCCATCGGAGGAGCCGGTCTGTTCGCAGGTGGAACCGCGATGATTACCCCGGCAACCGTCACCAACCCCTGGGCCGCTGCCGCCATGATCGCCGGCGTGGTGCTTACCTCGACCACCGGAGAAGTGACGATTGCATCCGCGATGAAGTCCATCGGCGATTTGGATGCGATTCGCGCCCGCTCGGGAATGGGCGGCGCCATCCGCGCCGTACTGACTAGCCCGCGGTTTTTTGCCGGAGTATTTTTTCTGGCCGTTGCGTTTTTCGCGATGCTGTTTGCTTTGAACCACCTGAATCTGAGTCTCGCCGGCCCGGCGACGGCCTCGCTTATGCTGGTGACGAACATGATTGCCGGCAAAATCTTTCTCAAAGAGAACGTGGACCGGCGCCGCTGGACGGCGGTGGCGCTGGTGTGCGTGGGAGTATATCTGCTGGCACATTGAAGACGAGTTTGCGCAGCGCCTTTGCGCTGCAATTCATCTTCCCTTCGCGCCGGCTTGTGCCGCGCTGACTTCCACTCTTCAAAATTCCAGTCAAATTCAATCGATTCCAGCCTGCCCGCTGCCAACCGTCCGAATGCGTTGGCCGCGCACCTGCATCTGCATACGCCGGGAGTTCCTCGGTTCATATGCGGCAAAAATGTGCGCGCATTGTAACGATTCGGCGTGTTGATGGCTTTATTGGTATGAATGCAGACGCCAAGGACGTTTTCACGATGAGATCAGGATTTGTGCGAGCACTGAGTTCCGCTCTGGCGCTGGGTTTGGGCAGTGCGGCGCTGGCCGCGCAGCAGCCTTTAACGCTTCGCCAGGCCATCGATCAGGCGCTGGGCCGGAACCCCGAGGTGGCGGCGGCTCACGCGGGCGAGCAGGACGCCGCTGCGGCCGCGCGCCTGGCGCGCACGCCGTTACTGCCGCGGCTCAACTTCACGGAAGACATCTCGCGCGGCAACGACCCAGTGTACGTGTTCGGGACCCGGCTTCGGCAGGGGCTGTTTACGCAGGCCGACTTTGGGATCGATTCGCTGAATCATCCCACTCCCATCGGCGACTTCGTCACGCGCTTCAACGGTTCCTGGCTAGCCTTCGACTCCTTCAAGACGGAGAAGCAGATTCACGGCGCCGATTTGGCCAAGAAGAGCTCCGTATCCAGCGCCAAGGCCGTGAACCAGGAGATCGTTCTGAATGTTGTGAAGGCCTACGAGCAGGTGCTTTACGCTGAGCGCGAGGTCGAGGTCGCGCGCCACGAGGAGCAAACGGCGGAAGCGCTGTTGACCTCAGTGGATCAGCATGTGAAGGCGGGCCTGGCGGTGGAGTCGGATCTGATGTCGGCGCAGGTGAACCTGGCCGCGCGCAAGGAGGATCGGATCGCGGCCCAAGGCGGACTGGAAGTGGCGTGGGCGCAGTTGCGCATGGCTATGGGCGTGGAGCATTTGCAGCCTTCGCAACTGGCGCCCATTGAGCCGCACGTGTTTCCGCAGACCCCGCTTGAACAGGAATTGGCTCAGGCGGCGAAGGCGCGCCCCGATCTGACGGCGCTCCATCAGGCGCAACAGGCGCAGGCGGAGGCGGTGGGCGCGGCGCGCTCGGATTTCGGCCCGCGCATAAGCGCCTACGGGAACTGGGAGGAAGACCGGCCCACATTTGCCGGACCGGGAGGCAACAACTGGGTGGCCGGCGTCCAACTGAACCTGGACATCTTGCCGGTGGGCAAGCGCGAGCAACTGGCGCGGGCAAAAGCCGCCAAGCAGCAGATCGACGCCCAGCGCACCCTGGCTGAACAGCAGGTGCGCCTTGAAGTAAGCCAGGCCCACATTGCGCTGCAAACAGCGGCGCTCTCAGTGGATACGGCGCGAGCAGCGACGGCGCAGGCGGCTGAGGGCCTGCGCATCGTCCGCAACCGCTACAACGCGGGACTGGCCACCATCACCGACCTGCTGCGCGCCGAAGATGCGGAGCGCCAGAGCCAAGCGAACTACTGGCGCGCCGTTTATGGCAACGCCACGGCCTATGCCGAACTGCTTTACGCGACCGGGACTCTGACTCCCGATGCGGCGGAGGGATTGCAATGAAGGTTTTGTTATCGGGTTGTTTGCTCGCCGCTGCGGCGGCGCTGGTGACCGGCTGCCGCAGCAATGAATCGGCGCCCCAAGCGGCGGCTCAGACAGTGGTGGCGCACGTGGTTGAGAGCAGCCAGCAGCAGGTGCCCATCGAGCTGCGCGTCACGGGAACGGTTCACGCCAAGGAGTCAGCGACTATCTCCGCGCAGGTGATGGGGCGCATCGAGCAGGTTCTGGTACACGCTGGAGACAGCGTGCGCGCGGGCCAAACGCTGGTGGCGCTGGACGGCTCCGCGCTGCGCGCCTCGGCGGCCCAGGCGCAGGCCGCGGTCGCGGCGGCCGAAAATCAGGAGGCGGCGGCCAAAAGCAGCGCCAGCCTGGCCTCCAGCACGCTGGCCCGCTACCAGCAACTCCAGACGGAAAAGAGCGTCAGCGCACAGGAGATGGATGTGGTGACGCGGCGGGCTCAGGCCGCAGCGGCGCAGCTCCAGGCCGTCGAAGCGCAGGTCCAGGCGGCGCGCGACCAGGCCCACGCAGCCCGCATCATGCTCGGTTACACGCGCATCGCGGCGCCCTTCAACGGCATCGTAACCGCGCGCATGGCCGATCCCGGAACCATGGCTGCGCCCGGCGTGCCCCTGCTGCAAATCGACCGAACCGGCGCACTGCAATTGCAGGTTACGGTGGACGAATCGGCGATCGGCGCCGTCCGCCTGGGCATGAAAACGCCGGTCTCCATCGATGGCGTTGCGCCGCCGCTTGAAGGCGCGGTGGCCGAGATCGTGCCCGCGGCCGATCCCACCAGCCACAGCTTCCTGGTCAAGATTGATCTGCCCCCGTCGAGTCAACTGCGCGCCGGCATGTACGGCACGGCGCAGTTCCCCAACGGCACGCACGAGGCGATTCTAGTGCCGCAATCGGCGGTGGTCGCGCGCGGCTCGCTGGAGTGCGCTTACGTTCTCGACAGCCAGGGCATCGCCCAGCTCCGTTACGTCACGCTGGGCGCGGTTCACGGCAACCAGGTGGAAGTTCTCTCCGGAATCGCGGGCGGCGAGCGGCTCGTGGACACGCCCGAAGACCGCGACTTCGCCGGTAAGCGCATCGAGGCTCAGCCATGAATCAGAATCTCGGATTAGCCGGAAAAATTGCAAAGGCGTTCCTCAACTCCAAGTTGACGCCGCTGTTCATCATTTCGGCGCTGGCCATCGGGACCTTTGCCACCATGGTGATCCCGCGCGAGGAAGACCCGCAGATCATGGTGCCTATGCTCGACATCACCACCGCCATGCCGGGCGCGTCGCCAGCCGAGGTTGAGAAGCGCGTCACCGAGCCCATTGAGATGCTCGTACACCAGATTTCGGGGGTGAAGTATATCTATTCGACATCGAGCCAGGGCCAGAGCCTGGTGATCGTGCGCTTCATGGTCAACACGCCGCAGGAAGAGGCGCTGATTACGGTTTACAGCAAAATCTACTCCAACTTCGACGTGCTTCCGCCGGGCGCTTCGCGCCCCATGATTAAGGCGCGGTCGATTGACGACGTGCCCATCCTCACGTTCTCGCTGTGGGGCCCGAATTACAACGGCTATCAGCTTCGCACCATCGCCGATGAGGTGCAGCACCACATCGAGCAGATTCCAAATGTTTCCGAGACCCACGTGATCGGCGGCCTGCCGCGCACTATGCGCGTGGTTCTGAACACCGCCAAGCTGAACGCCTACGGTCTTTCGCCGATGGCCATCGTCAGCGATTTGCAGGCTGCCAATGCGCGTTTGCAGGCGGGCAGCTTCTCAGAGAACAACCAGGAAATCGCCGTGGATGCCGGCAATTTCTTTACCAGCACCAAGGACCTTGAATCGGTGGTGGTGAGCGTGGACCAAGGCCGCCCCGTTTACCTGGGCGACGTGGCAGACAAGATCGTGGACGGGCCCGCGGAGCCCACCAACTACGTGCTCTTCGGCACCACCACCACGGGATCACATCAGCCGCCCGCGCGGTACCAATCCGTGACCATCAGCGTGGCCAAGCTCAAAGGCACCAACGCTACTACCATCGCCAACGCGGTGATGGCCAGCGTCGACCGGATGCGCGGCGACGTAATACCCAAAGACGTGCACATCACCGTAGACCGCAACTACGGCCACACAGCCAAAGTGAAGGCCGACGAGCTGCTCTTTCACTTGTTGCTGGCCACGATCTCCGTCACTTTGCTCATCGCGCTGTTCCTGGGCTGGCGGGAGTCGGGCGTAGTGCTGCTGGCGATTCCCGTCACGCTGGCGCTCACCATGGCGGTCATCTACCTGATCGGCTACACCATCAACCGCGTCACGCTCTTCGCGCTCATCTTTTCCATCGGCATTCTGGTGGACGACGCCATTGTCGTCGTCGAAAACATCGTGCGTCACTACCGATTGCCTGAGAACCAGCACCGCTCGTGCAGCGACGTCACCATTGAAGCCGTAGCCGAGGTCGGCAACCCCACCATTTTGGCTACTTTCACGGTGCTGGCCGCGGTGCTGCCCATGGCCTTTGTGCGCGGGCTGATGGGCCCGTATATGCGGCCCATTCCGGTGGGATCGTCGGCGGCCATGCTCTTTTCTCTGATCGTGGCGTTTGTAGTGTCGCCGTGGGCGGCCATGCGGCTGCTGGGCAAGCACTTCGGCAAAGCTCGCATCCTGGAGCCGGAAGGCGAAAACTGGCGCACGCGGCTCTACCGGCGCGTGATGACCCCGCTGATCGCATCGCGGCGCAACCGCGTTTTCTTCTTTACCGCCGTGATCGTGCTGCTGCTCGGGTCGATGGCTCTGGTGCCGCTAAAGTGGGTGCGCGTGAAGATGCTGCCCTTCGACAATAAGAGCGAGCTGCAGGTAATCATCAACATGCCTGAGGGCACGCCGCTGGAACAGACGCTGCGCGTGGCGGATGCGCTGGGCAACACGCTGGCGTATCAACCCGAGGTTCTGAACTATCAGGTTTACGCAGGAACCTCGGCGCCCTACAACTTCAATGGCCTGGTGCGCCACTACTATCTGCGGCGCCAGCCCGATCAGGCCGACATCCAGGTGAATCTGTTGCCGCCCAAGGAGCGGCGCCTGGAGAGCCACGCCATCGCCAAGCGTTTGCGGCCCCTGCTGGACGCCGCCGGAAAAAAGTATGGCGTGCGCAGCATTCAGGTTACCGAGGTGCCGCCCGGGCCGCCGGTGCTGCAAACCCTGGTGGCTGAGGTCTACGGCCCCAGCCTGGCGGGACAAATCCGCGTAGCGCGGCAGATCAAATCCATCTTTCTGCACACGCCCGGCGTGGTAGACACCGATTGGTACGTCGATGATCCGCAGCCGCGGCTGGTGATCAGCGTCGATCAGGTCAAAGCCGCTGAGAATGGCATCGCCGTCGCGGAGGTTGCGCACGCTTTGGCTCTGGCCAGCTCGGGAATGCAGGTGGGCTTGCTGCACGATCCGTACTCGCGCGAGGCGATTCCCTTAACCGTAGAGATCGATCGCGCTGACCGCTCGTCTGAGCAGGGTCTGGAAAACATCAAGCTGCCGGCCGCAAATGGCTCCATGGTCTCGCTGCGCGAGCTGGTCACCGTCCAGCGCACGATCATTCCCCAGAGCATCTACCGCAAGAACCTGAAGCGCGTGGTCTACGTGACCGGCGACGTGGCCGGCGCCGAAGAAAGCCCCGTCTACGCCATCCTCAAGATGAACAAGCAGCTCGATCACCTGCGCCTGCCGGCCGGCTACATCCTGCGCCGCTACAACGCCGAGCAGCCCCGCTACACCAATCACTACTCCATGAAATGGGACGGCGAATGGCAGATCACCATCGAGGTTTTTCGGGACCTTGGACTGGCCTTTGCGGCCGTACTGGTGTTGATTTACATCCTCGTGGTGGGATGGTTCCGCTCATTTGTGGTGCCGCTGATCATCATGGCGCCGATACCGCTGACGCTGGTGGGCATTCTGCCTGCGCACGCCATGCTGGGCGCGTTCTTCACCGCGACTTCGATGATCGGCTTCATCGCCGGCGCCGGCATCATCGTGCGCAACTCCATCCTCATCGTGGACTTCATCGAGCTGCGCTGGCGGCAGGGAGTTCCGCTGGCTCAAGCGGTCATCGACGGCGGCGCCATCCGCTTCCGTCCCATGCTGCTGACGGCGGCGGCGGTGGTGGTCGGCTCCAGCGTCATCCTCACCGATCCCATCTTTCAGGGGCTGGCCATCTCGCTGATGGCCGGCGCCATCGCCTCGACGTTCCTGTCGTGGCCCGTCATTCCCATCCTCTACTACGTGGTTCACCAGCATCGCAAAGCTCCGATGACCTGTGAACCCTCAACCAATCAAGGAGAATCCAATGACCGTTGAACGTGGACTTCGCCTGTTAGCGGGCATCTTCGTGCTCGGCTCCCTCGCCCTTGCTCATTACTTCTCGCCGAACTGGCTGTGGCTGACTGCGCTAGTCGGACTCAACCTCTTCCAGTCGGCCTTCACCAACTGGTGCCCGGGCATGGTGATTCTGCGCGCCCTGGGGCTGAAGGACGCCGGCTGCGACAAAGCCATCTGAGGCCGCTATGCACGAAAAACGCATGTCCGCTTCCCGCGCCGATCGTCTCGAAGATCCCGCGCGCCTCGTGTGGCTTCCACCCAGCGAAGTGCTGGGCGCGCTGAAGTTGCGCGACGGAGAGACGGTGGCCGACGTGGGTGCGGGTACGGGATACTTTGCGCTGCCCATGGCGCGCGCCGTGGGAGCGAAAGGCAGGGTATACGCCGTGGATGCTCAAGCCGAAATGCTGGCGCGGCTCAAGGAGAAGCTCCGTGACGCCGCGCTCACTAACGTCGAGCTGGTCCAGGCGGAGGCGGATCGCACCGCCCTGCCTGCGTCCGCCTGCGATCTCTTCTTCCTCGCCAACGTGTGGCACGAGCTAGACGATCACGCCGCCACGCTCGGCGAAGCCCGCCGGGTGCTGAAGCCGCACGGCCGGATCGCAATCCTCGACTGGCGGCCCGATGTGGAGCAGGCGGACGGTCCGCCGCTGGCTCACCGGCTCGATTCCGCCCATGCCATCGGCCACCTGCGCACGGCCGGCTTCGAGCCTCTTACCCAGACCTTCACCGGCCAGTACTCCTGGCTGTTACAGGGAGAGATGCGTCCATGACTGCGCAAAAAGCCGCTTCCTTGGGCGCAGCTTCCCGCCGCGGTTGCGGCGAGCGGCTCAAGGATGAGGTCTACCGTCAGATGTTCCGGCTGGAAGCGCGCCATCCCGGCGCCGACAGGGACCTCGCCGTCGCCCTGCTGCGCGCCTGGATTGCCTGCGGTTCGCCGGCTGCTCGCAAGGGAGAGATACAGTGGCTGAAGAAGATCTGCCCCATCTGTCTGGGTATGATTGACGATGCCCTGCAGGCCGGCCCACGCCGCCTGGAAATCCGCTAACTCAAAACCAGGGCAGATGTATCCCGGTGGCACAAACCGGGCACCAGCGAGCAGCGGCCTTCACTAACCCCATACAACACACCGCAGCCCTGGTTTTGCCGTAAGCGCAAAGCTCCGATTCCAGCGGCGGCTCGGCACTGACAGTCAACCGGTTCCTTCCGTCAAAAACTGCCTTATACATCTTGCCTTTGGCATTGCACGCGGGAATATACTGAAGCAGTCTCCGAACCGAAGCAACGATGCGCCCCGAACTGACTCAAGCAACTGAACTTTTGCGCCGACAAACGCCTGAAGCCGTCGAAGAAGCCATCGGTCTGCTTCAGAACACGGTTTACTCCTTCAGCATGAAGGTCTGCGGCCATCCGCAAGACGCCGAAGACACGATGCAGGAGGTGCTCTTTCGCTCTCTCGGCCATCTGGCCAAAATTCAGGACCCGCAGGCGCTTGCGGTCTGGCTCTATACCGTAACCAGAAACCGCTGCTGGCGCATGAGGCGCAAACCCGCCGGCGCTCCCGCGCGCACTCTGTCGCTCGACGAGTTGATGCCCGATCAGACGGAGTTGGGGCGCCTTCTTGAGGACGCGGCCAAAACTCCCGAGGCCAACCTTCTTGATGGCGAGCAGCACCACCTGCTGCACGAGGCAGTGCTGCGCATTCCGGCGCCGCTGCGCATCGTTCTTGTGCTGCACGATATGGAGGAACTGACCACCGAACAGGTGGCCGCAATCCTGGGTTTGCAGCCCGGAACTGTCCGTGTCCGCCTGCACCGTGCGCGCCTGAGCGTGCGCCAGCAGATGACGCGCATCCTCGAAACAACGCCTCAAGCGAAGGACGGCGCTTCGGCAACCGGAAAACGCCGCGGCGCACGCGCCAAACCCGCTCAGCGCCCGGCCGAGTGCCACAAACTGTTTGCCAGCCTCTCGGACTATCTGGACGGAAAGGTGCCGCAGCCCGCTTGCGACCAGATGCGGAAACACATCGAGGCCTGCCCGGCGTGTGTCGCCTTTCTGCGCGACCTGCGCGCCGCTATCGATCGCTGCCGCGCACTGGAAACCCCCTGCGATCCGGCCGTCGCCAGCCGTCTGCGCGCTATCCTCACCCAGGAGTATTTACGCATGTTGGGCCTGCCGGGCAGAGAAAAGACGCGCTCCGCCATGTAACGAAGACTTGCCCGCATGGATTTCATCGAATGAAAAGTGGAGGTCGATGTGGAAGTTAAAATCTCGCATCTGGGACAGGTAAAGTTCGCCGTTCAGGCGCGGTCGCACACCGTTGTCTGCGACCAGCCGCTGGAGAACGGCGGAGAAGACGCAGGCGTGACGCCTCCGGAACTGCTGCTTGCGTCGCTAGGCGCCTGCGCGGCCTTCTACGCCGCCCAATATCTCAAAACCCGCAACCTCGCCCAGGCCGGCGTCGAGGTCACGGTTGCCGCGGACAAGCTTATGCAGCCTGCCCGCTATGGCAACTTCCGCATTCACGTTGTCTGCCCTGTTGCGCTCACGGAAGAGCAGACGCAAGCCATGATGCGCTCCGTGCGCCACTGCACGATTCATAATACGTTGTCGTCATCATCGGAGATTGCAGTCGAGGTCGAGATGGCCACCCGCGTGGCCGTCCTCTCATAGCGCACTGCCCAAACATCGGCTTTCCTTGCCGCCTCGATAGGAAACGCTTGCAAAGCCTGATTCCGGACGCCTTCAAGTCAGAAGCAACCTTACGCGGGGGCACGGCATCGGAATAGAATGTGTAAGTATGTTCGGCTATCTTGCGGCTTTCCGGTCAATCACGCAGACAGCTCTTGCCTTAGGGTTGTGCCTCCTGGCGCTTTCCTTCGTCATGGAAGCCAAGCTGGCGTGGTGTGGGCCTGTGGCGAGGATGGTCAGCGAGGTGCGGGCGTCAAAAGCCCTCCCCGATGACGCGCCGACAGGGGTGCATGGCGTTTCCGCCTCCTATCCTGTTTATCCTCGTACCCCGTTCGCCATTCCGGAAGTCATAGCAGCCTATTGCGCGGCGGACGCGCAACCTGTGCTGCGGCGCAGCGTAGCATCCAAGCACATTCCCTCTGTAGCCAACCGTTACTTTGTCCCGTATAACTTCTTGCGCTCTCCGCCTCTGTACTGAAAGGTTCTGCCCCTCCGCGGCCTTCATGGGAGCAAGACTGAAGATAGGTCATAACTCATCTGCAAGTTGCTGGAATTGCAGCATCATTCCAGGAATTGCGGCTGCTATGCATCTTCTATAATCCCATTATAAGAGATTGCAAAGGATGACCGTTTCTTGAGGGCGCTAAGCTAGCATCATAGCCGGAGAAGAGCTTGCTACCGGCAAGAAAATCTACTCTGCATGGGTTTATCCAGAAGGGACTAACTCCACGCGCGGGCGGCGCTTTAGAGCGTATTTCATAAGTCCCCATGTTGGTTTACCGGGCGCGTAAAACGCGGCTTGCCGCCGGGTTACAGACAAGTTTGGCGCGGGCCATATCATGTTTATAGAACATGTTATAGAGCGCCAGAAAACATCTTTCGGGCGGAGAGCGTCTAACTAAGGAGCGTTTGCGATTGATCGCCTGCGCTTCCCTTTATGTTCACCCCGAAACACAAAAAAGCAAGTGCTGTAACCAGGAGTGTTACCAGGATGCACAAACAGATAGCCCTCATCCTTGCCGCCTTCCTCCCGTTGTGCGCAGCTTGGCTCATCTATGCAAGCCACGCAGGCGGCGGGGGCATCACGGCCCAAGCTGCCATGATTTCTGTGGCGATGGGCTTGGTAAAGAACAGTGAACCATGCGCACCCCAGGCGCGTGCGGCCATTAGTGGATTGATTTTTTCGGCTATCGTCACTTGTTCTCTGGCCCTGCTTTCTATCAGCCGATTCGCTGGCACGGCGAGAAAGGCATAGCACTTGCGGAGGAAGTCAACTATGAATAACTACCCAAGAGTCAATTCACCGGCGGACATGGGCACACTCCTTTTGGGAGCGGCTCTGCTGTGCATTTCGCCCGCCACCGCGCGGGCGCAAAAGGCGCCGCTTCCCAATGCGCCCAAGGTACAGCCGAACGTACAACTGATCGCCCAGCTTGCCCAAACCACCGCCCCGCAAATGCCCGCCGGCCCGCCGCCGGCCATGCCGGCCGCAACGCCGCCTATCGCCACGAAGGGTCCGCGGCTCACGATCCATCAAGCCGAACAGATAGCAATTCGTAACAACCCACACATCAGCGTGGCTCACCTGCTGAGCCTCGCGCAGGCTCAGGTGGCGCGCGAGGCGCGCTCTGCCTATATGCCAACGGCCTACGGCGACCTCGAATCTGTCGGCTCACACGATCAGAGCCGCATGTCCGCCGTGGGCGATCTGCAGAGCTCGAGATTGCTGGACAAGGCTGCCGGCGGACTGACGGTGAGCCAGTTAATCACCGACTTCGGCCATACGCACAACCTCGTGCTCAGCTCCGAATCCACAGCCAAGGCGCAGCTCGAAAACGAAGCGGCTACCAGACTGGACATTATTCTCACCGTGGACCAGGCGTTCTATCATGCGCTGACAGCGGAGGCTGTTCTCAATGTGGCGCAAAAAACCGTTGCCGAACGCAAGGCTACCGAGGAGCAGGTCGCCTCCATGACCAAAGCCCAACTGCGCTCGCAGGTTGACCTGAGCTTTGCCCAGGTGCAATTGTCGCAGGCGCAGTTGCTGCTTCTCGACGCGCGCGACCAGGAGCAGACCGCTATGGCGGACCTGAACGATGTGCTC
Source organism: Acidobacteriota bacterium (assembly GCA_021800255.1). Lineage (GTDB taxonomy): Bacteria > Acidobacteriota > Terriglobia > Terriglobales > Acidobacteriaceae > Telmatobacter. The sequence continues at coordinate 74,670 of JAJYZC010000001.1, forward strand.
GGCTTCGAACAGGACCGGCAATACGCGCTCGTCGATCAGACGCCGGCTAATCCCGCGCCGCCGCCTCCAAACACCGAACCGCTGGTGAGAGAGGCTCTCATCCAGCGCCCCGATCTGGCCGCGCTGAACGATAACTATACCGCAGCCAAAGAGTACACCAAGGCCGAGCGCGATCTGTGGATGCCCACGATTACCGCCATGGCCGTAACCGGCGGCGCGCCAGTGCGCGACGACCTGTACAAGTCGTCGTGGTACGGAGGGGCGGGAGCGGACATCAACATTCCGGTGTTCAACGGCTTCCTGTTCAACGCCGACGAGCAGGCGGCCAAGATGCGCGCCGGCGCAGCGCAGCAGCAGGTGCGAAACCTCGAAGATAACATTGCGCGCGATGTCCGCACGACAGTGCTGAATGCGAGGGATGCCTTCGAACGCATCGGGGTCACAGAGGAGATGCTGAACGAGTCCAACTTGGCCCTTGATCTTTCCCAGCAACGCTACCAGATCGGGCTGAGCAGCATCGTCGAGCTAACCGAGGCGCAACTGGCGCAGACGCGGGCCGCAATCGCCGCCGTCAACGCCCGCTATAGCTATCAGACGGTTTTGGCTGAACTGCGCTATCAGCTCGGCCTATAGCTCAGGCGCGGAACACGAAGAGATGCTGGATTGCGGCGCGGGCTGCGAACTTCAACAAAGATCCCGCCGCGATCCGGCTCCGCGCATACGGCTTACCGCAATCCGATGCTAGCGCTCTTGCCGCGAGAGAGCACGGCGGTCTTGCGCCGGTCGCTGGAGGCGTAATCGATCTGCTTCCAGAAGCCGATGAAGTAATCCACGGCGGAGACGGCCGAAACCACCACTGTAAAGTAGATGGCGGCAATCGCGTACCACTTGACCGGAACGACGACCACGCCGATCTGCCAGTGGTCCCAGCCATGGGCCAAAATGGCGGAGACGACGGCTACGATCTGGATGACGGTCTTGAGCTTGCCAAGCTCGCTGGCGGTGATGGTGAACCCCTCGGAGGCGGCGATGGAGCGCAGGCCGGAGATAACGAACTCGCGGCCGATGATGACCACGGCGATCCAGACCTTGACTACCTGGGGATTGTAGGCCACCAGGGCGATAAACGCCGCGGCGACCATAACCTTGTCGGCGATGGGGTCGAGCAGCATACCCATGGTGGTGATCTGGCCGCGCTTGCGGGCCAGGTAACCGTCTAGGCCGTCAGTAATGGAGGCCAGCACGAAGAGCACCGCCGCCGCAATCTCCTGCTCGCCGCCGGGCCCCCGCCAGGGAAAGTGCGCAGAGAGGATCCACAACAGCAGGGGGATCATCATGATCCGTGTCATCGTGATGGAGTTGGGGAGATTCATGCGCATCGCGCCCCTGGTGCAAGTATCCGCAGGCGTGGCTTCATTATTGCACCAGCGCCTGCCGCGCACCGCCGCCCATGCCGAAGGCCGCTCGCAGAGCCATAGAAATGAAAAGCGGGATGTGCCTGGGCGAATCCATCCCTCTGATACGGCTACCGCGGCTGACGATGGTCCACTGGCGCTAGGCGTAGATGCCCCTCTGCCTGATGGTGAAGGCCACGCGGTCGATGGCCAGCATGTAAGCAGCGATGCGGTTGTTCACGTTGTGGGCCTCGGAGTATCGGACCACATCTTCAAAGCTGCTGCGGAGAATGGCCTCCAATTGCTCGTTGACGATGGATTCTTTCCAGAAGTATCCCTGCCGGTCCTGGACCCACTCGAAGTAGCTGGCTGTGACGCCGCCGGCGTTGGCTAGAATGTCGGGAACGACGAAGATGCGCTTATCGGCCAGAATTTCGTCGGCCACAGCGGTGGTGGGGCCGTTAGCGCCCTCGACCACGATGCGAGCCCTGATGTGGCCGGCATTGCGGCTGGTAATCACGTTCTCAGTGGCTGCGGGGATGAGAATTTCGCAGTCGGCGGCCAGCAACTCTTCGCTGGGCGCGGCCTCGGCGCCGCTGAAACCGAGAATGGTGTTGTTACGGTGTTTGTATTCGAGCAATTGGCGTATGTCGATGCCGGAGGGGTTGAAAAGACCGCCTTCGCGCTCGGCGATGCCGATGATCTTGTAGCCGTTCTCCTGCATCAGGCGGGCCGCGTTCGAGCCCACGTTGCCAAATCCCTGAATAACCACCCGGCAGCCTTCGATGGGGAGGTTCAGGTAGCGCAGGCTCTCGCCGCACACCACCATCACCCCGCGTCCGGTGGCCTCGATGCGCCCGCGCGAGCCGCCGATGTTCAAGGGCTTGCCGGTCACCACGCTGGTCACCGTCTGCCGCATGTGCATGGAAAAGGTGTCCATGATCCAGGCCATGGTCTGCTCGTTGGTGTTCACGTCCGGCGCGGGAACGTCCTTTTCCGGCCCCAGGAACTCGATGATTTCGGCAGTGTAGCGCCGCGTCATGCGCTCCAGCTCGCCCCGGCTCATGGCAGCCGGATCGCAGATAACGCCGCCCTTGGCCCCGCCGAAGGGAATATTCACTACGGCGCACTTCCAGGTCATCCAACTGGCCAGCGCGCGCATCTCGTCCAGGGTCACGTCCGGCGCATAGCGGATGCCGCCCTTGCACGGGCCGCGGGCCATCGAGTGCTGCACGCGGAACCCCGTGAACATGTCAATCATGCCGTTGTCGAGGGTAACTGGAAAGTGAACGATCACCTCCCGTGCCGGAGAACGCAACACCTTCCACAGGCCCTCATCCAAATTCAGCTTGCGCGCCGCAAAATCAAACCGCGCGCTTTGCGCCTCCCAGGGATTAATCTCCTGGTCTAAAGTGACTTCTGGCCTAACCGTTGACATACGCCTCTCCAATTTCCGTTTCTCTTCGACGTTCTCTTCGACGCTACAACCTGAACAACGTATCGCCCGCAACTCATTGCCGCAAAATGGATTATCCGCGCGGTCCTGGTTTTTTACCGGGCTTGGCCGCTGCGCCGGCCACGCCGTGCTTGGGCTTCGTATTTTGCATTCACAAGCCCAAACCCCTGTGAGTCTAGGCCCGGCGGAGAGTTACGTCAAGCCGCTCAGAACCAACCTGGAACCAGGGCAGGAACCTGTTTCCGGCTTGTCCCATAACGGCTCGCGGGCGTAGATGTGCATCGCACCGCTGGCAGGCTCCATGACCTGCACGAAGGGGCTGGCAGCGTGGTCTTTGCCTGCGAGTGCCGGCCAGCGGCAATGGGGCGGCGCAGAGATCGCAGCCGGCGGCAAAAGCGATGCAACAGGTACACTGAGGCTGTGAAATCCTCATCCCGTTCCGTCCTGCCCGGCCGCAAGGAGTTCCTGGCGCTCACCCGGTCGCACACCCTTGTTCCTGTCTGCCGCATCCTGATGGCCGACCTGGAAACGCCCGTTTCGGCCTTTCTGCGCGCGGCGTGGCCGGAGCCGGAGTGCTTTTTGCTGGAGAGCGTGGAAGGCGGCGAGCAGGTGGGCCGCTACACGTTCATGGGCCTCAGGCCGTTCAAGCGGATTGTGGCCCGAGGGCGGGAGATCACCATTACCGAGGGCCGGAAGACCAGGCATCTCCAGGGTGACATCTTCGCCGTGCTGCACGAAGCACTGGGCGGGCATAAGCCTGCGCGGCTGCCCGGACTGCCCCCGTTCACCGCCGGCGCGGTAGGCTATTTTGCCTACGACGCGGTGCGGCAAATCGAGCGCCTGCCGGCGCGGTCCAAGGACGAGCTGGGGATTCCCGACGCCTGCCTGCTCTTCTTCGACGAGGTGCTGGCCTTCGACCACGTGCGCAAGGAGATTTGGCTGGTGGTGACGGCGGATGTGACGCGGGCCAAGCCCGCGGCCGCATACGGCCGCGCTGTCGAGCGGCTCGACCAGTTGGAGAAGCGCCTGGCGCGGCCGCTGCCGAAGCTGGAGGCTCAAAAAGGCGTTAGCGGCGCCAAGCTCAAGGTCCGGCACCGCACCGCAAAAAAGGATTTTATGCGGGCTGTTGAACGGATCAAGGAGTATATCGCCGCCGGCGACGTCTTCCAGACGGTTCTTTCGCAGCGCTTCGACGTAGATCCGGGCGTGGACAGTTTCCAGGTGTATCGGGCCCTGCGCACGGTGAATCCAAGTCCCTACATGTTTTTCCTGCGTTTTGCGCCGGAGGGGCCGTTGGGCGAAACGGCGGCGAAGCGGTCGAAGAGGGGTGTGCGAAAGACGCAGCGGCGGCAGAGCATCGAACTGACGGGGTCTTCGCCGGAGCTGCTGGTGCGCGCCCACGAAGGCAAGGTCGAGTACCGGCCGATTGCGGGATCCCGGCCGCGCGGCGCCACCGAGACCGAAGATCACGCGCTGAGCGAAGAGATGCTGCATGACGACAAAGAGCGCGCCGAGCACGTGATGCTGGTCGACCTGGGCCGCAACGATGTGGGCCGCGTCAGCCGCTTCGGCAGCGTGAAGGTTGACCGGCTGATGTTCGTCGAGCGTTACTCGCACGTGATGCACATCGTCAGCTCCATTGAGGGCAAGCTGAGGCCGGAGCTGACGGCCGTCGATGCGCTGCGCGCCTGCTTTCCTGCGGGCACGCTCTCGGGCGCGCCCAAAGTTCGCGCCATGGAGATCATTGAAGAACTGGAGCCGGCGCGGCGCGGCGCCTACGGCGGCGCGGTCCTCTACGCCGATTTTTCCGGCAACCTCGACTCCTGCATCGCCATTCGCTCCATGCTGGCTGTGGGCGGCAAGGGCTACGTGCAGGCCGGCGCAGGGATCGTGGCCGATTCCGTGCCCGAACGCGAGCACCAAGAGTCGATCAACAAGGCGAAGGCCGTTTTGCGCGCCATCGAGCGGGCGCGGGAGATGTAGCCGGGAATCAAAGGCGGCTACATCTCCAGAAAGTTCTGAATCATCTGGTGGCCGCCTTCGGTCAACACGCTTTCAGGATGGAACTGCACGCCCTCGATGGGCAGGCTGCGATGGCGCAGGCCCATAATGACTGAACCGGAGCCATTCGCTTCGGGCGTGCGCGCAGTCACTTCGAGCTCCGAGGGAAACGAATCCTCAGCGACGATCAGCGAATGATAGCGCGTGCAGGTGAGCGGCGTGGACAGGCCCGCGAAGATGCCTTTGCTGTCGTGCTCCACCGCGCTGGTCTTGCCGTGCATCAGCGTCTGCGCCCGCACCACCTGGCCGCCGAAGGCCTCGCCAATGGCCTGGTGGCCCAGGCACACGCCGAGGATCGGCGTTCGCCGCGGCGAACCGGCCATGTGCCGGATCAGCGGCACTAGAATTCCCGCCTCGCGCGGCGTGCACGGCCCCGGCGAGAGCAGAATCCGCTCCGGCTGCATGGCCTCGACCTCTTCCGGCGTAATCTCGTCGTTGCGGCGCACCACCACCTCGGCGCCCAGCTCGCCCAGATATTGGACGAGGTTGTAGGTGAACGAGTCGTAGTTGTCGAGAACGAAGACCATGGTGAATCTTAGTGTAGCGCGCACGGAAGACGAAACGCCGGGCCTCCTCCATGTCGAGCTACCCGCCATACCCTTCAATTGACACGTCTGGCCTGCATTGCGCAATCTTTTTCTCAGGCTCGCCATTCATCGCCCCCGGAGTACTGCCGTGACCTTGAACATCTCTCTCACTCTCACAATCACCTGGGCAATCGTCGTTCTTGTTTGGCTCGCCGGATCCCTCCATTCCAAACGCACCGTCCAAGCGCAATCCGCGCCGTCGCGCTTGGCCCATCAGCTATTGGTCCTGATCGGCTACTGTCTCCTGGCCTTCAACCGCTTCGACGTTGGCTGGCTGGCCGTGCGCTTCGTACCCGGTGCGCATGTATGGCGCGCCGCGGGCCTCGTAGCCGCCATGCTGGGAGCGTTCATCGCCATCTGGGCGCGCATTACGCTTGGCGCCAACTGGAGCGGCAGAGTCACCCTCAAAGAACACCACACATTGATCGCTACCGGACCCTACGCGCTGGTCCGTCATCCCATCTACTCCGGCCTTCTGTTGGCGATTGCGGGTACGGCGATCGTCGAGGGAAAGCTCCGTTGCCTGCTGGGCTTCGCTTTTGTTCTTTGTGCCTACGGTCTCAAAATGCGCCAGGAGGAGCGGTTGATGATGCAAACCTTCCCCGGCGATTACCCAAATTACCGGCGCCGCGTCAAGGCTCTTATCCCAGGCTTGCTCTGAGCGCCAATCCAAGCTCCCGAATTCATGGCGCGCATGGGGAGCGAACGGCGCCCGGTCCCTCACTGGCTCGCCGGCTTGCGCCCGCTTGCGCGCATCTGCCAAACTGGCCTTGGCCGGTCACGATGGTTCTTCACTTTCTCATTCAAGGCCGCGTGCAGGGGGTTGGCTTCCGCTGGTTTGTGCACCGCGAGGCCAGCGAGCTCGACCTGCGCGGCTGGGTGCGCAACACCGAGGACGGCGACGTGGAGGTGGTGGCCGCGGGCGAAGCCGAAGACCTGGCCGATCTGCGCGCCAGCCTGCGCCGCGGACCGCGCGGCAGCCGCGTGGACCGCATCATTGAGCACTACCTCGACGAGAGCGAGGCCCGCGAGCTGAGATCGTTCCGCATCGATGGGGCGTGGTGAAAAATAGTTGTCAGTTGTCAGTTTTTTGTCAGCTTTTCAGCGCCCCGTTTGGCTCCTTCGGCTTCGCCATTGAGTTCTTCATTGCACTTCCTTCTTGATGAGTTTCGTAGAGCCCCGCCGCTTTACGATAGACTGACAACTGACGACTGAAAACCTACGACTAAAAACTGCGAACTGAGAGCCCAATCATGCCCGAAGCCATGAAACCCGTGAACGTGGAAGACCTGAAGAAGCTGGTGCGCACCGTACCTGACTTCCCCAAGCCGGGGATTCTCTTCTATGACATCACCACTCTGCTGAAGGACCGGACCGGCTTTGCAAAGCTCATCGATGCGCTGGCGGCGCATTACATCGAGCAAAAGATCGACCTGGTGCTGGGCATCGAAGCCCGGGGATTCATCTTCGGTCCGGCGCTGGCCTACCGGCTGAACGCGGGTTTTGTGCCCGTGCGCAAGCCGCACAAACTGCCCGCGCCCGTAGCGCGCGTCACCTACGACTTGGAATACGGCTCCGATGTGCTGGAGATCCATGTGGACGCGATTGCGCCCGGCCAGAACGTGCTGCTGGTGGACGATCTGCTGGCCACAGGAGGCACCATGGAAGCTACCGTCAAGCTGGTCAAGCAACTGGGCGGGAAGATCGCCGGCCTCGGCTTTGCTGTGGAACTCGACTTCCTGAAAGGACGCGCGCGCTTCCCGGAGTATGACGTCTTCAGCCTGCTGCACTACGACGAGTAGGCTGCGGCTTGCTCTTTGTGACCTTATTCAAGGGCCTGGGGCGCAAGGTCGCAGTCTGCTCATAACCCGCCCTGCGCGCCAGCGTCTTCGCCGCCAGAGCCGTTGGCTTCCTCCTGGAGCATCTGGGCATCGGCAAAGCGATAGCCGACGTACACATCGGTGAGCAAATAAACGGGGTGGGCGGGATCATCCTCGATCTTTTTGCGCAACTGGCGGACGAAGGTGCGCAGGTACTCGACCTCTTCGCGGTAATCGGCGCCCCACACCGCGGTGAGCAGTTTGGCGTAGGTGATGACCCGGCCGGCGCGGCTCATCAGGCAGTGCAGGATGTCGAACTCCTTGCGCGTAAGGTGTATCGCCTCGCCGCGCTTGGTGAAGATGTGCTTCGCCGGATCGAGGCGGATTTCTCCGATCTCGATGGGGGCGTCTTCGGGGCGTTCGGGCGCGCGTACGCGGCGCACTGCGGCGCGAATGCGCGCCACAAGCTCACGGGTGCTGAAGGGCTTGGTCACATAATCGTCTGCGCCCAGATCGAGGGCCTCGACCTTATCTTCCTCGCGGTCGCGCACGGTGAGCATGAGGATGGGCAGCTTGGGCGCAATAGCGCGTATGCGGCGCAGGGTCTCGATGCCGCCGAGGCCGGGCATATTGATGTCGAGCAAGACCGCGTCGTAGACGCCGGCGCGCAGCGCGTGGAGCGCCTCTTCGCCGCGCGAAACCCCCGCGACCTGGAAGCCCAACTCCACAAGCGGAGGCCGCAACGCCCTGTGGATGGCAGGCTCGTCGTCGGCAACGAGGACACGAATGGCAGGCTGATTCATTGGAGACCTCCTCCTTTGGTGATGGCGGCGGGAATAGCTGCAAAGAACGTGGTTCCGTCCACATCGCCGCTGGTGACCCACACAGATCCGCCGTGAGCCGCGGCCGCCCTCTTGGCTACGGAAAGGCCGATCCCGGTGCCGGGGGCGCGATTGGAGCTGGTGGAGGAACGGTAGTAGCGGTCGAAGATACGCTCCCGGTCGGCCATCGGAATCACCGGACCAAAACTGTGCACGGAAAAGATCGCTTCCCGGTTGGCAACCGCAACGCGAATGGTGACGGTGGTTCCGTAAATGGAATACTTGCACGCATTGTCAATGTACTGTGTGAGCAACGCCATCATCAACTCGCGGTCGCAATAGAGCACCATGTTCTCATCGCTGAGATCAACCACCACTTTCATGCTGGCCAGGCGGTCTTTGAGACTGGTGAGGAGCTCTTCGATCATGGGCGCCACAGCCACAGGCGCGGCATGGAGAGTGATTTCACCCCCGTCCAGGCGCGCGGTGGTCAGCAGGCGGTTCGTCAGGTCGCCGAGCAAGCCGGCCTGTTCGTCAATGAGGGCCACCAGATCGGCCCCTGCCGCCGAGAGGCGGCCCATCTCAGCCAGGCCGGTGGAAGCAGCGCGGATAGCCGTGAGCGGGGTTTTGTAGGCGTGCGCCAGGCTGTCCAGAACCGTGGCCCGCAGTTGCTCCGCGCGGCGTTCGGCTTCGATGCGGCTCTCATTGGCGAAGGCGCGATAGCGGTCGAAGGTAATGGCGATCAACGAGGCAATCGCGTTGTTGATAAGGGGGTTGGTTTCGCCGCGCACCACCAAGCTGCCTACGGGTACAGCACCCAGGCGAACCACGCGCCGCCCGATGCCGGTCGCCCGGTCGTCGTCTGAGGTTTCAAAATAGTAGACGTTGCGCGCCAGATCTCGCGGGTCTACGCTCCAGAAGCCGGCCTGATAGACCTGATGCAGGTCAGCATCGAAGACAGCGACGGCCTCCAGCGCAAAGATATCGTGAATCAGATCGGCTAATTGCTGCCCTGGCTCCAAATGAAAATTCATCTCTAAAGTTCGGCGAGTGAACTCATAGAGATCGTGCATCTGCCTGGCGCGCGCTGCGGCCTCCTGAGCATGGCCCGCAGCCTTGGCCGAGAGCCGGCTGACCGTGAATGCCACGAGCACGAGCATCAACAGGATGATGGCATCGCCGGGGAGGGCGGCCAGGGCGAACGGCCGTGGCCCGGTTGCGACCCAGCTTTGCGCCGCCACGGCCGAGAGTGAAACGGCCGCAGCCGGCCAAAATCCGCGGCGCAGCGCCGTGGGAACCACGGCGAGCAGATAAAGCAGCGCAGCCCCTGGAAGCGTCCAGCGCAGCCAGTAAGTGAGAGTCGCGATGAGGGCTGCGGCTGCGATGCCCAGCGCGCACTCCAGCGCAAACGCCAGCCGCCGCGGCCGGAGACGGCGCCTGCCGCCAACCGTAAACACAGTACGCACGGAGCTGTAGCTTGCAGCCAACCCATTCCCCACTTTCTCAATTCACATCGCGGTTGTAGAGACCCCGTGCCATAAATGGTTGTGGCGCATACACGCAAAGGCCGGTCGGGTCTTGCCTCAAGTTCTCAGGGCTGGGCCCCTTTGCTGAAGCGAAGCCTCTGCACAGCCAGCTCCTGAGCAAGAAGGAAACAAGAGAAATTCTATCAGGATCTTCATTCCATTTTCATGAGCTTAACGAAGATCCGGGGCTTGGCATGGAGCATCCCGTCTGCAATGAGTCAATTTCCCTTCGCAATTTCCTGGCCTCTAAGGCCCTGGCATGGCAACAGGAATTCTTCCGATAATCCTCATAAGTTCTTTATGGAAGCTCTGTATTACTAGCAGTAGCTCGTAACGATTCTTCGTCTGCGGAATTAGACGCTGCGATTGCCAATTCTCGCCTTGGCGATCCAGTGGGTAAGTGTACGCAAAGAGTTGGACTCATCTCGCTACTTTCAAAAACTATTTTCAGGAGGTATTGTGCCGATGTATCTGAACGCTAAAGTTGTACTGCAATTTATCGCCGGAGCCGCACTTTCCGCCGCGCTCATGGGCGCTGCTCAGGCGCCCGCGTCTTCATCTTCGTCTGTGCCGGCGCAAAGCCCCGCTCCTGCTGCCCCTGCAGCGGCGGCGCCGGCCCCGCTTTCCACCTTCGTGCTCACGGGCCCGCTGCAGTGGCTGCCTCCGGCGGTCTTCGACGCCGGCCCCTTCGGCAAGCTCTCAGTGAACGGTATTCTAACCGGGTACGCGCAGGGACAGGACAATCCTGTTGCCGGCGACGACACCAAGCAGGCCACGCTCAGCAATGGTGAAATCTTCATCCAGAAAGCCGACGGAAAATTGCAGTGGTTCGTCCAGGCCGGCGTATATACCATGCCAACCTTGGGCGCTGCGTTTCTCGACGCCCAGACTACCAACAAGGACTTCTATGGGCCGGTTCCAGTTGCCTTCGCAAAGCTGGCGACAGGAAAAACGACGACCTGGCAGATCGGCGCGCTTCCTACGCTCATGGGCGCTGAGTCCACCTTCACCTATCAGAATACTGACATTGAGCGCGGGCTCCTGTGGGCGCAGGAGAATGCGATTAATCGCGGACTGCAGGTGAATCAGACCCTGGGTAAGTACTTTACCGCCTCGCTGAGCTGGAACGACGGCTACTATTCTGATCGCTATACGTGGCTGAGCGGCTCTCTCACCTTCACGAAAGGCCCGAACAGTCTGGCGTTCGAGGGGATGGGAAACTACAGCCAGACGGCTTATCAAACCATAGCCACGCCAGTGCAGAACAACAGCACGATGTACGTGGCGATCTACACCTACACCAAAGGCAACTGGATCGTGCAGCCGTACTGGCAGTATAGCGACGTTCCAACCAACCCAAAAGTAGGTGTGGCCAAGGGTGCAACCACGGATGGCGGTGCGCTGTTGATGAGTTACGCGTTCAAGCACGGCTTCTCGCTTCCCGGCCGCTTTGAGTACATCACGAGCTCGGGAAGTGCGGCAGACGGGGCCGTCAACTTGATCTATGGACCGGGCAGCTCGGCCGCCAGTTTTACCGTCACGCCCACCTACCAAAAAGGAGGCTTCTATTTCCGGACCGACCTGGCGGTGGTGCATGCAACCAACTACACCGCCGGAGACGTCTTTGGTCCGCTGGGAAACGATGCCAGTCAGTTCCGCGCCGTTGGCGAGTTCGGCTTCATCTTCGGCGACAACATTATCAAGAAATGACAGCCATGGGGCGCTGACCCGGCAGGGTGGGCGGCGCCCGATCTTCGCAAGGGAAAACGCACTGGTCCCGGCGGAGGATACGCCTGCGGTGACGCCATGGACTACCCGCCTTCTCAGTGCCCAAGCGGTCAAAGCGCTTTACCTTTTCTTTATTCCATCCTCATAGATTCTTTATCGGGTCCTCATGAGACCGCCGGTAGATTTACAACAAGCGGACGGGGCCGGCCAACACTCGACGTGTAACTGGCCAGTCCCGCTTCAACCGGCAGCGGCGTTCGATCGGGCGCGCAGCCGGGGACTCTCCAGGCCACAGCTTTAGTCAATTTCCGGCAGCCCACCATCGGGAACAAGCAAACGAAATTCAACCTTAGGAGAATACTCATGGCAGATCCAAAAGCACCGACGATGCAGGCCACCCTGGGACTCACCGGGTTGACCGCAAACGCGATGGCGCTGATCGCCCCCGGCGCCTTTCTCTGGCTCACCTTCTACATCCAAGCCACCACCGGAGTAGCGGGCCAGCCATCTACCGCGCCTGCCATGTGGATCGGCATCTTCGCCGCGCTGCTGCTCTGCCTGGCCACCGCCGTCGCCTATGCCGAAATCTCCAAGCTCTATCCCGGCACCGGGTCCAGCTACTACTACGCCGAACAGGCCATGCTCTCCAAGGACAAGGCCTTCAAATACGCCCGCATCTCCAAGTTCATCGTGGGCTGGGGCTCGCACCTTTACTACTGGGTCTATCCCGGCGTGATGGTGGCTGTCACGGGCATCTTTGTCGGCTACGTGGTGGGCTTTCTCTATCCCAGCTTCCTCAGCGGCTCCAATCCTGGGCCAGTTTTCACGAGCCTCGTGGCGGTTGTCTTCTCCTTCTTCGTGGCCTGGATCGCCACGCGCGGCGCCGGCGCCTCCACAGCCGTCAACATCGCTGTCAACATTGTGCAGATCTCCGCTCTGATCGTCTTTAGTGTGCTGTGCCTCGGCTACCGCGCCAGCCATCCCACCGGCGCGCCCGCGTTCCAGTATGACGGACAGACGATGGCGACCTACACCTACCAGTTCGCCACGGCAAAGGATGGCTCGATCATCCGCAACGCCGCCGGCGTGCCTCAGCCGCTGCTAGGCAAGGACGGCAAACCCGTTCCCTTCACCATCAGTTACCCGACCACCGACTCCAGCGGCAACTTCCTCACTCATCCTGACGCCGCTTCGGTTGTCGGCGTTCATCGTTTCAGTTGGATGTTTATCCAGGCAACCGTGGCGATTTTGATTCTGGTCGGCTTCGAATCCGTCACCTCGATGGGAGGCGAGGCCAAGAACCCCACCAAACACATCCCCATCGCGGTCATCGCATCGCTGCTCATCCAGGGGCTGTTCTGTTACTTATTCGAGTATTTCTGCGCCAACTACTTCCTCAACTCGGGGTATACGATGCAGAGCGCCGCCTCCTCGGCTGCACCCATCGGCGACATGATGATCATCGTTGGCGACGCGCTGCTTGGCCAGGGCCACGGCAAGTACTTCATGCTGGCGGAAGCCCTCACCGTCTTCCTGGCGCTGATCGGAACCACGCTGAGCTGCATGAACACCGGCGCCCGCGTAACCTACGCCATGGGCAAGGATGAGGAAGTTCCTGAGCATTTTGGCATGTTGCATACCAAGTCTCTCACTCCGCGCCGCGCCATTTGGACCCTGGCCGGCATCTCCGCCGTCATCGGCGTGGTTGCCGCTTCGCTAGCCTTCGGTGATGCCGGCGCGCCCAGCGATGCCGCCATCGCCGCCCTGCCACACGGCATCTTCTCCAGTTTCGGCTACCCCTCGCACGCCACGCTGGCAGCGTTACCGAACTCGCTGCTCGCCATCACGCTTACCTCGAACTTCGGCACCTTCATCCTCTACGGGTTGAGCTGCTTGCTGTGCATCATCGCCTACTCCGAGCGGCATGACAAAAAGATCGTCGTGCACTACCTTATACCCGGGTTCGGCCTTCTCGCCAACCTCACTTGCATGGCCTTCTACCTCGCGGGTCCGTTCTTCAACCTAGGCACCAAGATGGAGCCGCTGACAGCCTTGGGCATCGCCGCGGCCTGGGGCCTCTACGGAGTGTTCTACTTCCTGCGCTCTTCCAAGGCCAAGGGCAAAACGGTCCTGCTCGAATCCAATCCGGCTTTCAACCGGCAATCAATCTAACCGCAACCTCTGGGCGGCTTGGCTTCCCTTCCCTCTTAGCGGGCTGGGAAATGGCAAGCCGCCCGGTAATTTTTTTCAGAAGTGACCTTTCACAAGCCGCGCCGGCTCATCTTCTGCGCCGGCAGGCAAGACGCATCGGGCGACGGCGCCTATGTTGGACATTCAATTCGGTCAGGCGAGCGATCTCGGCAAAGTGCGCACCAACAACGAGGATGCGATGGGGGTTTTTATCCCCGCTTCCCGGCATCAGGCCCGCTCGCATGGCTTTCTGTTTGCTGTCGCCGACGGCGTAGGCGGGCTTGATCTAGGCGAGGTGGCCTCGGCCACAGCCATTACGGTGGTTACCAAGGAGTTCGCCAAGGCCCAAGCCGGGACCATGTTGAACAGCCTTATGCCCCGCCTCATCCAGCGCGCCAACGCCGCGGTGCACGACTGCACGCTGGCCCCCGAGCATCAGGGCAGGAGAATGGCCACGACTTTGGTGGCCTGCGCTCTGCGCTACGATCAGGCGGTCATTTCACATGTCGGCGACTCCCGCTGTTACCTCGTCCGCGGCGGTCAGGCTAAGCAGGTAACGCAGGATCATACTCTGGTCAATGAACAGAGAAAGATGGGCCTCGTCACCGCCGGCCAAATAGCCGAGTCCGAATCCCGCCACGTGCTCATTCGCTCCCTGGGGCCGGAGATGTTCGTCTCGCCCGACACGTCCTCGCTCACGCTCGAAGCCGGTGACGTGCTGGTGCTGTGCACAGATGGCCTGCACAATGAGATGAGCGACGCCGAAATTGCGGCCATCGCCGGGCAGCGTAAGAGCGCCGGCGAGCTGGCCGGCGAGCTGGTGGCGCGGGCGGTCGAAATCGATGGCGGCGACAACGCCACCGCGCAGGTAATCCGTATCCGCTCAGTCGAGCAGGTGGGCATGTATCGCGGCCGCCCCTACCGGCTTCCCGCCTGAAACATTGCAAAGCGCCTACAGCGTGTTTCATAAACCCCATGCGGATGGTTCCGTCTCGTGTGGAACCCGGCAACAAGCCGGGTTCCAGGAGTTTGGCCTGCCGCAGCGGCCATTTATGAAACACGCTGTAAGAAATACTTACGGAATTCTTATCATTCCAACGCCGTTTCCGGCTAATCTAAAGCCAGTTGCGGGATTGGAGAACGCCACGCGATGGGCTTTTATGACAGCTTGGAAACAGGTGCGCAGCTCGATTCATACCGCATCGAGACGCCCGTTGCGCGCAGCGGAATGGCTTCCATCTACCGCGCCACCGACCTGCGCGATAACCGCACCGTGGCCCTTAAGATTCCCCACCCCGATATGGAAGCCGATCCCATCCTCTTCGACCGTTTTCAGCGCGAAGCGGCGATCGGCGAAAAGCTTCACCACCCCAACGTGATGCGCGTCTTCGCCGGCGAAGACCGCTCCCGCGTTTATATGGTCATGGAGTGGTGCGAAGGCCGTCTTCTCCGCCAGATTCTCAACCAAGGCAAGCTGCCCCAGGACCGCGCCCTCCGCATCGCCGCCGGCGTCCTGGAGGCGCTCGACTATATCCACGCCAACGGGGTCGTCCACCGCGACCTCAAACCCGAAAACATCATGGTGGATGACCACGACAGCATCAAGCTCATCGACTTCGGCATCGCCGGGGACATCGGCGCCCGCCGCCTCACCTACGCCAACTTCACCGCTACGCTCGGAACTCCGGATTACATCGCTCCAGAGCAGGTAAAAGGCAAACGCGGCGACGGCCGCACCGACCTCTATGCCATGGGCGTGATCCTCTATGAGATGCTCACCGGCAAGGTGCCTTTTTCCGGCCCTTCGCCGCTGGCCGTCATGAACGACCGTCTGTTGAACCACCCGCTGCCGCCCAGCGTGGCCAACCCCGCAATCTCCCCTCAACTGCAGGAGGTCCTGTACCGTGCTCTGGAGCGAGACCCCAAGAATCGATATGCCACAGCCCATGACTTCCTCTGGGACCTCCAGCATCTGAACGAGGTGGGCGCGGCCCCTCGCAGCGAGCTGCGCGACTGGCGGAAGCGCAAGTCTCACCTTCCGCGTAAATTGTTGTTTTACGCAGCCCTGGCCCTGATTCCGGTTGTTATTCTGTTGCTGATGGTGCTCATCGCACGTCACGGTTAAGTCCAAGCCGGAAGGCATCTCCCGGCTAAATAGGCTCCAAGGTTCCTTTGTGCGCATTCTCACCCGATACATCCTCCGCGAGATTCTCTCCTACACGCTTATCGGGTGCGCGCTGTTCACTTTTATCCTCTTCATGCCGCAGTTGCCCCAAGTCCTTGAGGTCGTAGTACGGAACAGTTCCACGCTCGCGAAGGTGATGGAAGTCTTTCTGTTCACTCTGCCCAACCTGCTCAAGGTCACCATCCCCATGTCGGTTCTTGTGGGCATCCTGCTGGGCCTCAGCCGCCTGGCTGCGGACAGCGAGGTGATCGCCATGCGCGCCTCCGGCCTGGGCATCGGCTACCTTTTGCGAGTCTCCTCTATCGTGGCCGTCGCCGGCACGCTCTTGGGGCTGGCCAACTCCCTCTACCTGGCCCCGTGCGCCAATCAGGCCATCCTGAACCTGCAACACGCCCTCGAAACTTCCCAGGCCTCCTATGAGATCCAGCCGCGTGTCTTCTACGAGGACTTCCGCAATGCCGTGCTTTACGTGCAGGACGTACGCTCCGGCACAGGCGCCGCCAACTGGCGCCAGATTTTCATGGCTAACGTCAGCGACCGCTCTAATCCCACCATCCTCACCGCCGCCTCCGCCACTGTGGTCAACGACCACCAGGAGCTGTTGATGCGGCTGCGCAACGGTGCGCAGCAAGAGGCCGCGCCCGGCCATCCGCAACAGTACAACATCTCCACCTTCGCCACCACCGATATGCCCTTACAGCTCAACCAGCCGGGCAGCGTTCACTTGGGCCGGTTGGAAACCGCCGTCTACGCTTTGCCCATGAGCGCTTTGCTCGAGCGCATTCACGGCCCTGACGCCAAACGGTACCTCATTGAGATGCACAGCCGCTTCGCCTTTCCCGCCGCCTGCCTGGTGCTGATGCTGGTGGGAGTTCCCCTGGGCGCGGCCTCGCGCCGCGGCGGCAAGAGCTCGGGCTTCGTGTTTACCATCCTTTTGGTCTTCGTCTACTACTTTCTCTCCTCCACCGGCATCGCCCTGGGCCGTCAGAACAAGCTCGACGCTTTCTTCGCAGTGTGGTCCGCCAACTTGCTATTCGCCTGCGCGGGAACCTTTCTGCTCTGGCAGATGGCCAGCGGCGGCCGCCTCCTGAACGCCCTCGCCAAATGGAGCGAGCGCATGCGCAAACCCAGGCTCGCCATCCCCGCCAAAGCCAATGGCTCCCCCGTCTCCGGCCTTCTGCACAAGCTCCATCCGGACTGGCAGCACGCCTACCCCCGCAATCCGTTTTTGCTCATTCTCGACGGGTACGTGCTGCGTGAGTTCCTCACTACCTTTCTTCTCATGCTGGCCGGCTTCGTTCTGCTCATCCTGGTCTTCACCTTTTTCGGTCTTGTCGGCGACATTCTGCGTAACCACATCGCCCTCATCATCGTCGGCGACTATCTTGTCAACCTTACTCCCAGCATGATCTACCAGATCACACCGCTGGCGGTGCTCATCGCCACGCTGGTCACCTTCGGCGTACTCAACCGCAACAGTGAGATCGTAGCCATGAAGGCCACCGGTATCAGCCTCTACCGCCTGGTCGTTCCTATTGTCTCCATCGCCGCCGTCTTTGCCGTCAGCCTCTTCCTCTTCGACCAGTCCTATCTGCCCCAGGCCAACCGCCGCCAGGAGGCTCTGTACAACGTCATCAAGGGCCGCCCTCCGCAAACCTTTTTCCAGCCGGAGCAGCACTGGATCTTCGGGCAGACCCGCCCCGGCAAGCCCGCGCGCATTTTCTATTACCAGTTCTTCGATCCTGGCCGCGACGAGTTCGCTAACCTCTCCATCTTCGAACTCGACCCCTCCACCTTCCAGATCACGCGCCGCATCTTCGCCGCCCGCGCCTCCTGGGACCAGGCCGGCGGCGGATGGCGCTTCCAGAACGGCTGGGTGCGCGACATTCAGGGCGCTAACGTAACCCAATACCAAGAGTTCAACCAGGCCAGCTTCCCGGAGATTCACGAAACTCCCCGGTATTTCAAGAAGGAAAATCTGGAATCCCAGGAGATGAGCTTCGATCAACTCAGCCGCTATATCCGCGACCTCGGCCAGAGCGGATTCGACACCATGCGCCTGCGCGTGGCCTTATGGCACAAACTCGCCTACCCGCTCATTGCTGTCATCATGGCCGTGCTGGCCATCCCCTTCGCGCTCTCCATGGGCCGCCGCAGCTCGCTCACCAGCATCGCCGTGGCCATCGCCGTCGCGCTCGCTTACTGGGTCGTGGACGGTCTCTTCGGCGCCATGGGCAACGTCAACTACCTGCCCGCGCCGCTGGCTGCATGGTCCGCCGATGTGCTGTTCGGCTTGGTGGGCAGCTATCTGCTCTTGCGCACACCGACTTAAGGCTGCTCTACGCAAGGTGCGGCCTTGAAAGTTTGAAGAAACCCGTACAATAATTCCATGCTCCGCGACCTCGGCCCCCTATTCGGATACATGCGCCGCTATCGCTGGGGCTTTCTGCGCGGCACGCTCTCCTCGGTCGCCACGAATGCCGTCGCGGTGCTGTTTCCCATCGTTCTTGAAGCGGCCGTCAACGGCCTCAAAAGGGGAACTACACGCGAAACGATCCTTTTCTTAGCCGCCTTGCTGGTGCTGATCTCTCTCACCAAAGGCATCTTCCTCTACGCCCAGCGATGGATCCTGATCGGCATCTCGCGCAAAATCGAGTTCGATCTGCGCAACGATCTCTTCCGCACCCTGGAGCGCCAGGACACTGGCTTCTATCAGCGTTACCGCACCGGTGACCTGATGGCCCGCACCACGAACGACCTGACCGCGGTGCGCATGCTGCTCGGCCCCGGTCTCATGTACAGCGCCAATACCATCTTCCTGAGCGTATTCGCGCTGATCTTCATGTTGCACATCAGTCCGTATCTCACCCTCGTGGCCCTGGCGCCCATGCCCATGGCGAGTATTCTCATCCAGTTTTTCGGCAGCCGCATCCACGCCCGCTTCGAGCGCATCCAGGCCAGTTTTTCCGAAATCTCCGCGCAGGCTCAGGAAAACTACTCCGGAGTGCGGCTCATCCGCGCCTTTGCCCGCGAGGAAGCCCAAATCGGCCTTTTTGAGCGGCTGAACCTGCGCTACATCGGCCGCTCTCTGCGCCTGGTGCAGCTCATGGGCATGTTGTGGCCCACGCTGGAGTTCATCCTCGGCGTCTCCATGATCATTACCCTGCTCGCCGGCGGCCACCTGGTGCTAGCCCATCGCATCAACGTCGGGCAGTTCGTGGCTTTTAACACTTACATGATTATGCTCATCTGGCCCATCATCGCCGTGGGCTGGGTCATCAACATCTTTGAGCGCGGCACCGCCTCGGTTAAGCGCATCTACGAGCTGCTGCAAGCTGAGCCGGCTATCGACGACCGCCGCTCCGCGGTTTCAGCTTTTGGACCAGAGACAGTGCTGAGAGGGGAGATCGAATTCCGCCATCTCAACTTCAATTACAACGGCGCGCCGGTTTTGCGCGACGTATCGCTCCACATTCCCGCCGGCTCCAGCCTGGCCATCGTCGGCCCCACCGGCTCCGGCAAGTCCACGCTCGTCCATCTCATCACGCGCCTCTATGAAGCGCCGGAGGGATCGCTGCTCATCGATGGCCGCCCGGTGCGCGATTATCCCCTCGCCGTCTTGCGCCGCAACATCGGCATGGTGCCCCAGGAAACCTTTCTGTTCAGTGAGACCATCCGCGAAAACCTCGTCTTCGGCGCGCCCCACGCCAGCGCGGAGGAGCTTCTAGCGGCAGCCGAAGCCGCCCACATTCGCCAGGAATTCGAGGAGTTTCCGCAGGGCTATGAAACCATGGTCGGCGAGCGCGGCGTCACCCTCTCGGGCGGGCAGAAGCAGCGCACAGCCATCGCCCGCGCCCTCGTGCGCCATCCCGCCATTCTCATACTCGACGACGCCCTGGCCAGCGTGGACACCTACACCGAAGAGCGCATCCTGAGCGGACTGCGCAACTATGCCGCCTCCGCCACCACCATTCTCATCTCGCACCGCGTGTCTACGGTTCGCAATGCGGACCGCATCGCGGTGCTCGATCACGGCAGAGTTGTGGAGGCGGGCCGGCACGATGAGCTGCTGGCTCTCGACGGCTACTACGCCAGCCTCTGCCGGAAGCAGCAGATCGAGGAGGAACTTACGGTCGCCAACTAGGGCCAGCGAGCCGCTCGCCCAGCGAGTGGTTCAGGTGGCGGCTTGAACGCCCTTCAGGCCGTCCAGTTAGAAGACGCCGCGGAATCTGCTTCTCTGCCGGAACTGCCGCTGCCCGCCGGGCTGCGCGGCGGCATGGTCAGCAACCGTCCCGCGGATGGCTGCGCCCCCGCGTCAATCGGTATTTCTCGGGCCACCTGGCGCCACGCATTGCGCACATTGCGCACACAGGCGATGGCGTGCTCGAACTTCGGCTTGGAGGCTGACTGGGAGGCCTGCAGGATCTGCGCAAAGATCGAGGCATAAAACTCGCTCAACGCCTGCGCCGGCTTTCCCCCTACATCCATGCGCAGCCGCGCCTGCAAGTGAAGCACGATGTCCAGCGCGCGCTTGACCGCCGCTCTGCGTTCCTCCGCGTTGCCGCGCTCTACCGCCTCCATCGCGGCGTACAAAAAGCGGATGATGCCGTCGTACAACGCCACAACAAGATCCACCGCCGACGCCCCATCCAACGCATGCTCCCGGTAACTTCCCATGAATTTCTGGCTCCTTAGCCGTTCATATTCTGGTCATAGCCCGTGATTGCCGAGTAGAGCTCGTTCATGCCGTTCAACTGCGAGGGCAGCTCTTGGAGAATCTCATTGGCGCTGTTCAGCTCCGCGGTCAAACTCGATTGCTCAGCCGAGATCATGCTGCTTTCCTTGGATATCTCGGCATTCAGAGTCGACTCGGTGCTGCTGTTCGAGCTCTCGGCCAGCGCCAGGATGCCGGCCGGCGAACTGGTGCCGGCGTTTGTCAGTACGTTGGCGAAGGTCGTGCCCCAACTGTTCGCGTTCTGGAAAAATCCCACCACGCTCGAATAATCGGTGTTCAGCAAGGAGTCCAGCGTGTTGGCGTCGAAGGTGAGCGAGCCATCGTTGTTCACGCTGATGCCCAGATCGGTCAGACTGCCGATGTCCGACGACGCCGTATAGTTCAGCGGGGTAGTTGTCGTATCCGTCAGGTTAGAGGTGTCCACGGTCAGCGCCCCGGCCGCGCCGTCCGTGCCTGACTGGAGGGAGAGGCTCACCGTTCCGTCGCTGTTGTTCACTACCGACGCCGTGACCCCGATGTTGGCGTCATTGATCGCCGTGGCTAGGCCGGCAACCGTGCCGGGAGTGGAAGAGCCGCCCACGTTCACGGTTTGCGGCGTGCCGCTGCCCACCTGAATCGTGATGTATCCTGAGAGCGCGTCGCTGCTGCTGGCCATCTCGCCCACCGTGCCGCTGTCCGCCGTGGTGCCGGTATAGCCCCCTGTATCGGTGTAGCTCAGGACCGCGGGGTTTGTGGTCAGAGCGGAGGTCACCGCCAGCGCGCCGCTCGATCCATCGGTCTGGGAGGCCAGGGTCAGCATCGATTGCCCATTACTCGTGACCACGGCCGCGGTCACGCCGATGTCCGCCGAATTGATTGCGCCGGCCAGCCCGGAGAGCGTATCCACGCCGCTCCCTGTGTAAAAGGTTCCATTGCCCGAAGTGCCCGCGCCGATGACAAAGGTTTCCTCCGATCCGCTGCCCACCTGGATGGTGATCGAGCCGCTCAGGGTGGCGTTCAAATTCGTTGGAATCGAAGTGAAATAGCCGTCCGGGTTCTGCATGTTCAGGCTGCCCAAAAGCTGCTGCTGGAGCAAGGAAAGCGTGGGCGAGCCGAAGAGCGGCTCAGCGGTGCCTGAACTGGTATTCCCCTCCTGCGTATTGATGGCGCTGATGAGCGAGTTATAGTCGCTGACGAACTGGTTGACCGTGCTCTCGACCCCCGTGTTGTCGTTGCCGATGATGACCTGCACCTGCTCGGGGCTGCCGTTCGATTCCTGCGGGCTGGGCGCCAAAAGCTGGAAGGTAACGCCGGGGATGAGGTTGGACACGGTATTGGAGGCGCTCGACAGTTCTACGCCGTCCACCGTAAGGCTGGCATTGACTCCGGTGACCGCGGAGGTATAAGCCAGCGCGGTGCTGGGGTCCACCAGGCCGGAGGTGACGGCCAGCGTCCCCGCCGGGCCGGCCGTTCCCGAGGTAAGCTGGAGGCTGGCCGTGCCGTCGCTGTTGTTCACAATCGATGCGCTGAAGCCCAGCCCCGAAGAGTTGGCGTTGATGTAGGACTCGAGGTCGGCAAGCGTGGTGCCGCCTTCGGCCGTCGCCACCGCGCTCATGTTGATCGTCTGCGGGCTGCCGCTGCCCACCGTCACGCTCAGCGTTCCGGTCGAGGTCAGCGCTTCGCTGGTGCTGGCTACAGCGGTAAAGAGCGCGGTCGAATACGCGCTGCCGCTGCCGGCCGTTACGCTGGCGTTCAGCGTATTCGCCGCTGCCGCGCTCAGCGAGTTGTTGCTCACCGTGATGTTGCCGTCCGCGCCCGAAGTGTTGGAGACCAGGCTCAGCCGCGAGCCGTTGGCGTCGGTGAGTACGCTGGCCGTAATGCCCGCCCCGGAAGCGTTGATGGCCGAGGCCAGGCCCGACAGCGTGTCGTCGCTGGAGTTGAGAGTGATGGTCTGCGCCGTGCCGCTGCCCACTTGGAGCGTGATTGAGCCCGTGAGCGTCGCCGAGGCGCTGGCCAGCGGCGCCAGATAGCCGCTCGCGGTCTGGGCCAGGCTATTCACCACCACTGTGTGCGTGCCCGCGGTGGCCGAAGACGAGGCCGCCGTCAGCTCCAGCACATTGGTGTCCGAGCTCGACCCCGTCTTCTCCGCAAGAATCCCTTGCAAGTCAGTCAACGAGCTCATGTCGTTGGAGAGATTCGAGAGCAGTGTGCCCAGATTGGAGATCACCGTGTCCTGGCTCTCCAGGCTGCTCAACTGGTTCTGCCAGGGCGTTACCACCTGCTGGAGGTTGCTTACAATCTGGGCCACGGTCGAGCTTACGTCGAACCCCGTGCCGCTGGTCGGCGACCCGAAACTCAACCCTACCGTGCCCATCGAACCCTCCGCCATGAATGAAAGCAGCCCCGAATCCACACCGCGATCGGGCGCATTGGAAAACCCTCATCCACGCCCCGCGTCGCCGAAGATGCCTCTCCGGCGCCCACCGCCTGATGCCGCTCTTATCGGCGAAGGCTCGAAAGAGATGAATCGCTCCGCCGCGGCGGCCGGCTTTGGCGCCCAAGCAGAAGGGCGCCCGTGAGAGCACCCCTTCTGCCGCTGGCGGCCTTGCGCCGCGTTCACACTACCCCGGTTGATTTCACCCCACGGACCAGAGATCTATCCGTAGGGAGCTGTGTTTACTGCAACAGCTTCAGCACCTCCTGCTGCACGCTGTTGGCCTGCGCCAAGGCCGAGATGCCGGTCTGGGTCAGGATCTCGTACTTGCTCATGTTGGAGGTTGCGGAGGCGTAGTCGGTGGCCTGCACCGCGTTCTGGGCCGACTGCACGTTCTCCTGCTGCGTGCTCATCACGTTGCTGACCGAGTTGAGCGTGTTGATCTGGGCGCCGATGTAGCCGTCCTGGGCGGCCACATCGCTGATGGCTGTGCTCAGCGCCGTCAGCGCCGCCTGCGCGTCGGCTTGTGAGGTCAGGTTAGTTGAGCTCAGATTCTGGCCGCCGCTGTCGGTGTAGCTGATCGTCGCCACGCCGCCGCTCGCGTCGTTGGCCAGGGTGGCCGGCGCGGTGCTTGTCTGGCCGCTGCTGGTGTCGTAGATCGCGGTCGTTCCCTGAGCGATCTCCTGGTCTTGATTGGCTTGCGTCGGAGCGGTTCCGCTCTCGATGTGCCCGCCGACGATCTCGATGCCGGTCTGGCTACCGGCAGCCGAATCCCCAGCCGCGGTTCCCGTGGTGAAGGTGGCTGTCAGGCCTAGACCCGATCCGTTGATGGCGGAGATCAGTCCGTTCACGGTGTCCGTTGCCGGCGTAATCGTCGTTGTGCCCGGGTTACCCGAAGCATCGACGTAGCTGATGGTGAAGGTGCCGCCCGCGTCGAGCGAGTCGGTCGACTGAGCGTTCACGGTGGCTGTGGAGAGATCGACAAACTCGTTCTGGCCGGCGCTATAGTTCATCGCGCCCGCCGTGTCGCCCACGCTAGAGGAGGACAACGAGCGGATATTGAGGTCGTCGATCGACGAGCCGGTGCTGGAGGCGTCGCCGACAAAGATATTGGTGTTGGAGTCGAAAACAGCTTGGTCGTTATAGGTGGTCGTGGCGCCGATGTTGTTGATTTCTGACAGGATCGACTGGTACTCCTGGTTGGCGGCTGCGTCCTGCGTGGAGTTGAGCGTGCCGTTGGAGGCCTCGGTAGCCAGCGTAACCGCGCGGTTGAGCAGGCTGGTGACCTGCGACAGTGCGCCATCGGCCACTTGCAACAGGCCCACGCCTTCGGTGGCGTTGGTCTCCGACTGGGTCAGCGCCGTCTGGTTGGCTTCCAAGCCGTCGACCAGCGACAGGCCGGCGGCGTCGTCGGCCCCGGAGTTGATCCGCGAGCCGGTGGACAACTGCTCGAGAACCGTGCTCAGGCTGTTGTTGCTATTGTTGAGTGCGTTCTCCGCATACACCGCGGAGAGGTTGTTCAAGACACCCAGGGACATGGGGTTCTCCTTGTTGGATGCGGTGATTTGCGGTCCCTGGTCCGGATGCGCTCCCCTATGGATGACCCTGGGGTGCTGCTCTCGGCGCGGAACCGACGCATCTGGCCCCTTCTTCGGCGCGAGCCTTTCGGACTTTATCCCCCCGTCTTTTGTGTCCCGCGGCGGACACTTTCGCCGGCTTGGTTCTAATTTTTTAACCTTTCCTCCGGCCTGCCGATAACCTCTGCAAAGGAGTTCTTGGCGATGATCGAACTGACCCGCCTCAACGGGACTGCCATCGTGTTGAATAGCGATCTGATCAAGACCGCCGAAGCCTCGCCGGACACGATGCTGACGTTGATCAACGGAGAAAAGCTGATTGTGCGCGAGGAAACCGCGGAGGTCGTCGAGCGAGTGCTCGCCTACCGCGCGCGCCTGCTGGCGGGCGTAGCCAAGCGCCTGCCCAATCTGGCCGGCCTGGAGCGCGTTGCCGCTCTGGCCAGCCTCGACTTGGCAGGGCAACCGGGAGCGCCTGCGGCGCCGCTCCAATCGAGCCCCGGCCACGCGCATTGAAAACCGGCCAATCGGCATCCACCACCTGCCCGGCTGAAGATCGAGGAGCGGCTCATGGATAAAGCAAGCATCGGCGGCGTATTTCTAGCCCTCACCGGCATTATCGCCGGGCTTCTGATCGAGGGTGGAAACCTGGGCCAGGTTCTGCAGCCCACGGCCGCTCTGATCGTCTTCGGGGGCACGCTGGGCGCGGTGCTCTTGCAGTTCCCTCTTACTACGGTCATCGCCGCCTTTCGCAGCCTGATCCATATCTTCGCTGCGCCGCAGAAGCACGATGCAGGACTCATCCAGTTGCTGGTCGCCTTCGCCAACAAGGCCCGCCGTCAAGGTGTGGTCGCCCTCGACGCCGACCTCGAAGGCATTCGGGACCCCTTCCTCAAACAGACCGTCATGTTGGCCGTCGATGGCACCGAGCCGGCCGAATTGCGCAAAATGATGCGCGTCAGCCTCGACTCGATCACCGAAGAGGAAGAACGCCTGCCCGCCGTCTTCGAGTCCGCCGGCGGCTTCTCGCCAACCATCGGCATCCTCGGCGCCGTCCTCGGCCTGATTCAGGTGATGCAGCACCTCGACAACATTCACGCGGTGGGCCGGGGCATCGCCGTGGCCTTCGTAGCCACCATCTACGGAGTAGGTCTCGCCAATCTCTTCTTTCTGCCCCTGGCCGGCAAGATGCACCTGCGCATCCGCGATGGACACCGCCGCCGCGAGATGATGCTCGAAGGGGTCATCTCCATCCTTGAGGGCATGAACCCGCGTATGCTCGAAATCAAGCTCAGCGGCTTCCTCGACGACCTCAACCGCGAAAAGAAAGAGCGCGCCGCATGAACCCCCATTCCAACAAGGGCCGCATCGGCCACGACCGCTGGCTGGTCTCCTATGCCGATTTCATCACCCTGATGTTCGCCTTCTTCGTCGTCCTTTACGCCTTCGCCAATGCCAAGCAAAAACAGCAGATCGCGGTTGCAGCCTCCATCCAGTCCGCCTTCCGCTCCATGGGCATCTTTCCCGGGGCCGCAAGCAAAGCCTCCAAGTTATCCGGCGGGCCCGGCGCCGGCGAGGCCGACATGCCCATGAGCACCGTGATGGAGGAGGATCTGCTGTCTCCCGCTCAGGTTAAGAACGACCTCAACCGCATCGGCAGCGAACTCACACAAACCCTCGCCCAACAGGTCGCCAACCGCACCGTCTCCATCCATATGGGTCAGGACGGGCTGGTCATCAGCCTGCGCGAGGCCGGTTTCTTCGATTCCGGCTCGGCTACCCCCAAGCCCCAGTCCCTGCCCACTCTCCGTCAGATCGCCGCCACGCTCGGCCACACGCCCTATGACGTTCGCATTGAGGGCTTCACTGACAACGTACCCATCCACAACGCCCAATTCGACTCCAACTGGGAGCTTTCCACCGCCCGCGCCACGGGAATCCTCCGCCTCTTCCTGGAACTGA
Organism: Acidobacteriota bacterium; assembly: GCA_021800255.1. Taxonomy (GTDB): domain Bacteria; phylum Acidobacteriota; class Terriglobia; order Terriglobales; family Acidobacteriaceae; genus Telmatobacter. The sequence continues at coordinate 101,122 of JAJYZC010000001.1, forward strand.
AAGCCATCCCTCCCGACCGCCTTTCGGCCGCCGGATACGCGCAATATCATCCTGTGGCCAGCAACGCGACCGCCGAGGGCCGCGCCCAGAATCGCCGCGTCGATCTCGTCGTACTGCCCCGCACCAGAATCAACTTCGCCGCTTCGAATTCCCTGCCGCCCAGCGGTTCCTGGCGCAAGATTACCGACGAGCACTAGTCTGTCTCGCTCGCCGTTACTCCCAGCACCTTCACGATCACCCGTTTGCGCCGCTGGCCGTCGAACTCCGCGTAGAAAATCCGCTGCCACGTTCCCAGGTCGAGACGGCCGTTGGTCACCGGCAAGGTCGTCTCATGGTGCAAGAGCAGCGACTTCAGGTGCGCGTCCCCGTTGTCTTCGCCGGTGCGGTGATGGCGGTAATCGGGCCGCGCCGGCGCCAGCTTCTCCAGCCACTCGCCGATGTCCTCGATCAACCCGCTCTCCAGGTCGTTGACATAGATCGCCGCCGTGATGTGCATGGGAGAAACGAAGCATAGCCCGTCTTTGACGCCGCTGCGGCACACAATCTCTTCCACCTCGCCGGTGATGTGCACCATCTCCCGGCGCTTGTGGGTCTCAAATACCAAATACTCCGTGTAACTCTTCATTGGGTCTCCACGCATACAGCCGCATCTCCGCCTGCTCCTTCGCCGCTTCTCCGAAGGGGCTCGATCTTGGATCCATTTTTATCTTACAGATCGCCGCACCCTGTCGCGTGCTGCCCCCTTGCTGGCCTGCCGCATGGTTTACTAAGATTTGTAGAGGCCAAACGCACCCACGCTGGGCGCGAGGCTGCCCGTGATGAATGGTATTCCCTGGTGCTGAAATTGCCGGAGATCAACACCTCTCCGCTTTTTTGCATCCCAATCCAGAGTGGCGGAATCGCTCAGCTTTCCGCTGCGCACGATAAATAGACTTCCCGCGATGCGGCCGCGACGATGGGCCCCAACGGAGGGAAAGGGGGGTTATGCGAAAAATCCTGCGCGTTTTGGCGGCAGCATATTTTTTAATCGCCGTGAATTGGGCCTATGCCGTACCGAGCTTTGCCCGTCAGACGGATCTGTCCTGCAATGTCTGCCACAGCAATCCTCCGGAACTGACCGCTTTTGGCCGTAACTTCAAGCTGCACGGATATCTGCTGGCAAAGACCGGCAAAAACGAGAAGGTTGGGACTAGTAAGGCGCTCCGTCTTTCCATGAAGATTCCTCTCGCGGTCATGATGCTGCTTTCCGACACCGCATACCAGGCGAACCAGCCCGCGACCCAGAACAACTCCGCGGGCTTTCCACAGCAGTTGAGCATCTTTCTAGCCGGCGCGTTCGCATCCCACTTCGGCGGGCTGGCCCAGGTTACTTACTCGCACGCCGAAGACCACTTCGGCATGGACAATACCGACCTGCGTTACGCCAACCAGAGCAAGCTGCTGCACAAGACCCTGGACTACGGGATCACCATCAATAACAACCCCACCGTCGAAGATATCTGGAACAGCACCCCGGCATGGGGCTTTCCCTGGATCTCCACCGCTTCCAGCGTAAGTCCGCTCGCCTCTCCCATCATCAACGGCACCCTCGGCCAGGATGTGGCGGGGCTGGGCGGTTATGGGATGTGGAACAACCATCTCTACGGCGACATTACCCTCTACCGCTCCGAACATGCCGGCGCGGCGACACCCATAACGGGAGCGGGAGAGCAATATAACATCAGCGGCGCCGCTCCTTATTGGCGGGCAGCATGGCAACAAACCTGGAGCGATAACTATCTCGAGGTCGGAACTTATGGCATGGATGTTAACTCATTCCCCAATGCGATCTCCGGGCCCGAAGACCGCTACGTGGACACCGCCTTCGATTTTCAATACGAACACCCCTTCGGCCCCAACCTTCTCGACGCTCATGGAACGTACATCCATGAGAAATCGGATTTGGGCGCAACGTATGCGGCCGCCGGAGCAAGCACGGCCTTGAATCATCTGAATACCTTCAAGCTGGATAGCACATATCATTGGCGAAACCGATACAGCGCGACCGGCGCGCTGTTTTCCACCACCGGCAATCGCGATCCCCTGCTTTACGCGCCGGCTCCGCTGACCGGCAGCGAAAATGGCGATCCCGATACGAGCGGATATATTGCGCAGCTCGCCTTCTGGCCGGTGCAAAACATCGACATCGATTTCAACTACTCAGGCTACTTCAAATTTAACGGCGCCAGCACCAATTACGACGGCGCCCACCGGAATGCTTCTGACAACAACACCACCTATATGGCTCTGTGGTTGAACTTCTAGGAGACAGCGTGGAACAGGAACTAAGTAAGGACAATCTAGCCGGAAGAAAAGATGTCATTATCATCAACCGGCGCTCCTTCTTCGGGGCATTGCTGGCCATTGGCTCGGCAGGAATGGGCGCCATTCTTGCCGTTCCGGTGCTGCGGTACGTTCTCTATCCGATCTATGCCAAAGCCTCGGGAATCGCGTGGGCTGACGTGGGTGATCTCAGCGAGTTTGCTGAAATCTCCGCTCCTGTCCGCAAGACCATCACCTTCGCCCAGCTCGACGGCTGGCGTCAGGTGGAGTCTGCGCAATCGGTCTACGTGAATCGCACCAGCGGGGGAGAATTCGAGGTCCTATCCGCCATCTGCCCCCACCTGGGATGCAGCGTCTCCTGGCAGAAGAATGCAGACGATTTTCTCTGTCCCTGCCACGGGAGCATTTTTTCGCCGGATGGGAAGCTCGTGAAGGGCCCGGCGCCGCGGGGGATGGATCCCCTTCCCCACCGCGTGAAGAACGGCAAACTGCAGGTTCGTTTTGAATTTTTCCGGGAAGACGTCCCCAATAGAGAAGTAGTCAGTTAACCGGGATGAGGAGCAAACTGTGGACGAAAAGGAAAAATTAGCTTCCGCCACATCCTCCGGCGAGAGCCTTTCGAAACGCCTATACCGTTGGCTGGACAGGCGCGCCGAAGTGAATAAGCTGATGGAGGAATCGCTCGACGAGCCGATTCCGGGCGGAGCGCGCTTCGCTTACGTTTTTGGCTCTGGGCTGCTCTTCATCTTTATCTCGCAGATCATTACCGGCATCTGCCTGGCTATTTATTACGTGCCCTCGGCTGAGACCGCCCATACCAGCGTAGCCTACATCACCAAGAAGGTCGCCGCGGGCGACTTCCTGCGCAGCCTCCACTACTATGGATCGAGCGCGATGATCATCGTGCTCCTGCTGCATTTTCTGCAAACCTTTCTCTATGGCTCCTTCAAGGGAAGACGCGAACTGCTCTGGATGTCCGGGGCCACACTCTCGTTGCTGGTGCTGGGCATGGGTTTCACCGGCTACCTGCTGCCCTGGGATCAGAGAGCCTATTTCGCTACCGCGGTGGGCACCAATATCGTCGGCGAAGTGCCGCTCATCGGCGGTTGGCTCACAAAGCTGATGCGCGGCGGCGACACCATCGGCACTCTTACACTGTCGCGCTTTTACGTCGCTCATGTCTTTCTCATTCCCGCCTGCATCTTCGCCTTCATCAGCATTCACATTTACCTTTTTCGCAAAGCCGGCGCGGCCGGCCCAATGCACGAAAATCCAGTTCATCCCACGCTGCCGCCGGAGGGGTTCTACCCGCGCCAGGTCCTCATGGATATGGCGTTTGCCCTGTTACTGATGGTGGGTCTGGGTTTTCTGGCCTACTTCCACCCCATCGGTCTCGGTCCCATCGCCAACCCCGCCAACACCCACTATCTGCCGCGGCCCGAGTGGTATTACCTGCCTTTCTTTGAATGGCTCAAGCTCTGGGAGGGGCCGAAAGCCGTCATCGCGGTCGTGGTTACGCCCGCCCTGCTGGCAGCGTTGTTCTTCCTTCTGCCGTTCCTCGACCGCAGCCTGGAGCGCAGGCCGTGGCGCAGGCCCATTCCCGTGCTGGCGGTGGGCATCGTCCTCGTGGGCATCTTCTTCCTGGGCATCAGGAGCCGGATCGACGACGAGGACGACCCCACCGTAGCCGCTCAACTGGCGCGTCAAGCAGAGCAGGAAAGGGCCTATACGAAAGCGCCCTTCCGTCCCTATATCGAGTCACCGGGCGCAACGGGTCCGCTGGCGCTTCCCACCGGCCCTGTGAATCCGCTGGTGTCGCAGGGCAGAGGGGTCTTTCAGTCTGAGGGATGCTCCGGCTGCCACGGCGACACCGGCATGGGAACTATGGTTGCGCCCAGCCTCGAAGGCATCACCACCAAGTTCTCGGGGCCGCAGTTGACCGCACTGCTGCACAACCCCAATGCCGCCATGAGAGCCGGTCACATGCCTTCCTTCGACATATCGAATAGCGACATGTCGGCCCTGCTCGCCTACCTGGGAGTGATCGGAACCGCCGCAGCCAACGTACAACCGACCTCCGGCGAAATTGCGCAGGCGCCTGTCGCCGCGTCACAGGCCGCGCCGGCGGCGGCCGGACTACCGCAAGCCGCCGCTCCGGCGCCCAAGCAACTCTCAGCGCAGGCAGCCGCAGGCAGCCAGATCTTCCAGCAGCACGCTTGCTCGGCTTGTCACGGGCCAGCCGGACAGGGTGCGGTGGCGCCTGCTCTTGCTCCGTTGATCGCTCATCTTTCTGGCCCGCAGCTAACACAGCTATTGCAGCATCCAAATGCCAAGATGAAGGCTGGCGGAATGCCGCCCTTCGCGGGAACGGCCGGCCAGCTTGACTCCCTGATTGCTTTTTTGCGCACACTCAAGCCGCCGGCGCAGCAGGCCCAACAGCAGCCGCAGCCGCAGCAGTCGGCGGCCATGGCGTTCGCTTCGGAAAATGGCGGCGTTCCTTATCCGGAGGAGGGTTCTGCGCCTGCTCCTTCGGCGGTCACAAATGGGGTTCGCTCCGCATCCCCAACTCTTCCCGGCGGGGCTGTCTCTTCATCTCGTGCGGTTGCTGCTGCTTCGCCCGCATCCGCTCCGAGTCCAGGCCGCGCGCTCTTTCTTTCCCAAGGATGCTCTGCCTGCCACGGACCCTCCGCGCAGGGCACGCGGTTCGCTCCCTCGCTGATCGGTATCAGTAAGAAATTCCCCGGCGACAAGCTGCCCTATCTGCTGCGCCACCCAACTCGCGCAATGCGCGGCGGGGGAATGCCGACAGTAGCTCTGAACGACCAGCAGCTAAAGCAATTGGTGGCCTATCTGTCCACTCTAACCCCTGCCTCCGCCCGAGCGCCGGCTGCGCAGTCCAGTCCCGCTGTTGGCACGGCGAATATGCAACCCTCTGCGGCTCCGCCAGCCCCGTCCAACACGGCTGCCCCGGCGCCCGCTCGGCCTGCCCCGCTGAGTCCGCTGGCCAAACGCGGTGAGCGCATCTTCGAGAGCATGAACTGCGAAACCTGCCACGGAGTAGGCGGGTTGACCGGGACCGTCGCCGCGCCGCCGCTGGCGGGCACGGCCTCGCTGCTCCCCGCCAATGTTCTTGAAAACCTGCTGCGGCACCATTCCAAACGCATGCAGGAGGGCGGCATGCCGCTCACCAACCTGAACCCGCAGGACATGAAATCGCTGATCGCCTATATTCGCTCCATGCCCTCGTCCTCCACGGCAAAATAATTCCCATTCCCAAGCCGGCAGCTCATCCGGCTGCCGGAACCAGGCTTCTATCGCACGTCTCCTTTATCCTGAAGGTTGCCGTGCCCTTCACCAGAACTTCTACTGCCGCATCGCTCGCCCGGCGTGGACGGAATCTGCCCGCCGCCGGCAGGCTGGCTCAGGCCGCACAAGCCTCTCGTGCCGCCATCGCCGTCGATCCCGCCCGGCGCCTGCGCCGGATGCACGATCAACTTTTTCGCGCCTACGGCCCGCAGCATTGGTGGCCGGCGAAGACCTCTTTTGAGGTGATTCTGGGCGCTTATCTCACGCAAAACACGGCCTGGAAGGCCGTCGAGCGCTCGCTCGCCAGCCTGCGCGCCGCCGGCGCGCTCACCATGGATGGCCTGCGGTCGATCCCTCTCGACGAGCTGCGACGCCTGATTCGGCCATCGGGGTTCATCACGCGCAAGGCGCCCGCGCTCAAAGCATTTGTCGCCATGCTCGACGAGGAGTTTGGCGGCTCGCTTGCCTCCCTCGCGGCCGCGCCCACGCCCGCGCTGCGCCGCCGTTTGTTGGCTCTGCCCGGCGTCGGTCCCGAGACCGCCGACGCCATCCTCCTTTACGCCCTCGACCATCCTGTTCCCGTGGCCGACGAGTACCTCCGCCGCATCGTTGAGCGCCACCAACTGCTCGCCCCGCCGCCGGGTAGGAGCCGAGTCTCCTACGACGCTCTCACCGATCTCACTCGCCGCGCCTTCGCCGCCGATCCGGCAGCCGGCCGGGCACGGCTCTACAACGAATTTCACGCGCTCACGGTGGCGGTGGGCAAGGCTCATTGCGGGCGCGTTGCGGATTGCGAAGGCTGCCCGCTGGCCGCAGACCTGCGCTACCGCAGTGACGAGCTTTCAGCTATCAGCGATCAGCCGCCGGCTAGAACCTTGCCCCGCCAGGGGCGTACCGCCGCCGCGGTCAGGCGTAAAGCTGAATGCTGACGGCTGACGGCTGAGGGCTGGTTCTTTGGCGTAATCTTGCATCATGAGCCCAACACCGCAACAACCTCAACTCAATCTTGCTCAAACCGCCGACTACCGCGAGTCCTACGCCAACAGCGTGCAGGTGCGCGTCAGCGTGTGGGATTTCCAGCTCGTCTTCGGATTGGCCTCCAGCGACAGCCCCGAAAAGGTGACCATCCGCAACCACCAGGCCATCTATCTCAGCCCGCAGCAGGCCAAGGCTCTCTGGAACGTCCTGGGCCAGAACCTCGCCCAATATGAGCAGGCATTCGGAACCTTGAATCTGGAGCCGCAGAACCAGAATTTTCCCCGCGGGCCGGTGAATTGACAGGCATTAGGCATTAGGCATTAGGCATTAGGACGAGGGAATCGGCCATCTCCGCGAATGATAGGCCGCGCGAGAGCCGGCTGGCGGCCGCAGCGGTAGCGAGGAAAAGATGAGGGGTGCGAAACAGGGAGCCGCTACTTCGGAGGGGGGCGCCGCCCTTGAGGCCGCAGGCGGGCAAGGAGCGAGCCTTTGCGTCTGAAAAGAATCTTGAATCCCTGGCCGGATGCGCCGCTGCCTCTCTGGATGATCTTTCCAGTGATCTTTGTGGCGCTCTATGCCAGCCACTTCACCCTCCTGCGTCTCCCTTATTACTGGGACGAGGCAGGCTACTACATTCCCGCCGCCTGGGATTTCTTCCGCACCGGCTCGCTCATCCCCTTCAGCACGCTGAACAATGCTCATCCGCCCCTGCCCAGCATTTATCTGGCGTTCTGGTGGAAGGCTTCGGGCTTTCATCCCGCTGTCACCCGCGAGGCCGTGCTCATGGTTGCCGCACTGGGGTTGTTGGCCGTCTGGCGCCTCTCCATGCGCCTGATGGGCGTTGCCCCGGTCGCCTTCTGGACCGTCCTGCTCACTGGCCTCTATCCCATCTGGTTCGCGCAGAGCTCGCTCGCTCAGGCCGACATATTTGCCGCCGCTTGCACGCTCTGGGGACTGGTCTATGCGCTTCCCTCGCGCGACCGCCAACCGCGCGCCGCCGCCCTCTGGTTTGCCGCCGCTGCCTTGTGCAAGGAGACAGCCATCGCCATTCCGCTCACCTTGGCCGCAATCTGCCTGGTTGAAGGCTTCCGCAGCCGTGCGTCCGCGCGCTTCCGGCTCTCTGCCCCACCGGCGAAGACCAGTCCGTGGGGCCTCCGACTGTGGCGCGAGCCGGCCTGGCTCTCGGCTTCCGTTCTGCCCCTCATCGGCTGGTACGCCTACCACTACGCAAAGACCGGCCTTTTCTTCGGCGCCCCCGGTTATGTCCGTTACAACGCAGAATCCACGCTTGTTCCGCTTCGAATCCTGGCCGCCTTCGGCCATCGCATCTTCGACCTAACCGCGCACATGAACCTCTTCGTGCCCGTGCTGATGACCTTCGCCGCCCTCCTGCTCACCCCGCGCCCTGACGCCGGCGGCCATGACCGGCCCACCATCGCTCCCGCCGCCTTGCGCCGCATCTTTTGGCTGCTTCTGGTCAATGCCCTTCTCTTCAGCGTCCTGGGCGGCGCGCTCCTCAACCGCTATCTGCTGCCCATGTATCCTCTGATACTCCTGGTAGCTGTTTCCACCTTTTATCGCCGCATCCCTTACTGGCAGGGCATCGCCGCGTTTTCCGCCGTGGCCTTTGTGCTGGCGCTATTCATCAATCCGCCTTACGGATTTGCCCCAGAGGACAATCTTGCCTACGCACACATCGTCCGCATGCACATGGAAGGTATCGCCGCTCTCCGCCGGCTCGCTCCCGGAGCCACTGTGCTTACCGCCTGGCCGATGACCGACGAGCTCACCCATCCCGAGCTGGGCTATGTGAGGCGCCCTTGGAATGTGTGCCGCATCGACAATTTTTCCGCTGCGCAGATTGCCCGCGCCGCCAGAGATCCCGAAAATTACTCCGCCGCCCTGGTTTTTTCCACCAAATACGACCCGCCCTCGCCGCTCATGCGCCTGGGTCTGTATAACCAGGCTCTCGACGAGCGTTACTTCGGCCTTTACCACGATATGACGCCTCTAGCCATCGCCGCCGAACTGGACGGTACAGTAGTTTGGCGGCGCGACGACGATGGCCTGTGGATCGCCCTGCTTCGCTTCAACCGCCCCACGGAAGCGCGCACCGAAAATCCGGAAGCTCCGGCTTCGGACCGGCGCTGAGGACGCACGCATTCTTTGCGGGCGCCGCTGCAACCTTCGGCGAGCCACTGCCCCTCCGCAATCTGCAAAAGCCTATAATCTCTATGTCGTGCCCACGCCAGGCCCATTCCATACGCGCCGGCTGCCTAGCCTCGCCGCGAAGGCGGTTTTCGCTGTACTCGCCGCTCTGCTCGCCGCAGCTTGCGCGCCTGCCCAAGCACCTGCTCGCCAGGCTTCCGGCAGCGCCGCCAACCGCGCCCACATTGTGCTCGTCCTGCCCTTTGACAACGATAGCGGGCAGCCCAGCCTGGATTGGATAGGCGAGGCGGCTGCCGAACTTCTCAGCAGCCGCTTTCGCTCCGCCGGCTTCGACGCCCTCACCCGCGAGGACAGGATGTATGCCCTCGATCACCTGGGCCTGCCCCAAGGCTTTCAACCCTCCCGCGCCAGCGCCTTAAAACTGGCTATGACGCTGGACGCCAGCTCCATCATCGTGGGCAGCTTCTCGACCCGTGCCGGAAATCTTATCGCTCAGGCGCAGTTGATCGATGTACCTCGCCTGCGCATGACCCAGCCCTTCACCGCGAGCGGCAAGTTGAGCGGCATGATCGCCATCTTCGACGCTCTGGCCTGGAAGTTGACCTGCAAACTCGATCCCCAGCTCGGCATATCAGAGGAAACCTTCATCGCCGCGGGCAGAAACCTGCGCGTGGATGGATTCGAGCAGTACATCCGCGGCGTCACCGAGCCCGATCATACAGAGAGCCTCAGGCACCTTGATCTGGCCGTAAAGCTCATGCCTGGCTACAGTCCCGCGTGGATGGCTTTGGGCCGTGAGGAATACAACAGCCAGGAGTACAAGCAGGCTGCCGCCGCCTTCGCCAAGGTGGACCCGAGCGGCCCAAGCGGCTTGGAGGCCGAATTCTACCGCGGTCTGTCGCTTCTGTTTTCCGGCGATTATCCTCAGTCCCAACAGTCCTTTGCAGCCGTGGCCCGCATCCTCCCACTGGCTGAGGTTCTCAACAACGAGGGTGTGGCCATCAGCCGCCAGGGCCACGACGCCACCACGCTCTTTATTCAGGCCGCCGCTGACGACCCCCACAATCCCATCTATCACTTCAACTTGGCGATCAGCCTCAAGCGACAGGGAAAATCCCTTGCGGCGCTGAATGAATTGGCCGAGTACCTCAAGCTGCGCCCCGGCGACACCGAGGCCCAGTCGATGGAGGAGGCGTGGAAGGCCCCGGCTTTCCATCCCACGGACGAGGGCCTGTCCGTGGGGACCCCGGCTGCACAGACGGCCGCCGCGCCCAGCAGCCAGTCTACTGCCGCGGCGGACAGCCAAACCGCAGCCGATCCCCAGGAACGTATCGTCAGCACCTTTGACGCTACCGCCTTTCGCCAGGCGGCCCAAATGCTCAATGAGATGGACGCCGCCCGTCTGGCCACGCTCCCGCCCCAGGAACAAGCGCGCAAGCTGTCGCTTCAGGCCCAAGGTTATCTCGACCGCGGCTTGCTGCTCGAAGCCGAGCGGCTCTTTCAGTCTGCCGTCTCCGCCGACCCCAACCTCGCTGAAGCCCACGCCGGCTTGGCCGAGGTGCGCGAACGCGCCGGCGACGCCAGCGCCGCCCGCAAACAGGCCCAAGCGGCGCTGCAATTGGCGCCCTCAGCGGAAGCTTATCTGGTCCTGGGCCAGTTGGATCTCGCCGCCGGCCGCCTGGACCAGGCGCACACCGAAGCCAGCGCAGCCCTCCGCCTCGACCCCAGCAGCCCCGCAGCGCAGCAACTCACCCGGCAAATTGCGGCCAAGGAGAAGCGAAGAAAGTAGGACCTCGAAAGCGGTCCTGAAGGAGTAAGCTATGCGTCAGTTCCCACAGCGGTTTTCTTGTATCTGTACGGCGAAACCATATCGCAGGGGACGAGAAACGCCGCATTGGAGATGGACAACCGCTCGAAGGGCGTGCACGGCCAGGGTGGGCAGGGTTGCGCTGATGGCAATCGCGGCCTGGGGACTGGCGGTTTCGGCCTCCGCCCAGCGGCCGCTGGTCGACAAATTCATCCTCGACGACACCATTCAGCCGGTCAGCGCCTCCGAACTTCAACGCGCCATTGACCAAGCCAATGCCAACGGCGCACAGGCTCTGCTGGTTCAGATGGACACGCCGGGAGGTCTCGTCGATTCCATGCGCGCCATGGCCGGCGCCATCCTGCGCTCGCGCGTTCCAGTCATCGTTTATGTGTCCCCCTCCGGCGCACGCGCCGGCTCGGCCGGCTTTTTCATCCTCGAATCGGCAGACGTGGCTGCCATGGCGCCCGGCACTGAAGCGGGCGCGGCCCACGTCGTCTTTGAATTCGGCAAGCCCGGCACAACCGAAGAACAAAAGGTCGAAAACGACGCCCTGGCCTTCTTGCGTTCCTATGTCACCCGCCGTGGCCGCAACGCCCAGGCCGCCGCCGCGGCCGTGGCATCCTCGCACTCTTACACGGCCGAGGAGGCCCTGAAGGCGAACCTCATCGATTTCGTGGCCAACAACGATACACAGCTCCTCAACGACCTCAACGGCTTCCAGATCACGCGCATCGACGGCGCCAAGATGACTCTGCACCTGGCCGGAGCACGCATCCAAGTGCTGCGCATCTCCCTGCGCGACGAACTCCTCGGCTGGCTCGTCGATCCCAATATCGCTCTGCTGTTTCTCGTGGCAGGGGCCTTGCTCATCTATCTCGAATTCAACGCCCCCGGCACCATCGTTCCCGGCGCGCTGGGCACCCTGATGGTGCTTTTGGGCGTCTTTGGCCTGAATTTGCTGCCCATCCGCTTCACGGCCGTGCTGCTGCTGATCGCCGGACTGGCTTTTCTGGTCCTTGAGGCCAAGTTTGGCGGCCACGGCGCGCTGGCCATTGCCGGAATCATCTGCCTCACCTTCGGCACCCTCACGCTGGTCGCGGCGCCCATCCCGCAGATGGGCGTGGACCCTCTGGTCGCCATTGCCATCAGCTTGGGATTCGGGGGAATCACCGTGTTTCTGTTGCGCCTGGTGATTCGCGCCCGAAAGCGAAAGGCCAGCATGGGCCCCGATTCCATGGTGGGCCTTGAAGCCACGGCCATGGAGCCGCTCACCCCCGAAGGCCACGTCCTGGTCGAGGGCGAAATCTGGCGCGCAGTAGCCAGCGCGCCGGTACCGGCCGGCGCCGCCTTGCGCGTGACCGGCCACCAACAGATGTTGCTGCACGTCGAGCCGGTTCCCGCGCCCCATCCTCCCGAACCTGCCCCATAGCGCCTGCGGAGCATAACTGGAGTACAATCCGTGCTGAGAGTCTCCGGCTTCAAGTGAGGAAAGTCTATGTCATTCGCCGATCTACCGCTTCCGACGCTGATCCTGGTCGCTATCGTCGCCCTTTACCTGCTCAACTCCATCAAGATTCTGCGCGAGTATGAGCGTGCGGTGATCTTTCGCCTGGGCCGCGTCCTGGGAACGCCCAAGGGACCCGGCATCATTCTCGTCTTCCGGCCCATCGACCAGATGATCCGCATCTCCTTGCGCCAGGAGGTGCTTGAGGTTCCGCCCCAGGACATCATCACCCGCGACAATGTCACCCTCAAGGTGAACGCCGTGGTCACGCTCTATGTCGTCAATCCCAACGACGCCGCCATCAAAGTCGCCAACTACGTCTATCAGACCTCGCAGTTCGCGCAAACCACCCTGCGCTCGGTGCTCGGCGAGGTCGAGCTCGACGAACTGCTCAGCCACCGCGACAAGCTCAATCTGCGCATCCAGAGCATCATCGATCAGCGCACCGAACCCTTTGGCGTCAAGGTCGTCTCCGTGGAAGTCAAGCAGGTGGATCTGCCTGAACAGATGTTGCGCGCCATTGCTAAGCAGGCTGAAGCCGAGCGTGAAAAGCGATCCAAGATCATCCACGCCGAGGGCGAATACGCCGCCGCCCAGAGGCTGGTGGACGCGGCTACGCTGATGGCTACCCAGCCCATGACCTTGCAGTTGCGCTATCTGCAGACCCTAGCCGACATCGGCGTGGAAAAGAACACCACCATCGTCTTCCCACTGCCCTTGGAGATGCTGAGCCTCCTGAACAAGTTCAGCGGGCTGCAGATGGGTTCGCCGCAGAAGCCGTGAGGCGCTGCGGCGTGTTTTACCGGAGTTAACACCGGAGATTTCGTGGAAGGATTTCTAGCCGCCGGCTGATACCGGAAACCCTCATGATGGGGTCTAAAAATCAAGGGTTTGCTTTGGACCGTCATCGCCGGAGGCCGCGGAACAGTTTGAAGGGGCGTCCTTTCAAATCGCTGTAAATGCAGGGATGGTGTATGAGAGGAATCTTCGAAGACGAAGAGGAAGAGACGAAGCCGAAAAAGAATCGGCGCGACACGGAGCTCACCTTGGGCTCCGGCACCCTGCTCTCCATGTTCTTCGGCTTGGTGCTTCTTTGCGGGCTGTGTTTCGGCTTGGGATACACCATGGGCCGTTATACTTCTCCGCCCCTTTCCGATTCCCTCTCGCGGCCTGCGCCCGCCGGACAGGCGCCGTTGCAGGCGAACTCCTCCTTGGCCAAGCCCCCGGCGACTCCGCCGGCTGCCGCTATTTCGCCCGTGCAGGCAGCGGGGACGGCGCTGGCAACCGCAGCATCTGAGAGCACCACGCCCTCTGCGGCTGCGCAAGAACCGGCTGCAATCGCCCAGCACGCAGCCGCCGGCAGCCCGGCGCCGGCTGCACTGCCCAGCACATCGCCAGCCCAGCCGGAGGTTCAGCCCGCGCTTGCCTCCCAGCCTGCGCCGCCCCAGCCCTTGCCGTCCGCCGCAGAATCCAGCGTGCATCCCGCCCTGGCGCCAACCGCTTCGTATATGGTTCAGATCGCCGCCGTCGCCCAGCCCGAAGACGCCGAGGTCCTAGTAAACGCCCTCCGCCAGCGAGGCTACGTGGTCTCCGTCCGCCGTAGTCTCGCCGATAACCTCATTCACGTCCGCATCGGCCCCTTTACCACCCACGCCATCGCCAACCAGTGGCGCCTCAAGCTCCTCAACGACGGCTATAATGCCGTTATCCAGCCGTGAAGCGGGAATCCAAGACGGGAACCAGGAGCTAGCAAGTTGGCTTTCGGTATATTATGTTGGCTGCAATTGTGCGCCGGGGAAACGGCGGTTCCGAGGGCGCTTGGGCGCAAGGTAAAGGAGTATGATGCCGTCAAATTTCGCGTTTGTTATGATGGGAGTTCTGTTCCTTGCGCATTTGGCGGCTACGCAGCCGTCGCCGAAACTAAATCTTCATGGAATCTTTATGCGCCAAAACGTATCCTGATGAGGAGGCAGGGAGCATGATTCCGCCTAGCGCCCAAAAAGGAGACTCGTGTTGACTGAGCGCCGCGCAGTATGAGTTGGCGCGGGTCATTCCTCTAGTAATCTTTCCGGCTGACGGCAGAGCCCTCTGCTCATTGCACCGCACTTTTCCGCAGCACCACAGCATTTCATCTCAAATCCGATAGGAGAAGCACTATGCCCCGCACTCCCAATGACGTGAAAAAGCTCGCCAAAGATGCCGGCATCAAGATCGTCGATCTGCGATTTATCGACCTGCCGGGCACGTGGCAGCATTTTTCGATTCCCGTTGAAGACCTTGAGGACGATCTGTTCAGCGACGGCATCGGCTTCGACGGCTCCAGCATCCGCGGATTCCAGCAAATTCACGAGAGCGACATGCTCCTGGTTGCCGACGCGGATACGGCGCAGGTGGACCCGGTTCTTTCGGTTCCCACGCTCGACATCATCTGTAATGTGGTCGATCCCCTCACCCGCAAGCCGTACACCCGCGACCCCCGCTATGTGGCGCATAAAGCCGAGGCCTATCTCAAGAGCACGGGCATCGCGGACACCAGCTACTGGGGCCCGGAGGCGGAGTTCTACATGTTTGACAGCGTCCGCTACGACCAAACTGCAAATAGCGGCTACTACCACATCGATTCCAAAGAAGGCGTCTGGAATACCGGCCGGGAGGAAAACCCGAACCTCGGCTTCAAGCTCCGCCACAAGGAAGGCTACTTTCCGGTCCCGCCCGCCGACCAGATGCAGGACATTCGCTCGGAGATCATCCTCGCGCTCCGCGGAGTGGGTGTGCCCGCTGAGGTGCACCACCATGAGGTGGGCACGGCAGGCCAGGCCGAGATCGATATACGCTTTTCGCCGCTCGTCAAAATGGCCGACCACATGATCTGGTACAAGTACCTCGTTCGCATGATCTGCAAAAAGCACGGCATCACGGCCACCTTCATGCCCAAACCGCTCTTCGGCGACAACGGCTCCGGAATGCACGTGCACCAGAGCCTCTGGAAGGGCGACACCAATGTCTTTTACGACCCCAAGGGCTACGCCCTGTTGAGCCAGACTGCCAAGTACTACATCGGCGGCCTGCTCAAGCACGCGCCTGCGCTGCTGGCCTTTGCCGCGCCCACCACGAACTCCTACCGCCGCCTGGTGCCGGGCTTTGAGGCGCCAGTGAACCTGGCCTACTCGCAGCGCAACCGCTCGGCGGCTTGCCGCATCCCCATGTACTCCACCAGCCCCAAGTCCAAGCGCATCGAGTTCCGCTGCCCCGATCCTGCCGCCAATCCTTATCTTTGCCTCCCGGCGCTGATGATGGCCGGCCTCGACGGAATTTTGAACAAGATCGATCCCGGCGAGCCGTGGGACCAGGACCTGTACGAGCTTGAATCAGAAGAATTGGCCAAAATCAAGAGCACGCCCGGCTCGCTGGGCGAAGTTCTCGACGCCTTGGAGAAGGATCACGAATTCCTGCTGAAGGGCGACGTCTTCACGCCCGATCTCATCGAAACCTGGATCTCGTACAAGCGCACGCGCGAGCTGGCGCCCGTCAACCTGCGCCCTGTGCCCTACGAGTTCTTCCTCTATTACGATGTCTAAAGCGAACCGCGGGCGCCCCAGAGCCTGCCCTGAGCTTAGCGAAGGGGGGTCTGCTTTTGGCGGCTGGGATCGAACAACATTGCGGCCGGCTTACTTCAAGCCGGCCGTTTCCATCTGCACCGCAATTTCTTCCGTCAGCGCCTCGGCCGCGGTGATGCAGGCGGCGCGGTCCACGTCGCGGTGCGTCACCAGCCGCACCGCCTTTGGCCCCACCGCCCCGGCCAGCACACCGCGCGCCTTCAGCCGCAAAACCAGTTCCTCGGCGCTGAGCCCTCCGTTCAGGCGGAAGATCACAATGTTGGTTTCCACGGTCTTCAGGTCGATAGAGACGCCTTCGATATGCGCCAGCGCCTCAGCCAGCAGCCGCGCGTTGGCGTGATCCTCATGCAGCCGTCCCGGCCCCTCTTCGAGCGCGATCAACCCGGCCGCGGCCAGCCCGCCCGCCTGCCTCATGCCGCCGCCCAGCGCCTTGCGGAAGATGCGCCCGCGGGCGATCATCTCTTCCGATCCCACCAGCATCGACCCCACCGGCGCGCCCAGTCCCTTTGACAGGCAGAACATCACGGTGTCGAAGCCGCGCGTCAGCGTCTTCACGTCCACACCCAGCGCCACGGCGGCGTTGAAGATGCGCGCGCCGTCGCAGTGCAGGGGGAGCTTGCGCGCCCTCGCCTCGCCCCAAATCTCCTCCAAAAGATCCAGCCGCGTGCAGCGGCCGCCGGCCAGATTGGCTGTGTTCTCGATCCCAATGAGGCCGGTGGCGGCGTGATGGGTGCTGAGGCCGCGGATCGCCGGCTCGATGTCCTTCCAGGCAAGGATTCCGCTCGCAGTGGCCACGGCGCGGATCAGGCAGCCGGAGAAGACCGCTGCCATAGCCATCTCGAAGTCGAGGATGTGCGAGCGCGACTCGGCGATCACCTCCTGGCCGGGGTGGGTGTGCAGGCGGATAGCGATCTGGTTGCCCATGGTGCCGGTGGGAACGAACAACGCCGCCTCGCGCCCGAAGACCGCAGCCGCGCGCCGCTCCAGCAGGTTGACCGTGGGGTCTTCGCCGTAAACGTCGTCGCCCACCTCGGCTGCCGCCATCGCCGCCCGCATCTCCGGCGTAGGGCGCGTCACAGTATCGGAACGAAGATCGATGATTGCCGCCATTAGCCCTTACTTCCTTTCACCAGGGTCGAAAATATCGGAACGGCAAGCCCGCATACGGCAGCCATAAGAACCGCCGCTGCAACTGCCCTTCCAAGCCCTCCTGGAAACCACCTTCGATGAATCCGAAGCAATAGATTAAGGGAATCAACAGCCCACCGAAAAGCCCCCAAAGCCGCGCTGCTCTGCGCTCCCTATACTCGCAGCGGCCCGCGAAACGGCGAAAAAACCAGCGCGCTTCGAAATAGAACAGCAGTCCAACCGGAACGTAAAACAGAAGTGCAATCGAAGTGGGCATACCCTCTGCTTTTCCGTTGGGTCCTCGTCCCTAGTCCCTCGTCCCTAGTCCCTAGTCCCCTGCCTCTACGGAATCTGATTCATGGGCAGCTCGATAATCGGCGTCCGCGTCCCATTCGACTCTGCGACGGCCCACAGGCCGTGGAAGTTGTTCCTGAAACCGGGCTTGGCCTTGAGGAAGGCGCTGAGCACAGCCAGGGCCTCGGTGCGCTGCGCAGCCGGGTCGGTGACTCCCGTCGATTGGTAAACCACGTCCAGATCGGGCTGGTTCAGAGAGACATCGATCCCCACCGCCAGAATCTTCCAGGTGCGAGCGCCGTCAGGGATTGAAAGCGGCAGTTGGCTGGGCGGCGAGGGTGTGATCCGCTCCTGCTCCTCGCGCAGCTTGTCGAGGTTGGGCGAGGTGAGAAAATTCACCGGCAGGAGCATGTAACGCGCCATATCGTAGCAGTACCAGGCGCTCCAGGGGTCTTCAATGATTAGCGAGCGAGCCCGCTCCCAGTACCAAACTCCGTCGTGACCGTCGAAGACGCCCTGGTGAATGCTCAGGCCGGCCAGTTTCCATGCCGCGTCTGGGCCGTCCCAGGCCAGAATCAATCCCAATTGCCCGCCCAGCGGCGCGCCCGCCGCGCGGGCCAGGATCAGCGCATAGCGCCCCGGGGGTAGCGCGCGCATAAAGATGGTCACGGTCAGCGAGCCGCTGGCGTTGGAGCAGTAAAATTGGGTGTCGGCGGGCGCGGTCTGATCGCTGGCGTCGAGCAGATACACATCGCGGAGCTGCGCGTGACCGCCGCGCACCAGCGGCTGGGCCTGGTCCACCGCGGCACTGATGGTGCTCCAAGCCGATGCCTCAGCGGGCAGCAGGTTGGCTTTCAGCGTGACCAGATCTTCCATGATTACAGCTTGTGTCAATCCCTGGCCCGCATCGGCCAGCGCCGCGCGGTCTTGCGAAGACAGCTCAGCCTGAGAAGTGCAGGTGACGGCCAGGCTTGCCGCCGGTGCGGCCAGCAGAACCGCCGCTGCTAAAATTCCGCAGAAGCGCATCTTAGACGAAACCTCTTTGTCCCGCGAAGCTCTCTGTCGAGCGTTCACGGTTCACTGCTAGTCTAGTACAGTGGAGCGGCGGCGAAACGCGGCAATCGGGCGTGTGGGGGAGCTGGCGAGCGGCGCCTTCGGCTTCGGGGAGCCGATTTCGATGCGAATAGAGATAGAATCCCAACCCCGGCTTTGGATGACGCTTACCTCGCCCCGGCGGTCCCGGCGGCACAGGCTCAGCCTGCTCGCATCGCTGGCGGCTTCTGTGATCCTGCTGAATACTCAGGTACTTTCAGCCGCCACGCCTCCACCGCCCGCGGCCCGCACGCATCGCGCATCCGTCCCCGCTCACCGGCAGGCTCGCGCACGCGCGCATACGCGGCGATCCCGGCGTTCCACACCGCCGGCTGAAGCCGCGCACGCTGCAGCTCCCCTCCCGCAGGCCCCGGCGCAGCCCAAACTTCCCAACTGGCCCGTAAACAACCCTCCCAACCCGGCTTCGGTTGCCTGGAACAGCCACCAATTGAGCATCAAGGCCGACAACTCCAGCCTCCAGCAGATTCTGAACGATGTGGCCACAGACACCGGCGCCAAGATTGCGGGATTGAGTTCCGACGAACGCATCTTCGGCTCCTACGGTCCGGGCCAGGTGCGCGATGTGCTCTCTCAACTACTGGATGGTTCCGGCTATGACGTAATGATCATCGGCGGCCAAGACCCAGCCACTCCACTCCGGATCGTGCTCAGCGGAACTCCCAAGGGCGGCACAGCACTGGCGCCCATCAAGACTGCCAGCGGCGGGAACAAACATTCCGGCCCCGTGGCGCCTCCACAGCCCGACCCGCAGCAGCCGCCTATGATTCACGACGTCTTCGGGCCGCGCACTCAACGGGAGATGATGCAGCAGCGGCAACAGGAGATCGAGCAGCAGATGCAAGAGCGGCAAGTGCGGCCGAACTGAGCCGTCACCGCATCTCTAGCGTGCGCAAACCGCTGGCAGGCTGAATCCATCCCGCCGGCGCAACTTCAGACGATGGGGATCACAGCCGTGCGCACAAAACCCTTTGTATCCATTGCCAACGGCGCGCCCGCGGAGAGAGATTGCCGGCGATTCTATAGGCCGGAGACGCGCGCCATCTCCGCAGCAGTTTTTACCGCCGCCGGCCGGCGCCGCGGACGAATGAGCGCAAAACCCATGCGCAGGATTGCGTAGGCCGCAAAAATACTAAACGCCATCGAAGCCATCGAGGCGCAAACCAGCATAACCAAATTCACCAGATTCACCATCGTCCCGTCCAGGTTCACTGCGCTGACGGCCCCGGCGTCCGCGCTCTGACTTGCCCTCCCATTGCCTATCTGTACCTCTCGCAATCGGCAGCAGCCCTTGCTTCGGGAAAAGTCCGCCGCGAGTTCTTTGCTTTTCGTCTGCGCCAGCCCACAACCCCACCCCGCACGAACATCGCACTAAGGCGTCCGGCAATCGTCCCTACGATTGTCTCAGATGATGCGCCTCGTTGACCCTCATTTCTATTGACCAATAGAATACTCCCAGGGTCTTGTATGCGGCGATTGGCCTCACGCCGCCCCTGGAAGCGCCCGCCGGTTCCCGACTGATCCGCCATGTCCATCACGCACATCTCGGTGCGCGGGGCGCGCCAGCACAATCTGCGCGACATTCACGTGCGCATCCCCCGCAATGCCCTCACCGTGGTGACCGGCCTCTCCGGCTCGGGCAAGAGCTCGCTGGCCTTCGACACCATCTACGCCGAGGGCCAGCGCCGCTATGTGGAAACACTCTCGGCCTACGCCCGCCAGTTTCTCGACCAGATCGAGCGCCCGGATGTGGATTCGATTGAGGGTCTCAGCCCAGCCATCTCCATCGAACAGAAAACCACCAGCCGCAGCCCCCGCTCCACGGTGGGCACCATTACCGAGATTTACGACTATTTGCGCCTTCTCTACGCCAGCGTGGGCACGCCCCACTGTCCTAACTGCGGCCGGCCCATTGCCCGGCAGACGGCAGATCAGATCGTCCAGCGCATTCTCGATATGGGCCGCGGCGAGCGTGTTACGGTCATGGCTCCGGTTGTACGCGGCCGCAAGGGCGAGTTTAAGGATCTGCTCGATCAGATCGACCAGCAGGGGTTCCGCGCGCGCGTTGACGGCCAGTTGCGCGATCTCTCCGAGCCTCTGCTCCTGGACCGGCGCAAGAACCACACCATCGAGGCGGTCATTGACCGCATCCTGTTGAAACCCGTGGGAGACGGCTCGGCGCCTTTAGCCGGGAAGCTTGAAATTCCTGCGGACAGGTCTTCGCCGGTAAGGAAGGCTTCCGTCGAAAAGCGCCTCGAGCAGGCCGTCGCCAAGGCCCTGCAAATGGCCAACGGCCTGGTCCTGGCCGCCGTTACAGGGGCTGAAGAACAGTTGTTCTCCTCCTCGATGGCCTGCCCGGATTGCGGTCTCGACGTTCCCAAGCTGGAGCCGCGCTCGTTCTCGTTCAACTCCACCTTCGGCGCCTGCCCCGAGTGCCACGGCCTGGGTTCGCTCTATGATTTCGATCCCGCCAAGGTCATCACCGACTGGTCAAAGCCTTTGCTTGACGGCGGTCTCGGCCCCGGCTCATCTTCGCAGTACCTCATCCGGCTCATCCATCTCGCCGCCGAGCGATACAAGATCGACCTTGATCTTCCCTTCGAGGATCTCCCGCCGCGCCAGCAGCACATCCTGGTCTACGGCCCGCCCAAGGGCGAGGCGCCGCGCACCGGCTTTCACGGCATCTTGGCTTTTTTGCGCGACAACGTTGAAGAAGCGCGCAGCGACAGCTATCGCGAGTACATGATGAGTTTTATGTCGGCCGCGCCATGCCCGGTCTGCCGCGGCAAGCGCCTGCGGCCGGAGTCGCTGGCCGTCAAGGTGGGTGGGCTCTCCATCGCCGACTTCACCGCTCTGCCGCTCAACCGCGCGCTTTCGGCGGCCATCAACCTCAAGTTCACAGAGCGCGAGGCGCTGATTGCCGAACGCATCCGCCGCGAGATCGCCGAGCGGCTGGAATTTCTCTGCCGGGTGGGCCTGAATTACCTCTCTCTCGACCGCAACGCCGCCACGCTCTCCGGCGGCGAGGGTCAGCGCATCCGCCTGGCCACGCAGATCGGCTCGCGGCTGCGCGGCGTTCTCTATGTGCTCGACGAACCCTCCATCGGCCTGCACCAGCGCGACAACAACCGCCTGATCGAAGCCCTGGAGCGCCTGCGCGACCTCGGCAACACCGTGCTGGTGGTCGAGCACGATGAGGAAACCATCCGCCGCGCCGATTTCGTCCTCGATCTCGGCCCCGGCGCCGGCCGGCTGGGCGGCAACGTGGTCGCTCAGGGCACGCCGGCCGAGATCATGGCCGCGCCGGATTCGCTCACCGGCCGCTATCTCTCCGGCGCGGCCGCCATGCTGCAACGTCCGCAGCCCCGGCCGCTCACCGGCAAATGGCTCACCGTCGCCGGTGCGCGCGAGCACAATCTGCAGGATGTGACCATCCGCATCCCGCTGGGCGTGATGACCGTGGTCACGGGCGTGAGCGGCAGCGGCAAAAGCACTTTGGTAAACGACATCCTTTACCGCTCCCTTGCCCGCAGCCTCTACGGCTCGCGCGAGGAGCCCGGCGCGCACGATGCCCTCAACGGCGCAGACCAGATCGACAAGGTGATCCGCATCGATCAGTCCCCCATCGGCCGCACGCCGCGCTCCAATCCCGCCACCTACACCCAGGTTTTCTCGCCCATCCGCGACCTCTTCGCCATGCTGCCCGAAGCGCGCGAGCGCGGCTACAAACCGGGCCGCTTCAGCTTCAACGTGGCCGGCGGGCGCTGCGAGGCCTGCCAGGGCGACGGCCAGCGCCGCATCGAGATGAACTTCCTGCCCGACGTCTACGTCCAATGTGAGGTGTGCAACGGCCGCCGCTACAACCAGGAAACCCTCGCCATCAAGTTTCACGGCCACTCCATCGCCGACATTCTCGACCTCACCATTGAAGATGCTCTGCCGGTGCTTGCCGACGTGCCGCAGGTGCGCCAGAAGCTGCAAACCCTGGCCGATGTCGGCCTGGGCTACGTTCACCTTGGGCAAAGCGCCACTACTCTTTCCGGCGGCGAAGCACAGCGCATGAAGCTGGCCCGCGAGCTCTCCAAGCGCCAGACCGGCCGCACCCTCTATCTGCTCGACGAGCCCACCACCGGCCTGCACTTCGACGATGTGCGCAAGCTGCTCGAGGTCCTGCACCGCCTCGTAGACCTGGGCAACTCGGTCATCATCATTGAGCACAACCTCGACGTGATCCGCAACGCCGACTGGGTTCTCGATCTCGGACCAGAGGGCGGCGAAGAGGGCGGCCGCCTGGTGGGCGAAGGCCGTCCGGCGAAGATTGCCGCCACGCCCGGCTCCTATACCGGCCTGTTTCTCAAGCGTTACTACACCTTCAGCGATGGCCGTCTTCAGGAGGCCGAACTCGATTGCGGGTTCTCGCCCGGTTCGGCAGGCGCAGACGCAATGGACAGCAAACCCGAATCGACTCTGAGCGAAACCGATGAGGCGGCTGCGCGGCGCGCAAAGACTCAGCGCCTGGCCCGAAAAAATGCCCCCGCATCCACCACGCAGCGAAAGAAGAGAGCGGGGCTTTTATGAACTCTGGACTTCCGGAGAACGAACCGCACTTGAGACCGGATTGGCCGCTCAAACAGCCCGGGCACGGCGTGGAAACACCCACTCCCTCAGCCGAAGCGCCTCCCGGAGAGGCTGGGCGGGCACAAGAGCCGCGGGACCACATCTCGCCGGCCTTCAAACTGGCGCCGATGGAGCACGCCCAGGCGCAAGACACGCTGTACGTGACTGAACGCCCGCTCTTTCAGTCATGGTATGAGCCCCAAGCGCGGCCTCCGGTGCGCATTCCTAACTTCGGCCATCTTTGCCTCCTGTGTCTCATGGGCCTGATCGGCCTTCTATGCGCTGCCATCCTGTTCCGCGTGGCCATGTCCTTCCACCTTTACGGAGTCTCCACGATTCAGCAGGCGATGGTGGAGATTCACTATACGCTGGGCCTGGAGGCGCTCCTCTACCTGTTCACCTTCGTACTCGCGCTGCTTATCTTTCCCCTGTTTTGGCACAAGAGCCTCATGTCAGGGCTGCAATGGAACGGCGCGGCCGCCTTGCGCCTGCGCAAGCGCCTGGCGGCAGCGGCTTTTATCTGCTTTTTGATTGCACTGCTCAACAGCGCGGTGCTGCCGGGTCCGGCCAACACGCCCATCGAAAAGATCTTTCGCATGCCTGGAGCCCCTTGGCTGCTCTTCGCCTTCGGCGTCACCCTGGCTCCGTTTTTTGAGGAGATGTTTTTCCGCGGCTTTTTGCTGCCTGCGTTGTGCACGGCCTACGACTGGCTGGCTGAAAAAACGACCGGCGAAATTAGGAAGCCGCTGGATGCAAACGGCCATCCGCAATGGTCGCTTACCGCGATGGTGATCGGCTCCATCGTCACCAGCCTTCCCTTCGCCTGGATGCACGGCGCGCAGACCGGCTATTCTCTCGGCCCGTTTTTCCTGCTCGTCGGCGTCAGCCTGGTGTTGTGCGCCATCCGGCTCTGGACGCGCTCGCTGGCGGCCAGCGTCATGGTCCACGCCTGCTACAACTTCCTGCTCTTCACGCTGATGCTGGTGGGCACCGAAGGCTTCCGCCATTTGAACCGGATGTGAGCCGCCGCCCTCCAGGCGATCAGCTCGCCGCGGCGCGCGCCAGATTTGCCTCTACCTCTGCCGCCAGCGCCTTTACCGCATTGGCGCTCTTGTCAAACTCGGCCCGCTCCTGCTCGGTCAGCTTGATCTCAAGAACCTGTTCGATGCCGCGCTCGCCCAGCTTGCACGGCACGCCCATGAACAGTCCGTGAATGCCGTACTCGCCTTCCAGATAGGCGGCGCAGGGAAGAATCCGGTTTCTCCCTTCGAGAATCGACTCGACCATTTCGGTCACCGCGGCGCCGGGCGCGTAGAAGGCGCTGCCGGTCTTGAGATACTTCACGATCTCGCCGCCGCCCCCGCGCGTGCGCTCGACCAGGCGGGCGATGGTTTCGCCGCCGAGCATCTCCGTAATCGGAATTCCGCCCACGGAGGAGTAGCGCGGCAGAGGAACCATCGTGTCTCCGTGGCCGCCCAGCACGAACGCCGTGACATCGGAGACGCTCACCTTCAGCTCCTGCGCGATAAACGCCCTAAAGCGCGCGGTGTCGAGCACGCCCGCCATGCCGATCACGCGATGACGCGGGAACCCGCTGACCTTGTACGCCGCATAGGCCATGGCGTCGAGCGGGTTGGAAACGATGATCAGAATGCACTTGGGCGAATGCTTCACCACCTCGGCGGTCACATCGCGCATGATCTTGAGATTGATATTGAGCAGATCGTCGCGGCTCATCCCTGGCTTGCGCGCCACGCCCGCGGTGATGACCACGATGTCGGAGTTGGCGGAATCCGCATAATTCTCCGTGCCCTTGATCTCGATGTCCTTTCCCGCGATGGGCATGGCCTCCAGCAGGTCCAGTCCCTTACCCTCCGGCACGCCTTCAATCACATCCAGCAGGACAATATCGGCGAGCCCCTTGGCCGCCATCCAATGCGCCGTCGTTGCACCCACATTGCCGGAGCCCACAATCGTAATCTTCTTATGCATCGTAATGATCCCTTCCCGCCCGCATCTCTTGCGCGGTCCCGCTGGCGCGAGCGGCAGCCAGTGGGCCGGCGTGCACCGGACGCTTACTTGACCGCGGCGGCGTGCTGACGCTCTTCCATGGGCACAAACTTGCGCTGGCGCTGCCCGGTGTAGATCTGGCGCGGGCGCGCGATCTTCTGTTCTGCGTCCTGGATAAGTTCCTGCCACTGCGCCAGCCACCCTGCGGTGCGCGGAATCGCAAACAGCGCGGTGAACATGGAGGGCTGGAAGCCCATGGCCTGGTAGATGATCCCGGAGTAGAAATCCACATTGGGATACAGTTTGCGCGAGATGAAATACTCGTCTTCGAGCGCGATCCGTTCTAGCTCCAGCGCAATATCGATCTTGGGATTGCGTCCCGTCACCTCGAACACCTGATCGGCTGTCCACTTGATGATCTTGGCGCGGGGATCGAAGTTCTTGTACACGCGGTGCCCGAAGCCCATCAGCTTCTCGTGCCCGTCCTTTACCTTCTTGATATAGGCCGGAACGTTCTCTTTGGAGCCGATCTCGTCGAGCATCTTCAGCACCTGCTCGTTGGCGCCGCCGTGCAGCGGCCCGGACAGCGCGGAGATGGCGGCGGCGACAGACAGGTATGGATCGGCAAGTGAACTGCCCACCGAACGCATCGCATTGGTGCTGCAGTTCTGCTCGTGATCAGCGTGGAGAATAAAGAGGATGTCCAGAGCGCGAGCCAGCACGGGATTGGCGGCGTACTTCGGTTCCACCATCCTCCACAGCATGTTCATGAAGTTTTCGGTATAGCTTAGATCGTTGTCGGGGTAGACATAAGGAAATCCCACGCTGTGGCGATAGGTCATGGCGGCCATGGTCGGCATCTTGGCAATCAGCCGCTTGATCTGCCGCAAACGGCTGGCCGGATCATGCACCTTGATTGCATTCGGATACACCGTGGACAGCGCCGCCACCGCGCTCACCAGCATGGGCATGGGATGAGCGTCGTAGCGGTAACCTTCCATGAACTTTCTGGTCGTCTCGTGGAGCATGGTGTGATGGGTGATCTCATTCACCCAGTCCTTCAACTGCGGCGCAGTCGGCAGCTCTCCGAAAAGCAGCAGGTAGGCAACCTCAAGGTAGGTGCAGTGCTCCGCTAACACTTCGATCGGATAGCCGCGATACTCCAGAATCCCGCGGTCGCCATCAATATATGTGATGCTGCTGCGGCAGGAGGCGGTGTTCATGAACGCCGGATCGTAAGTCATGAGCCCGAAGTCCTCATCGCTGGTGCGAATCTTCCTAAAATCCATTGCCCTTACTGTTCCGTCCTCGATGGGCATGGTGTAGGTTTTACCGGTGCGATTGTCAGTAACGGTAAGCGTGTCGGATGCCATGGAAAAGATCTCCTCTCGTCACGAGCTCGCGTGCTCTGTCGTGCAGCCTTCAAAAGGGCGCCGGTTGCCGGCTCTGTCTCAACAAACGGCTGGCTCGCCTTTGCAACCATTAGTTTGATGTGCCGTAGACTACGCCCGTCTGTGACCGGAATCACGGAGCGATATGGCAAAGCCGCCAAACGCCATCCTGGCGCACACTGTGTCTTCGCGTCTTTTCGACGCATCGCCGCACCTTGATTGCGGGCCGGAAGTCCTTGTTTTCCGCCTTCGATTGGCCAGCATCGCAGTCCGGCGATTACCGGCGCCGGATTCGAGATCGCGCCGTTTCCGCCTCGAATCCGCGTTTGCAATGCCGCAATGTGAGACCTACTTCGCAGCCAGCTCCCGGAGGACGTATTGCAAGATTCCTCCATGCTCGTAGTAGAGGATCTCTTGCGGCGTATCGATGCGAATTTTAGCGTCGAAGGTCGTTTTCTTGCCGTCCGGCGCTGTGGCTGCCACTGTAACCGTGCGGCCGTTTGCAAACTTCTTGTCGAGCCGCGCCTTGAAGCCCAGAATGTCGTAAGTCTCCTCGCCGGTCAGCCCCAGCGACTCCGCATTCTTGCCCGCCTCGAACTCCAGCGGCAGAATTCCCATCCCCACCAGATTGGAGCGGTGAATCCGTTCGTAGCTCTCGGCGATGACCGCGCGCACGCCCAGCAGTTTGGGTCCTTTGGCCGCCCAGTCGCGCGACGAGCCGGAGCCGTACTCCTTGCCCGCAATCACGATCAACGGAACGCCGCGCTCGGCGTATTTCACGCTGGCGTCGAAGATGGACATCTGCTCGCCCTCGGGCAAGAGGCGCGTCACGCCGCCCTCGGTGCCCGGCGCCAGCTTGTTGCGCAGGCGCACGTTGGCGAAGGTTCCGCGCACCATCACCTCATGGTTGCCGCGCCGCGATCCGTAGCTGTTGAACTCCGCCGGCTTCACGCCGTGTTCGACCAGATACTTGCCCGCCGGCCCATTGGCTTTGATCGCGCCCGCCGGCGAGATGTGGTCCGTGGTCACCGAGTCGCCCAGCACGGCCAGCACCCGCGCGCCCGCGATGTCCTCCACCGGCGCCGGCCTCTTGCCCATGCCGTCGAAGTACGGCGCCTGCCGGATGTAGGTCGAACCCGGCTCCCACTGGTACACCTCGCCGGTGGGGAAGCTCAACCCCTGCCAGTTGGCGTCGCCCTTGGAAACCGAGGCGTACTCGCGCCGGAAGCCTTCGCTGTTCACGCCCTTCTCGATGGCCTCGGCCACCTCCTTTTGCGTGGGCCAAATGTCGCGCAGGTACACTGGCTTTCCATTCTTGTCATTGCCCAGCGGATCGGTTTCGAAGTTGTGTCCGATTCTGCCTGCCAGCGCAAAAGCCACCACCAGCGGCGGGCTCATCAGATAATTGGCGCGCACGTCCACGTTCACGCGGCCCTCAAAGTTACGGTTGCCGCTGAGCACGCTCACGGCCACTAAGCCATGCTCGTCGATGCTCTTTGAAACATCGGCGGGCAGCGGCCCGGAGTTGCCGATGCAGGTCGTGCAGCCGTAGCCCACCACGTTGAAGCGCAGCTTTTCGAGATACGGCAGCAGTCCCGCCTTTTGGTAGTAATCCGTCACCACGCGCGAGCCCGGCGCCAGCGAGGTCTTCACCCAGGGCGGCACGCTCAACCCTTTCTCGACCGCCTTCTTGGCCAGAATCCCCGCCGCCACCATCACTGAAGGATTCGACGTGTTGGTGCAGCTCGTGATGGCCGCGATCACCACCGACCCGTGGTCCAGATACGGGCCGGGATCGACATTGAACCGCTCCTTGACTGTGGTGGTGACATGGAGCGGCGGCTTCTCCGCTAACGCCGCATCGGTCACCGCTTTGCGCTCCCACGCCTTTGCCGTGCGCGCGCCCAGCGGCTTGGCCGTGGGCGCCAGCAGATTGGGCAACTGCTCGGCAAAGCTTTGCGCCGCGTCCTTCAGCAGCACGCGGTCCTGCGGCCGCTTCGGGCCGGCCACGCTCGGTTCCACCGTCCCCAGGTCCAACTCAAGCGTCTGCGTGTACTCGGCCTCCGGCGACTCCGCGGTGTGGAACAGCCCCTGCTCCTTGTAGTAAGCCTCCACCAGCGCGATCTGTTCCTCGCTGCGGCCCGTCAGCTTCAGGTAGCGCAGCGTCTCGGCGTCCACGGGAAAGATGCCGCAGGTCGCGCCGTATTCGGGCGCCATATTGCTAATCGTCGCCCGGTCCGCCAGCGGCAGCGCCGCGATCCCCGGCCCGTAGAACTCCACAAACTTGCCCACCACGCCCAGCTTGCGCAGCGCCTGGGTCACGGTCAGCACCAGGTCAGTGGCCGTGGCGCCTTCGGGCAGCTTGCCGGTCAGCTTGTAGCCGACGACTTGCGGGACGAGCATGGAAACCGGCTGGCCCAGCATGGCCGCTTCAGCCTCAATGCCGCCCACGCCCCAGCCCAGCACGCCCAGCCCGTTAATCATCGTGGTGTGCGAGTCGGTGCCCACCACCGTATCCGGGTAAGCCAACAGCTCGCCGTCCATCTCCTTGGTAAAGACCACGCGCGCCAGATACTCCAGATTCACCTGGTGGCAGATGCCCATTCCTGGCGGCACGGCCGAGAAGTTGCGGAATGCTGTCTGCCCCCACTTCAAAAACGCGTACCGCTCGCGGTTTCTTTGAAATTCCAGCAGCGTATTGGTCGCAAAAGCGCCTGCGGCGCCGTACTCATCCACCTGCACCGAGTGGTCAATCACCAGCTCGGCCGGAACCAGCGGGTTCACGCGCTCCGGATCGCCGCCCAGCGTCTTGATGGCGTCGCGCATGGCGGCCAGGTCCACAATCGCGGGAACGCCTGTAAAATCCTGCATCAGCACCCGGGCCGGCATGTAGGCGATCTCGCGGCTGGGCGCGGCTTTGGCGTCCCAGTTGGCCAAAAACTCGATCTCCGCCGCGGTCACATTCACCCCGTCCTCGCGGCGCAGCAGGTTTTCGAGCAGAATCTTCAGGCTAAAGGGCAGCCGGCTCAGATTGAAGCCCCGTTGGGCCAGCACCCCCAGGCGATAGATCGTGTATCTCCGGTTGCCGCAATTTAGCGCGGCCCGGCTCTTAAAGCTATTCATGGTTACAATCCCTTTCTATCCGCCCTCGCGCGGATGTTCCCTCATTCCCGTCCGAAATCCCGGTACCGTTCCAGAACGTCATGCTCAGTAATCACGCCTTCGAGTTTACCCAGGTCGGCGCGGTTCACCACCGGCACCAGCGGCCAGCGATCCACATAGCGCAACGCCATGTCCAGCGGGTGGTCGGGGTGTAGGAATGGAACCTGATCTTTTCCCAGGACCGCTTCCAGCGTCTGGCTGCCTCTGTCCGTCTGCACCAGCGCCTTCAAATCCTGGCTGGTGATGCTGCCCCATCCCGACGGATGAAGGCGAATCACCAACGCCTCCCTCCCGCTCTGTTCCATGAGCACAGCCGCTTTCCCCACCGTGTCCCGCGAGTCCAGCACCACCTCGCCGGGTGGCTCCATGGCGTCTTCGACGTGCAGCACGTCCTCTTCCCGCTGTTCCTCCATCGAAGGCAATTCCACTCCATCCTGCCGGCTCAGCGCGTCGAAGATCGGCACCGGCTGCAAGGCGCGAGAGATCACGTAGGCGATCGTATTGGCCAGGATCACAGGCACGATGATGGAATAGTTGCCGCTCATCTCCAGGACCATGAACACCGACGTCATGGGCGCGCGCAGAAATCCGGCGAAGAGCACGCCCATCCCCACCAGCGCGTAGGTGCCCACCGAACCGCTCAGGTGCGGAAGCAGCACATGCTGCGCCCCGCCCACCGCTCCGCCCAGCATGGCGCCGATGAACAAGGTGGGCGCGAACATCCCGCCGGGCGTTCCGGCCACGAACGACATGAGCGTGGCGAGAATCTTCAATCCCCCTAAAATCGCGAGGAACTGCCAGGTGAACTGTCCGTGCATGGCTTCATCGATGTACACATAGCCGGCTCCCATCACCTGCGGCGCGCCCAGCACAGCGATGCATCCGGTGAGCAGCCCCGCGACCGCCGGCTGAAGGTATTGCGTCCAGGGCCGCAGCCGCTTGCACACCGGGCGCAGGAATGCGATCCCGCTCGAAAACACAACCGACGCCAGCCCTCCCACCACGCCGAGAATGGAGTAAGCAATCAGCTCCGAAGGCTGCTGCATCCGCACTGTGGGAATGCGGAAAAACGGCTCCGCGCCCAGAAACCACCTCATCACCACGGCGCTGGACACAGCAGCCAGCACCACTGAACCCAAAATCCCTGCCGTCCATCGGCCGATGACCTCCTCGATCACGAACAGCACTGCGGAGATGGGCGCATTGAAGGCCGCCGCCAGTCCGGCTGCCGCGCCCGCCGGAGCTATCAGCCGCATCCGGTCCCGCGACAGGCGCAAACGCCGCCCGATGGCAGAAGCCAGGCTGGCGCCGATTTGCAACGAAGGATCTTCCGGCCCCAGCGAGTGGCCCGATCCAATGGCTAACGCGGAAGTAATGAATTTGCCTACCGCGGCCTTCAACGGAATGTAACCGTTGTAGATGTAAAGCGCAGCCTTGGTCTGATTCACCCCGCTGCCTCTCGCTTCAGGGAACACATGAATGACCAGCACTGCTATGACCAGACCCGCAAGCGTAGGGACGAGCAGCAGCCGCACCGTCGATGGCGCCGCGCCCGTGCCCAGAAGATAGATTTGGCACCAACCCATGGCGTAGTGAAAACAGACCACCAACAGGCCCGATAGGATTCCAATGAACACGGACAGAATCAGGAAGAACCGGTCCTCGCGAAAAACGAATCGTAGAACCGACGCCGGCGCAAACTCCGCCCAACGCCTTGCCGGCCCGCTGTGGGCCTCTTCATCCGCAACTGCGGTTTGCGCTTGGGATGACAAACTCAGATCAGTTCTCCTCGTGCAGATTTGCGATCAGCAGCAATGCTTGATCGGCTTGCGTGGGAGCTGCGCACCCAATCACCGTCTGGCGCTCGATCTGGAAGGCCAAATCCATGGCCGTGTTCACCAGGTCCGGGTTGCGCCGCAGCCGCCATTCCGTCATCTGCGGCTTCAGCTTTGTCCACTGCTGCTCCAGACCCTGTAGCACCGCAGCGGGCACAGCCGGGCTGCCCTGCGCGGGACAGACCTTCAGCCGATTCCCGGCGGTAGCGAATGCATTCAAGGCAATCCGATTTTTTTGGACTTCCGACAGGTCCGGCAAATACGGATCCGTCTCCAGGACGAACCGCGCTTTTTTGAACCAAGTCATGCTCTGCGCATCGTGAGGAGAAGTAATGACCGCATCCCGCAGGTAACGCTCCGCCGCCGGGTAAAGCCCAAGCTGGAAAGCAGCCATTCCGGCTCCCAGCATCGCCTCGTGGTTGCGGCGGTTTGACCGCAGTCCCAATTGGAAGGCGTGCAACGCTTGTTGGTAGCCCTGCGCCTGAAGGAAGAGTTGGCCCAACTGCACTTGCTCCGGCGAGTCATCGGGGATATTGGCCTCCAGGGCCATCAACTCCGCCTGCGCCTGAGCCAGCGCATGGCTGCGCAGTAGATAGTGGATCAGTTCCAGCCGGCAGTTCTGCGTCTCCTCCTCCTGGTTCCCCGGCCAGGTAGCGTAGATCGCATCATGGTAGAACCGCAGCGCCTGATGGGTGTCTTCCCTTTGCGCCGCAATGCGCGCCAATTCCAGGTTCACCATGCCGTTCTCCGGCTCGCGCTCCCACAGGTTTATCAGGTAGTTATAGGCCTCATCGGTCCGCTTCATGCCCAGCAGAGCCTCGGCCAGATCGAGCTGATATATGCCGTTGTCGCGGGCGTAGAGCAGAGAAGAACGGAAGTCGGCGACCGCAGCGGGGTAGTTCTGCGCCTTTAAGTCGGCCGTTCCGCGCGCCGACCATCGCTCCGCCAGCGACCTCTGCTGAGCAAAGTAGATACGGGACAATCCCTCCACGAACACAAAGGCCACCACCGCCAATCCGGTCAGCAGCGCCAGATCCAAGGGTTTGCGCCTCAAGTAACGTGACAGATCAAGCCGTCTTGGCCCCTTCGCCATGCTTTCTCCGTCAGGCTCGCACACATGCCTTCTTTCTCGATGATAACGTGCCCTGCAAGCGTCTGAGCCTAACCACAACATGGCTGCCAAAGCCGTCCGCGCTTCGCCTCCTGCCCGCCGCGCAGATTTCGCGCACGGCAAGGCCGGGAGCGAAGGACCGCAAGGCTGCCAGAAACGCCGTGGCAGCTTCGCGGTGGCTGTGCAGGTAAGCCCTCAACGGGGCGTCAATGCCGCCCGCGAAGAAAGTTCCGATAGCCGCCGCTATTCCTGTGGCTGGATGTTGTAGAGGAAATAGGCCTCCAGTTCCAGGTACGGCCCATGAAACGCCTTGGGAAGCGGCGGGTAATTTGAGTACACCAGCGCGCCCCACGCCGCCCGGTCCAGGGCAACGTCGCCGGAGCGGCCCACTAGCTGCACGCTTCCCGGCATGAGCCGCCCATTGGGCAGCACCTTGAACCGGATGGCCACGATCCCTGACTTATCGATGGGCGGATTCACCTCGTCCGGAATCAACGGGTCCCAGGTACGCTCGGTCTCGTAATGCCACCGGGCCAGCCAGGAACTGAAATCCACGCCTTCGGTATTCGACAAGATGTCCACGCCGCCGGTTCCGGCGCCAGGATGCATCGGCAATCCATTAAATCCAGGACTGTTGTAACGTTCTTGGCCGCGGCCGCGCATGGCGTTTTCCATGTCTTGCCGCAACTGCTCAGCCGGGTTTGCTGACTCCATGGCGAAGTTCGGCCGTGCTGGCACGGCGGCCGGCCGTGGCGCTTCAATCGGCGATTGCGAGTGGGCGCTGGGCGGGATGGGCGGCGGCGCGGACTCAGGCTTTGCCGGAGCCGGTGCGGCCTGCGGCGGCGGAGGCGGCGCAGCCGCCACCGGCGGCGCTTCCCTGTTCAGCTCTTCCAGCGCCTTGCTGTCGGGCGGTTTCGCCAAAGGCTTAGGCGCGGGCCTGTGCTGCTGCTCGCGCAGCAGATCGTTGGGCATATTCAGATAGGTGAGGTTCTGCCGCTGCTTGAGGACGTCGAAGGGGCTAATCACCTTTGGAACTTTGAACACATATCTGGGTATCCAGGTGATCGCCGAGATCAGCACGATGTGGAGGAGGAGGGCGAGCCAGATGCTCTCGCGCAGGCGTGACCAGCGGCGCTCGTCTTCGAGCTCGCTAATCATCTGCAGCAGCTCGTAGGAGTCGTAATCCGCCCACCGCGAGGTGCTCATCAACCGCGGGGTATCTCCGCGCCGTTCGCCGGCCGGCGCCCCGTTCACAGCAGAGGTTTCCTCGTCGCGACGGTCTTCGTCCTGGCCTGCCTCGGCCGGTCCCGTGGACTCATTCACATTGGCTGGCGCTTCACTGGTGGGCATCTGCTGCTTAAGAGGCCTCTCGGGACACACATTCGCACCCGGTTGCCGCTCCGGATACTACCCTTTCATTGTCTCATTTCCTGCGGCTCTTCGTATGCATTCTCCGGCCCGTACAATGGTATCTGACCATAGGACGGTTTTCCAGCCGGAAGGGGTAGGCTTTTGAAGTCGTTTTTTTCTCTCGTAGCCGCCAAATGGAAACTTGTTCTGCTGCCTGCCCTTGCCAAGATGGGGTTGGTGGGCGCGTTGGTCGTCGCCATCTTCGATTCTTCTTCCATTCCCGTTCCCATCGACGCTTTTCTCGCCCTCTGGATTTGGAACGATAAGAGCCGCTTCTGGGTATTTGTTCTGATGGCCGCGGCCGGTTCGGCGCTCGGCGGCCTCGTCCCCTATTGGATCGGACGCGCCGGCGGCGAAATCTTCCTGCTCAAGCGCATCGACCGCCAGCGCCTGGAAAAAATCCGCGCCCGCTTTGCGCGCCAGGAGTTCCTGGCCGTCCTCATCCCATCCTTACTGCCGCCGCCCACTCCCTGGAAGATCTTCGTCTTCGCCGCCGGCGTCTTTGAGATGCGTGTGCCGTTCTTCTTACTCGCCGCGTTTTGCGGCCGGGCGGTGCGCTGGTTCGCGCTCGCGCTTCTGGTGATCAAACTCGGCCCCGGCGCCGTCGATCTTGTCGCCCGCCACTCTCTGGCCGCGATCATCGTCGCCGCCTCTCTGATCCAGATCGGCATTCTCTGGTGGTGGCTGAGAAAGAAACACGACGGCCAGCACGCTGAAGAGTAGGCGGCCTTGAACGCGCATTCGATGCGGCGTTTTTTTGAGTCCCTTCCATCGATCCGGCAGGGCTGCCGGATAAGCGGCGCGCGCCCGGTACGCGCCGTAGTCCCGATGCATTCCTTCTACGTAATGTCCTCGGTGTCGTAGACCGGCGCGCCGCGCTTTTTGGGCACGCCGTGCACTGAGCTGAGCAGGTCGTCCACCACGTCTTCCAGTTGGCGCTGGCTCTCGATCACCGCGCTCATGCTCTTCAGTTCCTCCGGCTCCGGCACGCGCGCCACCAGGGCCACGGCGTGGCACTGGGCCACGTGGTCCAGGCCCAGACCTTCGGGGGTCTTGGCCTTGATGCTCACTTGGCCAATCTCGACGTTGAGCAGGTCGGCCACGCGCGCCCGCAGCTCGGCGGCAATGGGGGCAATCTTGGGCGCCTTCAGGATCAGCGTGGCGTCTACGTTGGCGATGCGGTAGCCGGCGTTTTGCAGCTCCTCCATGGCCAAGTTCAGGAAGATGGCGGAGTCGGCGCCCTTCCAGCGCGGATCGCCGGGTGGGAAAAAGCTGCCGATGTCGCCGGCAGCCACTGCCCCCAGCAGCGCGTCGGTAACGGCGTGCAGGAGCACGTCGCCGTCGGAGTGCCCGGCCAGACCCTCGGGGTGGTCCAGCGTCAGCCCGCCCAGGCGCAGCGGCACGCCAGACTTGAATTCGTGCGAGTCATAGCCGAATCCGATGCGTGTATCCATGGTTTGCCTGGCTCTCTCTGCTGCTCTGGGCAAAATCTGCCTACCGTCATCCGGGCGACTCTGCCGCGCCAGTCCTTATCGCTCGCGCTGCCGCAGATAGAACTCCGCCAACGCCAGGTCGCCGGCATGGGTAATCTTCAGATTAACCTGCGAGCCGGGAACCACGTGCACGGCGTGGCCGGCGCGCTCCAGCAGCGACGCCTCGTCGGTGCCCACGAAGCCGTCGGCCATGGCCTCGGCAAAGGCATCCCTCAGCAAGCCGTAGCGGAACCCTTGCGGCGTCTGCGCCTGCACGATGAACTCCCTGGGGATGGTTGCAGTAATCACCGCGCCGTGCGCCGTCCGCTCCACCTGCTTGATGGTGTCCACGGCCGGCAGCCCCACGATGGCCGCTCCATGCTCCAGAACCGCGTCGATGGTGCGCTCGATGGTGGCCGCGTCGATCAGCGGCCGCACCGCGTCGTGGACGAGCACAATGTCATCGGCCCCGGCCGGCAGGCTGGCCAGCGCGTTAGCCACCGATTCCTGACGCTTTTCGCCGCCTTCCACCACGCGCGCCCGGCCGCTGAAGCCGTATTCGGCAACCTGCGCTTCCACGCGCTCCATCTCCGGCTTGCGCACGGCCACATAGATCGCCGTCACCCGCTCGACCGCAGCGAAGGCGCGCAGCGAGTGGATGAGGATGGGAACCCCGGCCAGCGACAAAAACTGTTTCGGCTGCGGCCCGGCCATCCTGGTGCCCAGCCCCGCGGCGGGCAAAATCGCAAACACTTGCATCGCTCTGCGAGTATACAACGGTCAGCTATCAGCCTTCAGCTTTCAGCCCTCAGCTTCCATCTCATAGCCAACAGCCTTCCGCCGCTGCCGCCCGATTCTGCGCCAAGCAAATGACAGGCAGCGCCGCTGGCGGGAAATGGATGCTACCGGCTCCCGCGCTCCGGGGCTGAGGGCTGAAAGCTGAAGGCTGATAGCTGCTTCCCGCGCTATGATCCTCTCGTGCCCACCCCCGCCCGCAAAGCCGCCCTCTCGCTGCCACTTGATCTGTCCCTCCTCCGCCCCGGCCTGCGCCTTGCCGTCGCCCTATCAGGCGGCGCAGATTCGGTGGCCCTGCTGCGCGCCCTTGCCGAGCGGAGTAAGGAACTGGGACTGGTGCTGCACGCCGCCCACCTGCACCACGGCCTGCGCGGCGCCGAGGCCGACGCCGACCTCGAATTCTGCCGCGATCTGGCGGCCAGTCTGGGCCTGCCCTTTCACGAGGCGCGCGTGGATACGGCCGCCGAGGCCGAGGCCAATCCCAAATCGGGAAAACCCGCCGAGACCATCGAAGAGGCGGCGCGCCGCCTGCGCTATACGTGGTTCCGAGAACTGCTGTCCAAAAGTCTGCCCCACGCAGTGGTGGCCACCGCGCACACCCTCGACGACCAGGCCGAAACCGTCCTGGCCAAGTTCCTGCGCGGAGCATGGACCGAGGGCCTGGCTGGCATCTCTCCGGTTCTCGAATTTCCCGAAGGAAAGATCGTCCGCCCGCTGCTGGCCGCCACCCGCGCCCAGGTCGAAGCCTATCTCCACTCGCTCAACCAGCCCTGGCGCGAGGACTCCTCCAACCGCCATCTCAGCTTTACCCGCAACCGCATCCGCCACGAATTGCTGCCGCTGCTCGAGGGCTGGAACCCGCGCCTGCGCGAGCACCTGGCGCAGATGGCCGAGCTGGCCCGCGACGAGGAGGCTTGGTGGCAGGCGGAACTCGCGCGCGTGGCGCCGCAGCTTCTTTTGCCTGGGCGTCCCGTGCGCGGCGGCGGCAGGGCCGCCGGGGGTCTCACGCCCGCTTTGGCCATCGACGTAACCCGCCTGGCCGCGCTCCTTCCGGCCCTGCAGCGCAGGCTGCTGCGCTACGCCGCGGAGAAACTGGGCCCGGCGCTCGATTTTCCCTCCACCGAGGCGCTGCGCACGCTGGCCCTCGAAGGCCGCGCCGGCCAAAGGCGCGAGCTCGCCCAGGGATTGCGCGCCGAACGCACCCACCGCGAGTTGCGCTTCACCGTAGCGTCTCCGGCCGCCATCAAGGCCGGAACCGCCGGTTCAGCCCTCCATCCAGACCCCAGGTATACCGTGGAAATCCCCGGGGAAATTGTGGCTCCCGCCTTCGGCCTCCGCCTGCGCATTGAGCTTTCCGCCTCGGCCCTCGCGGCCCCTGGCGCTGCGCCTGGTTCGGCCCCCACCGCCACGCTGCGCAACTGGCGTCCCGGCGACCGCGTAAGGCTGCGCCACTCCAGCGGCCTGCGCAAGGTGAAAGAAGTGCTGGAACGGCTGCGCGTTACGGGAAGCGGCCGGGCGCTTTGGCCGGTTCTCGAAATCGCCGGCCGCGTGGTGTGGATGAAAGACGTGGAATTGGAGCCGGAGATGGGCCTTACCGTGACCGCAACGTGGTTAGAGCGCGAAGACCTACGCTCGTCCCGGGCCGCGCCCTCGCGGAAGAGGTGACATTCTAGGGTCAGCCGCGACTTGACCTTTGATTTTGCTGCAACTTGGGCGACGTTCGGGTACAATCGAATCTACTGCTCACGCGGGCGGGAGGGTGAGAGTAAACCGCGGGGGTGGTGTACTTTCTGGAACCCTGGGGGAGATGTCGGCGTCTAAGTAAGAAGGCGAGGGGTGAGACGGCGAGGGGCGTTCGAATTGAGGCCATTCCCTGCCGGGAAGAGGAGTCCTGGTGAGTTCAAGCGTTAAAACCATCATGTTCTGGGTCTTTATTGTGATCTGCCTCATGCTGCTCTGGGGGGTAGTGCAGAGAAGCGCGAACATGGGCAAGGAGACGGAGATTCCCTACTCCGAACTCTTTGCCAAGGTGCAGAATGGGCAGGTCCAGGACGCCACCATCCAGGGCGACGAGCTGCACGGCCATCTGAAAGCCTCACCGAAGGATGAGTTCCATACTACGATTCCTACCAACTACGAGGACCTCGAGAAGGCCATGCTGGCCGCCAAGGTCAACTTCTCGATCAAAGAGCCCAACAGCAACATTCTGATTCCCTTGCTGATCAACGTGGGTCCATTCGTGCTTCTGGGCGCCATCTGGTTCTTCATGCTGCGCCAGATGCAGTCAGGGGGCAACAAGGCGCTTTCGTTTGGCAAGAGCCGCGCGCGTTTGCTCTCCATGCAACAAAAAAAGGTCACGTTCAAGGACGTGGCCGGCGTGGATGAGGCCAAGGAAGAACTCAAAGAAATCATCGAATACCTGCGCGAGCCGCAGAAGTTTCAAAAGCTCGGCGGACGCATTCCCAAGGGCGTGCTGCTGGTCGGCCCGCCGGGAACCGGCAAGACCCTGCTGGCGCGCGCCGTGGCCGGCGAGGCCAACGTGCCGTTCTTTTCGATCTCCGGTTCGGACTTCGTGGAAATGTTCGTCGGCGTGGGCGCCAGCCGCGTCCGCGACCTCTTCGAGCAGGGCAAGAAGAACGCGCCCTGCATCATCTTCATCGACGAGATCGACGCTGTGGGCCGCCATCGCGGCGCCGGCCTGGGCGGCGGCCACGATGAGCGCGAGCAGACCTTGAACCAGTTGCTCGTCGAGATGGACGGCTTTGAATCGAATGACGGCGTGATTCTGGTCGCCGCGACCAACCGCCCCGACGTGCTGGACCCCGCTCTGCTCCGTCCCGGCCGCTTCGACCGCCGCGTGGTCGTGGGCCTGCCTGACGTCCGTGGGCGCGAGGAGATCCTCCGCGTCCACGTCAAGAAGGTTCCCATCTCCGAGGACACCAACCTCAACGTCCTGGCCCGCGGAACGCCCGGCTTTTCAGGCGCCGACTTGGCCAATATGGTCAACGAGGCGGCTCTCAACGCCGCGCGCGCCAACCGCAAGCAGGTCACCATGTACGACCTCGAGCTGGCCAAGGACAAGGTCCTTATGGGTGCCGAGCGCAAGTCGATGCTGCTGACCGACGAAGAGAAGAAGGTCACGGCCTATCACGAGGCCGGCCATGCGCTGGTGTCCTACATGCGCGACCACTCCGACCCCATCCACAAGGTCACCATCATTCCCCGCGGCATGGCGCTGGGCGTTACCGTTTATTTGCCCGACGACCGGCACAACTACACGCGCGAGTACCTGGAAACGCGGCTGGCCACGGCCTTCGGCGGCCGCGTGGCCGAGGAGATTTTCCTCCATCAGATGTCTACCGGCGCGGGCAGCGACATTGAAAGCGCCACCGATCTGGCGCGGCGCATGGTTTGCGAATACGGCATGAGCCGGCTCGGCCCGCTCACCTTCGGCAAGAAGGAGGAGCAGATATTCTTGGGCCGCGAGATCGCGCAGCACCGCGACTTCAGCGAGGAGACGGCCCGGCAGATTGACCTCGAAGTGCGCCGCCTGATTGACGAAGCCTACCAGTCGGCGTATGCGATCTTGGAGGCCAACCAGGATGCCATGCACCGCATCGCAGCCGCGCTGCTGGAGCGCGAGACCATCGACGCCGAGGAGGTCAAGCTGCTCATTGAGGGCAAGCCGTTGCCGCCGCTGCGCTCGCCCCTCGCCTCGCCCACCGACACCGGCGGCAGCGATGTACAACAGGTGCTCAAGCCTGAAAGCCGCGGCGGTCCCAGTATGCCGGAAGGCTCACCTTCGCCGGCGTGATCGCAGGGAACAGGGGTCAG
Source organism: Acidobacteriota bacterium (assembly GCA_021800255.1). GTDB lineage: Bacteria > Acidobacteriota > Terriglobia > Terriglobales > Acidobacteriaceae > Telmatobacter. The sequence goes on from JAJYZC010000001.1 coordinate 140,997, forward strand.
GTTTCAGGTTTTAGGGATCAGGCGGGCTGCTCCTCGGAGTAGCCCCCTTTTCTGCGCGAAAATTCTCCCCTAAATTGAACTTTGCACCCTCCCGCTTCGACATAATGGATGAACACACATGGAAAGCGACAATCAAGCGCAGTACGAGTGGATCGCGCTTCGATGCCAAGCCAACGAGCCGGGCGCATTCGAGGACCTGATCGCGGTGATGGAGCGTCCGCTGCTCTATTACGCGATGGCCCTCACCGGCAGCCAGGATAGTGCGCTCGACGTGCTTCAGGACACGTGGATCAGGGTATTCCGCGGCATTCGGAAGCTGAAGGACGCGTGTTCTTTGCGGCCGTGGCTGTATTCGATTGTCCATGGAATCGCGGTAGACCGGATTCGCCGGGACGCTTCGCGCGAACAGGCGGAGAGCGCGCGGCTTGACGACTTTGAGGACGCGGAAGCGCCCTCGTTTGCAGAAGAGGAAGCCGCCGCAATTCATGAGGCATTGAACCGGATTGGGCTCAGGCACCGCGAAGTGTTGGTGTTGCACTTCCTGGAGGACATGCCGCTGGCCGAAATCGCGGCGGCCGTCGGTTGCTCCGAGGGCACCGTTAAATCACGCCTTCATTACGCGAAGCGGGCAATGAAGAAGATATTGAAAGGAGCGAGCAGTGGAAAAGAAAAATGATAGCTTGCGCGAACGTTTGCTCGCGCGCCTGCCAAAACCCGAGAACTATGCCGCTTACCAGGAAGAGGTGGCCGCCGGAATCGCAAAGAACGAGAAGAGATTGCGCCGAACGCAGTGGATGGCGAAAGGACTCTGGATCTATGTCGTTGTGCTCATCATGCTGCTTATCGGGTACCGCGGTGAGAAATGGCTTGCGACCCCACGCGGCCACGCCGCGGAATTCGCAGGGCTCTTTTTGGTCATTTATGGCGCCATGGTGATGGTGGAGTACTTTATTCGCAAGAGCCAAATCGAAATTATGAAGGAGATCAAGCAGGTCCAACTGCAGGTGCTCGAACTTCAGACGAAGCTCGAAAAGACTCAGGACCACGCATCCTAGCGGCAACCTTCGTCCGCTGCTGCGCACTATGAACTACGAACTTTGAACTGTCTTCTTTAGAAGATCCTGTAGCTCAACCCCACGCTGCCGCCATAAGGATGCAGCGTAGGTGTCACGCTCCACCGCTGGTACTCAAAGTCGCCGGCGCGCAGCGTAAAGTGTCTGCTGAGCTGGTAATCCGCCCCGCCCCCGAAGGCCATGGCGGAGGCCCTCCCTGTGAGGAAGCTGCCGCTTCCCCAGCCAAAGAGCGCTTTGCCGTAAGGCGTGAGGCGTCTGAAGTAGGTGTGGATGGGAATGCGCGGCCCGATCATGTAGGTGTTTTCGTCGATCCCCACGGTCGAGTAGGGCGGATAGTATTCATTGACGTGGAGCCAATGCCCTTCAGCCTCAATCTGCACCCAGCGTGCAAAGCGGACATCGATGTACGCGCCCACGCCGGCCAAAACCGAGCTGCTCTCGGCGAACCCACTGCCCGCATAGTCGGGCTGGAAAGCCGAACCCTCGCCGCCGACACTGAGCGAAAACGGGCCGCTCGTAGCGGAGGGAACCACTTGCGCATGAACAGTAATACTTCCACACGCAAACACAACGCAGAGAAAAATCAAAACAGATGATCTCATGGGCGCGAACTTCGACCCTTTCCAATGAAACGGGGTTCGACTAATAGTATTACTCAGGCTCCGCGGCGCGCACAGCGGAGCCTGTTTCTTTACTAGTTTTGCGCTGCCGCCGCCGGAGCTTGTCCAGCCGCAGCCGCGGCGCCGTTAGCGGGTTGCACGGTTGCCGGAGTTGCTGGCGCCGCGTTGGCTGCTTCATACGGTTGCAGCCGGTAGTAGATAGGCGTCACCTCAAAGGGCATCTTCTCACTGGCGTTCATAGGTGCGTAACGGGTGGCGTCAAGCATGTGCACGGTGTCGTCCCAAGGGTCGATCTTGAGCCAGCTCCCTAGCGGCAAGGCCGGGATTTGGTTCAGGTTGCTCCAATTGATGGGAGGCGCCATATGTTCCAATGCATCCATCCATGGTACGCCATCGGCCTGGAGAAGCGAGTCGCCCAGCAGCGGCGTGTTCAGCGCCTTCAGGGCGGTGGCGCGCTGCATCAACTGCTCGTAATATAGCCCGGCGGTTGGCAACTCATCCTTGTACATCGAGTTCTGCAGGTACTGCATGGCCCGCTTGGCGGCCGAAGTGTTGTCGGCGTCCGAGTGGCCCAGGTCAATGCGCTGAAAGACGGCGTCGTCGGGAAACAGCAGATTGTCGTTGAATGCGTACCGCGTGTCGATATGGTGGCCCAGCGCGATGTGCGCCAGCTCCATGGCGATCACAGAAGCTATGGACTCTTCATTGGGCAGGGTGTCAAGGAGCCCTTTACTAAGCAGGATGGTGTATCCCACTGTGGTGGCCTCGACTGTTTCCGTCAGCAAAACCCGGCACTTCACTGGCTCACTGAACGCCAAGTTGTTGGGCACCACCAAGTTGGTTACGATCTGATCCAGCACTTTTTGCTCGTAGCCGCCGGGCGTGAGCGGCGCCACCAACCCGGCCTGGACCAGACGGTCGATCACATTGTCCTCGGCTTGCTCAACCCACAGGCGCGAAGCCTCCAGCGGTCCCACGTCCGGCGAGTTGTTGCTCTGGTCCACGGCATTTTCCACCATCACGTTCACGTTTTCGCTCTGTTGCGTGGGCAGCTTCAACGAGTAGCCCCAGAAATACGTTTGCGCCTTGAGTCCCACCGAGCTGCCGCCCTCCATGCGCTGGCTCTCCTGCACGTAAACGGCTACGGGAAGCCAAACCCCGGGTTGCACCTCCATCCGCCAACTGTCGAAGTGGAAGTAATAATGCGATGTGTCCTCGGAACTGGAGTTGGTGTAGGTGCCGTTGAAGCGCACGATATTGTCGCCCTGATCCTCAATCCAGATGCGCCCGAAGAACCGGCCCGGTCCCTTGACATCGGCTTTGGGATGCACATCGAAGACCCAGGTCTTGACCGATCCCAGAAACTCCTGCCGTACATAGCTGAAATCGTAGTGCCGGGTGTCGAACCCCGATGGGTCGATAAACATCATCTCTGTGAACCCCAGGGGGTTGTAGGTGAAATGCGTGTCCAGCTTCAAGGCTTTGGTCAAATCCGTAATGGCCCCCAGCGACCCCTTGAAAAACCCGCGCTTCGCCGCCTCCGACCGCGGCGTATAGCTCTGGTCGAAGAATCCTTTACTGAAATCTATGCGGCTCAGCATGAAGTGGTCATCGATCGGCACTTCATAGAGGCTCGCGTCTGGCCGCGTGTCCTGGATGTAGGTCTCCACAATGGGCGTACGCAGTTGAATGTTCCGTATAAGCACTTTCTCGCGCGCAATCGCCCTCTGCACAACGGCCGTCTGTTCAGGGGTAAGTTTGCGCGTCTGCTCGTACTTCGGCGCCCTCCTTGCGTACGCGCAGGTTGTTCCTGCAATAAGAATCAGGAAGGTTAGGGGGATCTTCCGAAACGTCATGTCAAGCTCCTCGCTGGCTTTCTCCGATTTGGTTGCCGGTTGCTGGCGCCGGCCCGGCGGCTTGCGGACGGACACCGGCTTTTTTCTCTACAGTCTTTGCTTTTTTTGTCAATCTCGATGCTACGCCAATTGGAACGTAATGATGATGTTGGTCGTCAAGTTCACCGGACGTCCGTTGCGGGTAGCGGGCCGGAAACGGATCTTTTCTGCCTCCCGCCACGCCTCTTGATCCAGCCCGTGGCCCAGACCGTGAATGATGCTATCTACCACCACCTGTCCGCTGGCCAAAAACGTTACCCGCAGCACCACGTTACCCTGAATGTGCAATGCGCGGGCCTCGACCGTGTACCGCACCGGCGGCTTGAAAAGCACCCTCAGTTGGGTTGATGCCACCTGCGCAGCGGCTCCGGTTGCTGTTCCCCGGGTCATTCCCGGCATGTTCGCCGAGCCCACCCGGCCGTAGTTTTGGCTTCCCGCCGATCCCGCGCCGGTTGCGCCGGGGATTCCGGCCGAAGCCACGCGGCCCACCACGCCGGTATTCGAACCGCGCCGCATCCCGTTGCCGATGCCCGCTGAAGCCACCACACCATGCGGCGCCACTGCCGGGCCTTCCATTCCGCCGTAAGGGCTGCCGAGCGCGGCCACGGTTGCCGGCCGCGTCGCGTTGGGGTCGGGCTTCACTCCGAATGGGTCACCCAAATGCACCTCCTCCATCCTGCCCTGAACCCTCGGCCGCACCATAGGCGTGACCGCCGCTAAGGCCGGCTTCGGCTGCGGAGCCAGCACAATCGCGCGATGCACCTTCATCACCGGCATCTTCAACTTCGCCTGCATCTGGATCTGCTTCATGGCCGGTTTGACCACCGGCTTGGGCAATGTAATCTTGGGCGCTTCCAACCGCACCTCCGGCAATTTAGGCGGCGGGGGTAATGGAGGCGGCGCCTGCGGCTTTATCTTCACCCGCGGAGGGGGATTGTTGGGCAAAACCAGATTCGTCAACTCGAAGTGCTGCTGGATCACGCGCCTGGCCGTCATGCCCACGATCACGCAAATGATCAGAATTGTCAGATTAGCCGCCGTGCTGGTGATGAACGACACGGTCCGGCCTTCAGGCTCTGGAAGCAAGCCCAAGCTGAGCCGTTCGGGGGAATATCTCATCGCCATTTTTTTACTCCCTGCTTGAAGCCGCCGCAACAGCCTGCAATCACCCCTTCAAGGAAGGCCCGAACACCGGGCGCAATCCGCTTAGAAAAATAACTGCCCTGCACCTCTTCGCCCATCCTGCTTTTCGTCCGCGCCGGAACGGCTTGAGCAGGCCGGCGCGCAACTACACATCGCCCCCACCCTCGAGATGCAATTGAAGTTCTCCAACCATGCAAATGCTGGGGCGTATGCTGATCTTGCCGATCGTAATCGCGGGGAAAGACTACAAAGAGACCGCGTATGGGCTGCCTATGTTCCGGCCCATTTTGCGCCAACACGGACACTGCATGCGCCGCGCGGTACGGATTACCTCTTGCCCAGGCATCGTACATTGACTCACTCCACTCCCCCAGGCAACCGGTAAAAAAACACTCTTACTTCGCGACAGCCAACTTTCTGCTCTTCCTTGCGCAGTGCGAAGCCCCTTCTGCGGCTGTATGCCTTATGATGCAAAAATCTTCCCTGCTGTTGCTGTTCACCAAAGCAAAGGCTCGGGTTCCGCGGTCTTGAGCACAACCCAAACCCTACCGGTATAGACTTAAGGTAACCTAAAGCGTTTGGGAAGAACAGTCTTTTTTGAGATCAGCGAAAACGGCGTGTACATAAGTGGTACATTGTCAACGCTGTGGACGTAAAGCGGCGCCAAATCCCGATCTCCTACAACTTAAGTTGTACTCGCCGCATCTTGCTTCCGGAAGGCGCGGAGTTCATCTGGGCGCGCGATCTGGTCAGGCCCTCCGTTTTGCAAAAGCCGCTGCGAGCCGGACTGAAAGCTCCTCTACACGCCGCGCGACGGCAGCATCGGCGATCCGCAGCCTGGATTGCTCAAAAAGCGCGTCCTTTAGCGGGCTGAACTGGGCGAATTCCCGCCGCTCGGTTGATAAAATCGAAGCCATGCCCATCTCGCGCCAGCAGGCCCTCGACTACTTTCGTTCCCCCGACCTCATCGGCCTGGGTTTCGAGGCCGACGCCGTGCGCCGACGCCTGCACCCCGAGGGCGTAGTCACCTACATCATCGACCGCAACATCAACTACACCAACTTCTGCACCGAGTACTGTACCTTTTGCGCCTTTTATCGTCCGCTCCCAAAACCCGGAAAGAAGGACCCGCGCGCTGAGGAGGGCTACATCCTGGACTTCGAAGCGATTTACGAGAAGATCGCCGAAACTGTGGCCATGGGCGGCACCGGCGTGCTCATGCAGGGCGGCATTCATCCTGACCTCAAGATCGACTGGTTCGAGCGCCTCTTCGGCGGCATCAAACAGCGTTTTCCGCACATCTGGCTGCACTGTCTTTCGGCCGCTGAGGTGCTGGCCATCGCCGAATACTCCCACCTCGACCTGCGCACCACTATCGCCCGCCTGCGCGACGCCGGCCTGGATTCCATTCCCGGCGGCGGCGCCGAGATTCTCGACGACGAGGTCCGCCATCGTATCGCGCGCCTCAAATGCAGCACGGAGGACTGGCTGAGCGTCCACCGCACCGCGCACCAGTTGGGCATGAGAACCACGGCCACTATGATGTTCGGCGTGGGAGAGACCTTCGACCAGCGCATCAACCATTTTGAAGTCGTCCGCCGATTGCAGGAAGAGACGGGCGGCTTTACGGCCTTCATCCCCTGGAGCTTCCAGCCCAAGCACACCGCCCTCGGCGGACGCGGCTGGGATGAAGCCACCAGCGTCGAGTACCTCAAGGTGCTCGCCATCTCCCGCCTTTATCTCGACAACATCGAAAACGTGCAGGCCAGTTGGGTCACCCAAGGCTTGAAAGTGCTAGAGCTGGGTCTCCACTTCGGCGGCAACGATGTGGGCAGCGTAATGCTCGAAGAGAACGTGGTCAAGGCCGCAGGCACGTCGAACTGCACCACCGAAGAAGAGCTGCGCCGCATCATCCGCGACGCGGGCTTCAAACCCGTGCAGCGGGATACGCTGTACCGGACCATGTTTCTGAATTAAGAACCGCGCTGCCTTCGGCGGCTTCCCAGTTACTTTAAGACCAGGCGGCAATCGCCGCGGCGTACTCATTCCCCAATAGAGAACGGAACCGTACAGCGTGTTTCATAAACCCAATGCGGATGGTTCTGTCTATATGTGGAACCCGGCAACAAGCCGGGTTCCAGGAGCTTGGCCTGCCACAACGGCTATTTATGAAACACGCTCTAGGAACCGCATTAGAAGTGGCGGAGGGATTCGCCGGGGGGAGAGGCCGTGCGTTCGGCGCCTTCACCGGTGTAACGCACGACGTGGCTTTCCAGGGAGCGGCTAACGAGGTCGCGGGAGCCGAGCCCCACAGCCAGGGCGAGGGTGAGGACGATGCCGCCGAAGAGGATTCCGAAGGCGATTTCAACGATGGGGCCTCCGATTTCAAGGTGGGCGAGGGCCATGGCGGCGGTGAGGACCAGGACGAGCCACTTGACCCCGAGGGAGAGGAAGCGGGCGTACTGAAGTTGCATGTTGACGGCGCCGATGAGGACCGAGCGCGCCAGGAAGCGGGCGGCGATGGCGCCGGCGATGAGGATAAGAGCAGCGCCGACCATACGGTAGAAGTACGGCAGCAGGGGCGCGGGGAGAACGCCAGCCGCAGCATAAGAGGTATCGAAGGCCGAGATGCCGATCATAAGACCGGCAAGGATGCATATCCAATAGCAGACGCGGCCGACGATGGCCGTGGGCGTGCTCATGGGCGTCCAATCGGCGCCGCCGCGGTAACGGGCAATGCGGGCGTCGAACTTGGCAAGCGCAAGCACGCGGCGCAGCAACCAGGAGAGAATCAGGCCGAGGAGAGCAAATACGCCTACAGCTATAAAAAAGGCGAGAATGCCCGGCAGGACAGCGATGAGCAGCGAAAGGACGCGATAGAGGGACTGATGGAGGGCGCCGGACATGTGGCGCCAGAGGGTGGCGTTGTCCACGGAGAGCGGCGGCGCAGCCTGCGCAGACATGGGCTGGAAGATGGTGGCAAGGATCGTTAGCATGGGACTGACTCCTCGATGCGGCGGTGAGGCCCGAATACGAAGGTGGCGCGGAGGGCAGCGAAGCCGGGTGCGGTACCCTGCCGTTCCCATGCGCTCCGGCCGCAAATAAAAGCAAACTGCCGTGAGAGTGGCTGCGAATTGGCAAGTGCGATCATGGATTGAACCTGTCAGGCCATCGCCAGCGCGAGACCAGGTAAGGTTTTTCAATCTCAAAGGCGGCGGCGGCTTCTATGTGGTGTTCGGGGTTGGCGCCCGATGCCGTGACGTTGATGTGGCTGGCGACCCAGGCAAGATAAAGCGGAATCAGGGCGCCGAAGAGGTGATTGCGATGGATGGTGCGCAAGCGGTAGGCGAGCAGAAAGTCGTAGATGATGCGCGCCCAGAGAGTCTCAGGCATGCGAAACGCAGCGCCCTCGGTGAGCGAGAGGCGCTTGAGGCCGAGCAGCGAGTTCGGGGGCAGGACGAGCGACCAAATCTCCTGGAGGTGGGTGTAGGCGAGACGGAATGCCTGAATCATGGGGGCAATATCTGTGGCAGGGTCAGGCGAGTGGGCCGGGCCGGCATGGGGATGATTGCGCGGGGAGGGCAACTGGCGTGGGCGCTGCCAGAAGGCGGCCTTGGCCTCAATATCGGAGAATAAAGAACCCACGACCAGGGGAAGGACGGTGCTCAGATCGGGTTCAGCAGGCTGGGGCAGGAAGCGGGGACCGGCGCCAAACTCGCTGATCGTGAATCCGGCCGCGGCGGCTTCGTTAACCGGCCAAAGAGGCGCAGTGGACTGATTGAGGGCGATGAGGCGCTGGGCAGCGGCGGCGAGGCGCTCTGCCATGCGCAGGGAGAGGCCGAGATCGATGGCCAGGGGAAAGCGTGCAGGGCAGGCAAAGAGGGCGCGGCTGAGGGGGTAAAGGATCGCGGAGTTCACCAGACCGGCGTGGGGGGGCAGATCGTAGCAGGGCAGAACGAGATCGGCCGCAGCGCCAGCTACGGAGTCAACCAGGGCGCGCAGGCCGGGCAAGCCCAGCGAGCTGGACTCCGGACCGAGCATCAGGATAGCGCGTGCGTGGTGCTCCTGAGCAAGCTGGAAGGCATTCACAAAGTCGGCGGCGGTGAGAATCCAGGAGAACTTGGTGGCCGGAGCAGCAACCACGCGGAAGGCCGGGATAGAATCCGTTGAGGATTCGCCAGCGGTGGCGATGAGCAGGGCGCCGGGATCGGCGCAGGCGGACAGATTGGCGAGGACGCCCTTGAACTGCTCGTTAGGCAAGGGAGCCAGCAGCGCCAGGAGCGGAGCCGCGGCGGGAACGGAAGCGATTTCGACGCCGGGGAGCGGATTGGCTGTAGCCATAGCGGCTTTCTCGCAGATTTAGACCTGCTATAGGGATAGGATCCCGGCTAGAGGGATGCGCACCCAGGCCGGGCGGTTGTTTAGCTCGTAGAGCAGCTCGTAAAGCGCCTTCTCCAATAAAAAAGCAGTGAGCAGCGACTGCGATTGCGGCGGCGCAGGCAGAATAGCAGGATTGGCGGCCATGGTTTCGCGGTAGGCGCGGAGAAATGCTGCGCTGGCGGCGTTCTGCCAGCTCTGCGCCCAGGCCGTGAGGCGGGCGGAGTCCTGCGTGGATTCGGGGGTGGAAGTCAGAAATTGGTCGAGGGCAGACTGGGCAGCGTAGGAGAAAGACCGCATCATTCCCGCCACGTCCTTGAGGGGCGACTGCTTCTGCCGGCGCTCGGCGAGGGGACGGGCTGGCTCGCCCTCGAAGTCGAGGAGAACAAAGTCTCCGGGCGGCTCTTTGCCGCCTGTGGGAGCTGGACCGCCGGGTGAAGAACCTGCCGTGCGCAGGGTTTGGCCAAGGTGGTAATCGCCGTGGATGCGGATGCGCAGGCCGACTGGCGGCAAATCAGAGACGGCGCGGGCGCGGGCGAGGAGTTCGCGGCGGCGGGAGAGGAGCAGGCAGGCGTCGCTGGCGGTTTCGTCGTCAAGGGCAGGAAACTTCAGCTTGAGGGTTTCGAGAGCGGAGACGATCTGCGCTTCCATGCGGGTCGCGTCACGAGCCAGGTCTTCGGCGGTAAACGGCTCGGCCGAGAAAGCCGCATCCCCAGTGGGCGTGGCCAGAGCCAAGTGCATTTGAGCGGTGCGCCGGCCAAGCAGAGCGGCAGCTTCAAGCGACGGGGCAAACAGGCTGGGAAAATCGGCCGCCGCGGCGGCGGATTCGAGAAACCCAGGGGCGGACGACGGAGGCGGAGCAGGCAACGTCGCGGTTAGAGCGAAGACTTCCGCCAGACGGTCAAGAAACCACTGCCAGCCGTCGCCCTGGCTGGCGACCAGCCCCTGAAGCATCGCCAGGGTGGTCTTCGTCCAGTTGGGACGGGCCATGGCGATCTCGCCGAGGAAGGGCGGAATGTGGGGGAAGTGAGCGGTTTCCGTGAGGAATCGTCCGATCTCCACGTCAGGGTTCTCGCCCGGCTGGAGACGGCGGAATAGCTTGAGGATCAGTTGCTTCCCGTAAAGAATGGAGGTGTTGGATTGCTCAGCGGAGCCGGCGCGAGAGGGCAAGGGGTGGGCGGCGAGGCCGGCTGGAAACGCGCTGGAAGCCCGGGCCTCGATACAGCCGTAAGGCAAATTGGTTCTGCCGGCGGAGGGTGATTCGCGGGGCTGAAGATGATGCTTTGCGGCGGCTTCAGGCGCGGGCGCGGATTTGCCTGCGGCGCTTTTAGCCGCCACGGCGGCCTCGGAGTCGCCGGCTTCGCCGCCGTTTGCGTGAGGGCTCAGGAGAGCGAGCTTTACGTTTCTGGAAAACACCTCCAGAGCCGCTCGGCGAAACTCCTCGCTGGCGGTAGCGTCGTGCAGGATCGCCGGGCCCATGGGAAAGGCGAGCGTAGCGAGCACGCTGTGTGGGGAACTCGATTGAATCTCCTCCGCTTCAGCTCCGGCGCTGATGGCAAGCGGTAGCTGGTAGACGTCGGGAGCGCCATCGGCATAGGTGACTTCAACGAAGAACAGGGCTGGCGGGAAGGCGGCAGCCGTAGCCGGATCCGGCGCGGTGAGAGCCGCAGCGGCGGAGGGAGGAAGTTCAACCCAGTCGAGTACGCGGGCGGATTGGATGGTGTGGGCCTTGGCTCCGAACCATCGCTGGCGCGGCAGCCAGGCAGGTAGCGCAGACTCAATGCTGCGCAGGCAGTGCGCGGCTAGCAGGCCCGGCCAACCCTTGCCGAGAGCCTCTGGCGCAACGCCGGCTTCTTCGACGAAATCTTCGGCGGCCGGCTCGGATTCCGAGTAGCCATCTGCGAGCGGCTCGGGTTTGGAACCGGCCGGTTGCAGCTCCAGCCACAAAAACGAGTAGGGAGCAAGGCTGAGAGCATAGGGAGCCTGAGTGATGGCGGGGAACGGGACGTAGCCCAGCATTTCAACGGGCGACATACCGGCGTAATCAGCGAGATCGAGCGAAACGGGCTGGGCGAAGCGGCTAAGGTTGGCTACGCAGAGAACGGTCTCGTGCGTGCCGTCGCCGCGGTCAAGGTCACGGAGATAGGCGAGAACCTTGCGGTTGGCCGAGTTCAAGAAGGTGAGCGAGCCGCGTCCGAAGACCTGGAAGAGCTTGCGCAAGGCGATCATGTTGCGGGTCCAGTGCAGCAGGCTGGACGGGTCGCTCTGCTGCGCTTCGACGTTCACCACCTGATAGCCGTAGACGGGATCCATGATGACCGGAAGGTAGAGGCGGGCGGGATCGCAGCGCGAGAAGCCTGCATTGCGGTCCGAGGTCCACTGCATGGGCGTGCGGACGCCGTTGCGGTCGCCGAGGTAGATGTTGTCGCCCATGCCGATTTCATCGCCGTAGTAGAGAATTGGCGTGCCGGGAAAGCTGAGCAGGAGGGAGTTGAGCAGCTCGATGCGGCGGCGGTTGTTATCCACCAGCGGAGCGAGGCGGCGGCGAATGCCCACGTTGACCCTCATGCGCGGGTCGGCCGAGTAGGCAAAGTACATGTAATCGCGCTCTTCGTCGGAAACCATCTCGAGGGTGAGCTCGTCGTGATTGCGCAGGAACAGGCCCCACTGGCAGCTTGCGGGGATGGGCGGCGTCTGGGCCATGATGTCAGTGATGGGCAGGCGGTCCTCCTGGCGCAGAGCCATATAGATGCGCGGCATCAGGGGGAAGTGAAAGGCCATGTGGCACTCGTCGCCGTCGCCGAAGTAGGGGCGGACGTCGGCGGGCCACTGGTTGGCCTCGGCCAGGATCATGCGGTTGGCATATTCGGCGTCGATGGCGGCGCGCAGCTTGCGGATGACCGCGTGGGTCTCAGGCAGGTTTTCGCAGGAGGTTCCGTCGCGCTCGACGAGATAGGGAATGGCGTCCATGCGCAGCCCGTCCACGCCCATATCGAGCCAGAAGCGCATGGCCTTTTGAACTTCTTCGATGACCAGAGGATTGTCGAAGTTGAGATCCGGCTGGTGGGAGAAGAAACGGTGCCAGTAGTAGGCCTGGGCGGTTTCGTCCCACGTCCAGTTGGATTTTTCCGTGTCCGTAAAGATGATGCGCGCGTCTTTGTAGGGCTGGTCGGTCTTGGACCAGACGTACATCTCGCGCGCGGGCGAGCCGGCGGGCGCCAGGCGCGCGGCCTTGAACCAGGGATGCTGATCGCTGGTGTGGTTGATTACCAGCTCGATCATGACCTGCATGTTGCGCTGGTGGGCGGCGTTGAGAAAAGCCTTGAAGTCGGCGAGAGTTCCGTAGGAGGGGTTGACGTCCGTGTAGTTGGAGATGTCGTAGCCGTCATCGCGCAAGGGCGATGGGAAAAAAGGCAGAAGCCAGATACAGGTGACGCCGAGATCCTGGAGATAGTCGAGGCGCGAGAGCAGGCCGGGAAAATCGCCAATGCCGTCGTTATTGGAGTCGGCAAAGGCGCGCACGTGCAGCTCGTAGATGATGGCGTCCTTATACCAGAGGGGATCGGCCGCGCTTGCCAGCTTTTTCACTGGTTCAGTCTCCAGGCAAGACTTCGATGCGAGCGTTCAACCTTTCGACGGTAAAGCCGGTCTTTTGTTGCAGCGGGATTGGTCCATCGCTCCATGCAACTTTGCTCAGTGAATCCCGCGTGGGCTTGGCAGTGAAGCGTCAGGCTGCACCAAACTAGAGAAAATATTCAAAATCCGTTTCCACCTTCATTATTGTGCGATCAATGCGGAGGATGTGACCGGAACGAAGCGCAGGGTTCAACTCCACGTAATTGCGCCCTCCGCGCCATAGGTAACGTTCACCTGAGAGCAGGTCCTCGGCCTCGTAGGCGCGATCAGCGGGGATCTCCAGTGCATCCAGAGGAAGGGTAACAAAGCCGCTCTGGGTGTGGTGCGGATCGAGATTCACGACCGTGAGAATCAAGTTCGAGCGGTCCTCGGATTCTTTGCTGTAGCAGAGAATCTGGTCATTGCCGGTGGCATGGAACTTGAGCGACCAGTCGTTTTGCAGGGCCGGGTTAGCATTGCGGATGGCGTTCACCTGGGCGACGAGAGGGCGCAGGCTGTCCTCCTGTTCCAGATTCCAGTGGCGGATTTCGTACTTCTCCGAGTTGAGATACTCCTCGCTGCCGTGGCGGATGGGCTGATTCTCCTGCAATTCGAACGCCGGCCCGTACATGCCGTAGTTGGCGCCCAGCGTGGCCGCCAGCAGCAGACGGATGACAAAGGCCGCGCGGCCGCCCATCTGCAAAAACTCGGTGAGAATGTCGGGCGTGTTGGTCCAATGATTCGGGCGGAAGAACTCACGCACAGGCGGCTGCGTAATCTCACTGAAATAGTCTTCGATCTCCTGCTTACCGTTGCGCCAGGGAAAGTAGGTATAGGACTGGCTGAAACCGAGTTTGGCGAGCCGGTACATCACCTTGGGGCGGGTGAAGGCCTCGGCAAGAAAGATGACCTCAGGATGGCCGCGCTTGATCTCCGCAATAACCCACTCCCAAAACGCGAAGGACTTGGTGTGGGGATTATCGACACGGAAGATGGTGACGCCCTGGCCAATCCAGTAGAGGAAGATGCTCTTGAACTCCTGCCACATGGCGAACCAGTCTTCGCTCTCCAAATCGAAGGGATAAATGTCCTGGTATTTTTTGGGAGGGTTCTCGGCGTACTGGATGGTTCCGTCGGGGCGCTTATGGAACCAGGAGGGGTGCTGGCTGACATAGGGGTGGTCAGGCGTGGCCTGGAAGGCGATGTCGAGGGCGACCGAGAGGCCGAGCTCGCTGGCCTTGGCGGCGAAGCGGCGGAAGTCCTCGGCCGTGCCCAGCTCTTTGTGAATCTCCTTGTGGCCACCCTCCGCCGAGCCGATGGCCCAAGGACTGCCGGGATCGCCGGGCTGGGCTTGGGGCGAGTTGTTGCGGCCTTTGCGGAAGGTGACGCCGATGGGATGGATGGGAGGCAGATAGACGACGTTGAAGCCCATGCCGGCGATATAGGGCAAGCGTTTTTCGCAATCGGCGAATGTGCCGTGGCGGCCCGGCTCCGCCGCGGTGGAGCGGGGAAAGATCTCATACCAGGAGCTGAAGCGCGCCCGTACAGGATCAACGGCGACAGTCAGCTCGCGGTCCGGCTCAGTGACGAATCGCTTGTCGGGGTAGCGGAGGACGAGCGTGCGGAGCATGGAATCCGTGGCGTGGGCGCGCAGGGCCTTCGGGTCCTGGCCGGAGCCGAGCACGGAGGCGCGCTCGCGCAAGCTGCCGGCATCCGCGCCCGAAGCGCGGCCGGCGGCTTGGGCAACCAGGTCAGCACCGATGAGGTAGTCGACGAGGTCGTCATTCTCCGCCTCAATCCGTTTCAGGAGATCGCGCCGCCAGGTTTCAAAGTGATCGACCCAACCCTGCACCTTGAATTGGTAGCGGCCCAGCTCGGTGACGCGAAAAGCAGCGGTCCAGCGGTCGTTCACCAGCGGGCGCATGGGAATCTCGGTCCAACCGTTAGACCCCTCGCGGCGGGCCAGGAGCGAAGCGGCGACGGCGTCGTGGCCATCGGCAAAGACGTCGGCTTCCACGCATACCTGGTCACCCACGGTGCGCTTGGCGGGAAAGCGGCCGCCGTCCACCTGGGGGGTGATGCCTTCGATCACGACGCGCTTGCGTCCATCTTCCGGTTTCGATTTCATGACCGCTCCAGTGTAAAGAATAAGGGCGGGAATCGTTCAACTCCGTTAGGATAATTCGGAAGGATGGTTCTTATGACGGCTTCTGAATCCAAATCGGAAGCGCGAAGCCTGCTCGATGAGTTGGATGAGCTTGTGGATCGAGATATTGAATCCATGTCTCCCGCTCAGCTAAGGCGGTTTCACCGGGACCGCAAGAGAATCATGGAGTCTGTTACCCGCCGCACTGATGCTTCACGCCCTTCTCGCTAACGCGGGACATTTCTCAAACCTGGAAAGATCGCTTTCTATCGCCGATCAACCGCTGGTAAAGGGCGATGGTTTGCTCGGCAATTGCTCTCCAACTGAAGGTCTCTTCCACTCGCCGCCGGCCAGCCTCGCCAAACCGCCGGCATTTTTCTTCATCGCCTAGCAACTCGTTCAGCCGCGCCGCTAGACCGCGCGCGAAGGCTTCGGGATCGCGCGGGAAGCTGGTGACGGGGTCCTGATCGAAGGGCACCAGATAGCCTGTCTCGCCGTCGATCACGACCTCTTTGATGCCGCCGGTGGCGCTGGCGACGACCGGAGCACGGCAGGCCATGGCCTCAAGATTGATGATGCCGAAGGGCTCGTAGACTGAAGGGCAGCAGAAGACGCGGGCATGGCTGTAAAGTTGGATGGCTTCCTGCTTGGCGACCATCTTTTCAATCCAGACGATGCGCGGATGGTGCGCGCGCGCGGCGGCGACTTTTTCACGCATCTCGGCGGCAATCTCCGGCGTGTCCGGCGCGCCGGCGCAGAGCACGATCTGGGTTTCCGGCGGCAGATAGCGAATAGCGTCCACCAGATGCGTGACGCCCTTCTGGCGCGTGATGCGGCCGACAAACAAGGCATAGGGAAGGGCGGGATCGACGCCGTAATCGGCCAGGGCCTGCGTGGCGGAGGTCTGACGGTACTCGTCGAGATCGATGCCGTTATAGATGACGGCGATACGCTGCGGCGCGACCTCGGGATAGGCGCGCAAAATGTCGGCCTTGGCGTGGTTCGAGACCGCGACGATGGCATCGGCGTCGAGCATGGCGGTGCGCTCCATCCAGGAGCTCATGGCGTAGCCGCTGCCAAGCTGCTCGGCCTTCCAGGCCCGCAGCGGCTCCAGCGAGTGCGCGGTCAGGACGAAGGGCACGCGATAGAGCTTCTTGGCCAGATAGCCGGCCATGGCCATGTACCAGGTGTGGGTGTGAACGAGATCGATGCCGGCAAGCGCCTTCACCTGGGTGAGGTTGAGACTGAGGGCTTCGAGCGCCAGCTTGAATTTGGCTTCGGTCCCGGCGGAGATTTCGGCCCACGGCTCGGCGCCGCGGACGTGAAGATCGGCAGCGTCAGAGTGCTGCGGCCCCCAGCAATGAACCTCGACTTCGATCTGTTGGGCCAGCTCGCGGCTGAGATAATCGACGTGAACGCCGGCGCCCCCGTAGACCTGGGGTGGATATTCGCGCGTGAAGAGTGCGACTCGCAAGGTTACGGCCTCCAGTCGAGTGTAAACGCCGCCAAGCATCTTAAGGCATTTATGGGGATTTCGGGTAGTGGGACCGAGCCAGAAACAGGGCAAACGCATCTTAATTCTCCACTCCGAGCAGGCGTAACAGGTAGGGGTGATCCCAGGCAGCAGTGAGCCGTTTGCCGTGGACGCCGAGTTTGCAGGTTTTGTCCTGCTTGAGCAGATTCAG
>JAJYZC010000020.1 GCA_021800255.1 Acidobacteriota bacterium
AATAAAACCTACACCGAAGATCATCAGCGTCCGCTGGACGAAATGCGCTTGCCCCTCGACAAGGCCGAGAGCGTATTGCGCCTCTTGCTTGAGGGCATGAGCGTTCGCAGTGTGGAGCGCGTGACCGGCGTTCACCGCGACACGATTCTGCGTTTGCTTGTGCTGGCAGGAGGACGCTGCCAAAGGTTCATGGCCGAAAGGATCGTCAACCTTCCGGTTGAGGACGTACAGGCGGATGAGATTTGGGGCTTCTGTTTCAAGAAGGAAGCGGAGCGCCGGAACAGCGAAAAGGACGTTTACGGGATCGGGGACGCTTGGTGCTTTGTTGGAATTGAACGGAACAGCAAGCTGATTCTGGCATGGCATCTGGGCAAGCGTGATCCTGAATCAACCTACAAGTTCATTGGCAAACTGCGTTACGCGACCGGCGAAAATCGCTTCCAACTGACCACGGATGGTCTGGCGCTCTACAAGCCTGCCGTTGCGTTGGCCCTGCGCGGCTACGCTGACTACGCGCAGCTTGTAAAAATCTACTCTTCGCCGCGTGAGGGCGAACAGCGATACAGCCCTGGTGACGTTGTGGAGGCTGTCCCAGTCCCGGTCATGGGGCTGCCGAAACGGGAACGGATTTGCACTAGCCACGTTGAGCGCCAGAACCTTTCAATCCGCATGGGGATGCGTCGCATGACCAGGCTCACGAATGCCTTTAGCAAGAAATGGGAGAATCTGGAGGCGGCATATGCGCTCTGGTTTGCCTTTTACAACTTCTGCCGCAGGCATCAGACGATGCGGATCACTCCGGCAATGGAAGCTGGGATTGCCAATCATATTTGGAGCGTAGGCGATCTTCTAGGAGCAACGCACTAAAAGGACACTACCCAAAATGCGACTGACGCGCCAGCCGCCCTGCAATTTGCAGCCCGTGGCGCGCCTGCACCTGCTTGCGTTGATGGAGTAGCGTATCTTTGCCGGATCGCCAAGAATTGCCGGACGCCAGTCGAAAGGATCGAAAAAAATACTATGCCTCCCACATCAAGACCTGCCTCGCGCGGCGGCCATCAGTATCGTGCGCAATAGGAATGCGGCCAAGAAAATACCGCGGGAAGCTCGTAACGCCGCCTGAGTCTATACTTGAACTGGCCACGCGGGCGTGGCGGAATCGGCAGACGCATCGGACTTAAGCAACTTGAGTGCTCGCCGGGAAACCGGCAATGCAGAACTGCTCAAATTCGGGGAACCCTGTCAAATGGCGATCCCGAGCCAAGCTCCGACGGATAACTCCGGAGGGGAAGGTGTAGAGACTAGACGGGCAGCACCTGGCGGCCAAACGGCGACGTGCCGAACGGCCATGGTGAAGGTATAGTCCAGACCACAAACCGGCCGGAGCGTCCCTCGGACGCGATTTCCGGCAGGGCGGCGAAAGCCGTAGAGGGTAAGAAAATCCGTTGGGGCGCAAGCTCCGTGAGGGTTCAAGTCCCTCCGCCCGCACCAACAGTCGCGCCGTAAAACCATGGGCGCACCAACTGGCCGCGCGCGAAAACCTGCTGTGAGCAGGACGCGCGCCGCTCCCATAGCATTTTCGGAAACGGTGTAGACCGGAACCGCTCCTGCTGAGTGGATTTTTTCTCAAGAAAAATCCACTTTCACGGCTCTCAATAGTTCACAGTATTTCCCCCAAATGCCGTAACAGCTTGGGAGGCAATGCGATTTTGTAAGAGCGCAGCCGGTACGCCGCCCTGCAGGCGCGTCGCGTGCCATTCGTGGGCAACAATCGGCGGGGCTTCAACCCCTGCGGCTCAGCTCGCCTTGGCCAGCTCGCGATGATGATTTTTGATGGCGATGCGCTGACCGCAAGAGGGGCAGGAAAAGCCATCGATGAGGCCGATGCAGCTCACCGCGGCCCCGCACCACGGGCATGGTCCTTTCAGCTCGCCCATGCCCAGCAGGGGACCGGCCAAGGGTGAGATGATCCCGGCCAGGATCATGGGAATGCCGGCGATGGCGCCCAGCCAGGTGAGGCACAGCATGCCCCCGACAATGATGAGGACCGGCGCCGCCAGCACCCCAAAGAGCATTCCCCCGAAGGCTCCGCGCAGCGGCGCATTTTGGTGCTCCCGCGGTGCCGGTTTTTCCGCGTCTTCATGCCCGGCTGCGGCGCCGCAGTGCGGACAGAAGCTCCAGGGCGATTCGATGCGCGCTCCACAATGCGAACAGGCGCTCATAAGAAGCCTCCTTCGGGCGGCCAAGAGCATCCAAGCCAAGCCGCTGAGAAAGGGATGGGTGGTGAGCGCCCAGCCGGATCGCCCACCGCGGCCGAAGCCGGATCTTTCGCAGACCATTCACCCATCTCTGGCCCGATTTGTCTGCTGGATGAAGCTTAGGCCGCAGAGAGGCCGTTGAATGTGATCCGCATCACCTTTGTGGCGGCTGTTTCAATACCCATTTTGTTTCTCCACATAGCCTCAACCCTTATTCGCCCCGAACTCGGTAGGATGGTGCCATGGATGCGGTGCGCATAGACAAGTGGCTGTGGGCGGCGCGCTTCTTTAGGACGCGCGCGCTGGCGGCGCGGGCCTGCTCCCTGGGCCGGATTCAGGCCAACGGGATGAACTCCAAACCCGCGCGCGAGGTGCGCCCAGGCGACCGGCTGCAAGTGGAGAACGAGGGCGGCAGCTTCGAGATTGAAGTTCTAACCGTGAGCGCGATGCGCGGCCCGGCAGCGGTGGCGCAAACCCTCTACCGCGAAACCGAGGCCAGCCGCGCGGCGCGCCTGAAGCTGGCCGAGGAGCGCAAGGCCATGCGTGAGCTCGCGCCCGCGCCGGTGCACCGGCCTACGAAGCGCGACCGGCGGCGGATCATCCGCTTTCGCGGCGGCGATTGAACGCTCGTGCTCCCAGGGGGCCGGATGCGGTCCTATCACGCCTGCTTATGGGATCGTTACGCTGATGGCCGTGACGGCGGCCAGACCCGCATTGGTGTCCGTAGCCGTCACGCGATAGGAATAGGTCCCCGGCGTCATGCCGTTGCCGCCGCCGCAGGCGCTGATGGTTGCCAGACCCGCGAGCGCGCCGGCCGCAAGGAACAAAAGCGTGAACCAGCGAGTGGCCCGGCGCCGGTCGAGGGGAACGAAAAATAAAATCGCGGCCAGCGCCAGGCCCGTAACGGCGCGGCCCGGCCAACTGGGCAAACTGGCGGGACTGGGCGGAGGAACTTGACCAGGAGGGATAAAGAGGATCTCCCCCGTTACCGTCCCGTTCGCGGGCAGTGCCAGCGGCGGACCGTGTGGGGCGCACGTGGGCAGCGAAGCGCCAGCCGGCGGGCTGACAACCGCGCAGGTGATCTCAGGTGCGCCCGCGTAGCCGTTCACTGATTTGAGCGTGTAGGTGCTGGTTCCGTATTGCTGCGTGCAGACGCCATCGCTGCAAGTTGGCTGGCTGAGGGGTATGGTGACATTGGTGGCAGAGATGGTGAAGCTGGGCGCCTGGGCGCACACATATCCGCCGCCAACGCCAACAGCGCAACCGAGGACTCCGAAAAATACCGCCTGCAACCGCTTTGCCATAAGCCCGGCGGCCTAACCCGCCAATCTCGATCCCACTGCCTTGCAGGAAGCGGGTGTTCTATTACGCAAGCAGGCGCTGGACCTTGGATTCGATGACGTCCTGCGGCACATAGCCCACTACTTGGTCGGCCACCTTGCCGCCCTTGAAAAATAAAAGCGTTGGAATGCCGCGAATCCCGTAGCGCGAAGGAGTGGCGCCATTCTGGTCTACGTTCACCTTGGCCACCTTGAGTTTACCCGCGTAGCTTGCGGCCACGCCCTCCACGATCGGTGCAATCGCCCTGCAAGGCCCGCACCAGACGGCCCAAAAATCCACCAGGACGGGCTGCTCGCTTTGCAGCACCTCCTGGTCAAAGTTGGCATCGTTTACTTCCAAAATACCGTGTCCAGCCATGATCCTCCTTGCGTATCCCCATTCGTACAGTGTACAGGAAACCGTATCACTTAAAAGATGCGCCATGAGAGCGCAAAGTCGCAACTGGCCCAAGACGCAGAAAAGTAGACAAGAGCCGGAGCAGGACCGCGCGGCTTGCGAAGGGGGCTGTTATCTTCTTCCCGAAGGCGTGGCCCTCGCGGGAGTTTACTGCGAGCGCAGGCGGGCTGGGGAACTGGGTTGGATGAGCGAGGCCAGCAGCACGGCGGCGATGCCGACCAGGAAGACGCTATCGAAGGTGCCGGCGCCGCCGATGGAGGCGACGGGGGCGCCCATGCCGGAAAGTTTATCGAGGTTGAGCAAGTCGGCGCCGATCAGGGTGCCGATCGTTCCCGCAACGTAGGCCAGAGGCGCCGCGCGCCGCCAGGAAAGCGCCAGCGCAACCAGGGCGGCGATGAGGGGAGGGATAAAAATCGGCTCAGTGACGCCCACCCCGTACACGGTGCGGGAGAGCAGATGGGTGACCAGCGCCACCGCGGCGATGGCGATCAGGCCCGTCCCGAACAGCCGGTTCTTGAGGGTCAGATACATGGAGAGGATGATGGGAATGAGTGCGCCGCCTACGTTCACGGCCAGAATGACGCCCGGCCAGGCGTGGATCACGGGCACCGCATAGCTCATGCCGAAAAGGTGAACCGCCTGGCCGGAGACAGCCTTTGCCCGCGCGAATGCGACGAAGGGTATGTTGATGGAGCTGCCCAGAAGGGTGAGGAGCAGAATGGCCAGAATATAGCGCGGAGGAATGCCCATGCGCTCGTAGGCGTATTTGAGGATGTTCAGTTCAACCAGC
The DNA here is from genome assembly GCA_021800255.1 of Acidobacteriota bacterium. GTDB lineage: Bacteria > Acidobacteriota > Terriglobia > Terriglobales > Acidobacteriaceae > Telmatobacter. The sequence continues at coordinate 4,786 of JAJYZC010000020.1, forward strand.
GCCACCATGAGGGTGAGGAGGGCGAGGAGGGCGGCGAGGAAGGGCCAAGCCAAAGAGGAATCATGTAGGCGCAAGAGCGGCATGAAGGCGGTTCTCCATTACTTAAGAGGATAGTGTACCGGCTGCTTGCCGGCGGTCATGGGCTGCGGCGCTGAGCGATGACCGCGGGCGCGTTCAAAGGAGCGCGCACTGCGTGAGCGCTTACAATGCGAGAGAGCATCGGAAGACAGCGGGGAGACGGGATTGGCAGTTGTGGCGGTGCAGCAGATCCGGCGCATGCGGGGCGGCGCGCAAGGGCAATTGATGCTGGGCGCCGACGGCCACATCTACGTGGTCAAGTTCCAGAACAATCCCCAGCACAGGAGGGTGCTGGCCAACGAGTTCGTGGTTTCCAGGCTGGCCCAGGCGGCTGGTCTGACGGCGCCGGCGGCGGAGTTGATCGAGGTCTCGAGTTGGCTGGTGGACAATACGCCGGAGCTGGAGATAGACCTGGGGCGGATGCGTGTCAAATGCCAGCCGGGCTTGCAGTTCGGGTCGCGGTTCGCCGGCGGGCTGATGCCGGGCCAAGTAGTGGATTACCTGGCCGAAGAGCAGTTGCTGGAGGTGAAGAACCTGGACGAGTTCGCCGGTATCCTGGCGCTGGACAAGTGGACCGCGAACGCCAACGGCCGCCAGGCCGTGTTCATGCGGCGGCAGCGGGAGCGGCGGTACAAGGCCGCCTTTATCGACTTCGGGTACTGCTTTCACGCCGGGGAGTGGCGCTTCGAGGATGCGCCGCTGCGCGGGGTCTACTATCGCAACGACGTGTACCGCGAGGTTCGGGGGTGGGAGTCCTTCGAACCTTGGCTGAGCCGGCTGGAAACCATGGCCGCCGAGACGGTGTGGGCGGCGGCCGGCGAGGTCCCCCCAGAGTGGTACGGGGGCGACACAACGGAGATGGAGGCGCTGGTGGAGAAGCTGCTCGCACGGCGCAGCCGCATCCGGGATCTGATTGGAAATTTTCGGGATTCGGACCGGAGGCCGTTTCCAAAATGGGGCCAGGGGCAACAAGAAAGGGGAGAAACGGCTTGGAAGGCGGCGCGATGGGGGGCTACGATCAAGGGGAGGGTGAATTGAGGGGGCAGGGAGTAAGGACAAAGGAGTAGGGACTAGGGACTAGGGATGAGAACCGGCCAATGGTCACTGACCCGTGATCTCTGATCTCTGCAATCGCCATGAGCAGCGGAACCGAACGGCGCGCCTGCGAGTTTCAACTGCTCCGGTATGTACCGGAGGCGGTGCGCAATGAGTATGTCCACATCGGGGTGATTCTGCGCGAGCAGGGCGAGGCCCATGCCGAGGTGCGCTTCACCCGCGACTGGCGCCGGGTGCGCTGCCTGGACCCGGACGCCGACACGGCGCTGCTCGAAGGCATGGAGAGCGAGTTGCGCAGGCGCCTGGAGGCCGAGCCCGGGGGCCGGCTGATGCGGCTGCTGGAGGAGTCGCTCTCGCTGAATGTGCAGATGACCGAGCCCAAGGCTTACTTGGCCGAGAGCCTGCCTGCGGGAATGGAAGAGCTGATGCGCCTCTACGTGGAGCCGCCCCCCAGGGAGCGGGTGCCGCGGCTGAGCGGACGGGCCGCCATTCAGAGCCGGATGCGAGCGGAGTTCGAGCGCGCCGGGGTGTGGGACCTGATGAGGAAGCGGATCGCGGCCTCGGAGTACACGCGGCCCGGCGATCCGCTGCGCATCGACGCCGGGTACAGGCCGAACGGGGTGGTGCGTATGTTTCACGCCGTGAGCCTGGATCCGGGAATAGCCTCGGGCGCGGAGATGGCCAAGGTACTGGCGTTTTCAGCCGCCGGGCTGCGCGCAGGCGTGGAGCGGGTGGAAAAGGCCGATCTGGAGCTAACGGCGCTGGTGGAGCCGGCGGCCCGGCTGGGCGCCACCGATGCCGAGCCGGAACGGCTGGAGATGTACCGCTTCGGCGTGGAGACGATGGAGGAACACCAGATCCGGGTGCTAACCACGTCGGACCTGGAGCGCGTGGCGGAGACGGCGAGGCGGGAACTGCGGGTGTGAAGACAACCTCCGTCTGGGGCCGGAAGGCGAGGCGCGCTGCCATTTCCCGGCCCGCTCAGTTGGCCCGCAGTCTTCACGGCCAGCAGATACGAATAAGGTGATTCAGGGGTTATCCTTTCTCCGGATTGTTAACCTACTGTGCAATCATCAGGATTCTGATTACCATCTTATTACCTAAGTTTGCTTGCCATTCAAGGGTGGAGGCCCTAAAGTCGCTGCGTGAGCAGTTCTGGGGGAGGGCTGCTCTAGCGCCCGCGATCCGCCCTGGATCCGGGCGCTTCCTCTTGTCCGCCCCTGCGCGATGAGCCTTGGCTGTCGCGATGATCTACGTTGCGCGCTGAAGCCGTTTTTTGCAATGCGCAGCCGCTCGTCCCCAGATAGATGCTCTCTCTGATCTCTGCATTTGCTCGTCCCGCCGCGCTATGCTAACCTTGATTTTTGAGCCAATGGATGCGCAAAGCGGAGGTGTGTCCGCGCACCCTTTGAGTCTCAGGAGCTGCCTTCCGGCGGGATGGGCTGGCGTAGCTCAGCTGGTAGAGCATCTGATTTGTAATCAGAGGGTCGGGGGTTCAAATCCCTTCGCCAGCTCCATGGAAGGGAAGCCGGAAGCGGGTTCTGAAACCTAAACTCGGAAGCGGCAAAAGCCGGCCGTCAATGAGGATGGCTTCCGTCACAGGCCGGGTCCGCTGTGGCAATCCTTCTGCAAGTGTATGCTTCGATGCGCCGGAGGTCTCCGGGCGTTGCGGCGTGCGTAGAATGCGTAGAAGTTGACGAATTGGGGTTGATTGGGCACAGGTGGCCGAGCGGTTAATGGCAGCAGACTGTAAATCTGCCGCTCCTTGCGAGCTACGGAGGTTCGAATCCTCCCCTGTGCACCACCATAGTGGTCAGTGAACAGTGGTCAGTTGTCCGTTGAGAATGTGCGAAGAGAAGAGAAAAGAGAAGAGGCTGGAACCGTCACGTACAAACTAGCCACTGACAACGGAAGACTGACAACTGGTTTTAGGCGGCGGGAGATGGGAACCGGCTTGGAGAACGGGAAGTCAAGCCGCTCCGGGGCGGACCTCGACCGCAGGTTCTGGCCGGCTTTGGCGTTGTATGGAGTTTTGGCGTTGCTGGCCTGGTTCACTATGGGCCCGGAAACGGTGCTCGTCGAGGGCAGGCCGGTGGAGATGCGGTGGATTCCGCTCTTGGTGCTCGGCGGGTTGGCTTTACGTACTACGATGGCCCGGCACGCGGAAAAAATCCGCAGCCGGGGAGAGAAAGGCGGCTCTTAGTTGTTGGCGATCAGCTTTTGCTTGTGCCGCGGCGGATGGGCCGATGCGGCTGGCTCCAGCAGGATGGATCTGAAGGCGGAAGGCTGAAAGCTGCGGTTTGCGGGCTGATGTAGCTCAGTTGGTAGAGCACTCCCTTGGTAAGGGAGAGGTCACCAGTTCAATCCTGGTCATCAGCTCCAGAGATCAGCTATTAGCGATTAGCTTTTAGCTTATTTGGTTGCAGGTTGTGGCCGGTGCGAGCACGATGAAGCTAGAAGCTAATAGCTAAGGGCTGTTTTTATGGGCGGGAGTAACTCAGTGGTAGAGTCACAGCCTTCCAAGCTGTTGGTCGCGGGTTCGAGCCCCGTCTCCCGCTCCAGAGTTCAGCTTCTAGCTTTCAGCTATGAGCGATCAGCTTGGGGATCGGTGGAACGAACCGATGCGGTAAGTACGGGCAGGACGAAGCTGAAAGCTGACGGCTGATAGCCGATAGCTGCATTGAGGACGGAGAATGTTTGAGCAGGCGGCGATCGCGGTACAGAACGAGCCAGGATTTGCGCGGCTTCATGCGCTGATCGACGCGGTCTTCGACGCCAGCGGCGTAGAGGTCTTTCTAGAGCGCGTCACCAAGGCACGCCTGCGGGTACGCGACTACGAAGGCGTCTTGAAGCGCGGGCTGCTCGGCAAGGAAGCGGCCGCGCTCTACGATGCCCTTCCCGCCTCTGACCAGGGATTGACGCGCGAGCGTTATCTGCGGCTGGTGGAGAAGGTGCCGCTGGAGCTGAGGCAGAGGTACTTCAAGGCGTACGCGTATTACTGAAAAGCTAGCCGCTAGCTCCTAGCTTCTAGCCCGTGCAGTGATGAGTTTGGCCGCGGCGGTTAGGCGGCAGGATTGAGCTAGAAGCTAGAAGCTATTAGCTGTATTTTGTGGGGCTGGAGCCGGAACGCCGGCGCCCCGAGGCAGGGAAAGCTAGAAGCTGGCGGCTAGAGGCTGGTTTCTAAAAAGCGATGAAAGGGATTCAGGACTTTTATGGCCAAGGAAAAATTTGATCGCACGAAGCCGCACGTGAACGTAGGCACGATTGGACATATCGATCATGGCAAGACCACGTTGACGGCGGCCATCACCAAGGTGTTGCAGAAGCACAACCCGAAGATCGTGTTCCGCTCGTTCGACTCGATTGACAATGCGCCCGAGGAGCGGGAGCGGGGCATCACCATCGCCACGGCGCACGTGGAGTACGAGACCGCGAACCGGCACTACGCGCACGTGGACTGCCCGGGCCACGCCGACTACATCAAGAACATGATTACGGGCGCGGCGCAGATGGACGGTGCGATTCTGGTGGTTGCGGCCACCGACGGCCCCATGCCGCAGACCAAGGAGCACGTGCTTTTGGCGCGGCAGGTGGGCGTGCCGTACATCGTGGTGTTTCTGAACAAGTGCGACGCGGTGGAAGACGCGGAGCTGATCGATCTGGTGGAGATGGAGGTGCGCGAGCTTTTGACCAAGTACCAGTTTCCGGGCGACGACGTGCCGGTGATTCGCGGGTCTGCACTCGGCGCGCTGAACGGGGAGGCGCAGTGGGAGGCCAAGATCGACGAGCTGATGGCGGCGGTGGACAAGTACGTGCCGCTGCCGCAGCGGGCGGTGGATCAGCCGTTTCTGATGCCCATTGAGGACATTTTTTCGATCTCCGGGCGCGGGACGGTGGTGACGGGCCGGATCGAGCGGGGCAAGGTGAAGGTGGGCGAGGAGGCGGAGATTGTGGGCTTCCGCGAGACCCGCAAGACGGTAGTGACGGGCGTGGAGATGTTCAAGAAGCAGTTGGACGAGGGTCTGGCTGGGGACAACGCGGGACTGCTGTTGCGCGGGATACCGAAGGAGGACGTGGAGCGTGGGATGGTGATGGCCAAGCCGGGATCGATCACGCCGCACACGGAGTTCAAGGGCGAGGTGTACGTGCTGTCGAAGGAAGAGGGCGGGCGTCACACGCCGTTTTTCAAGGGCTACCGGCCGCAGTTTTACTTTCGGACGACGGACGTGACGGGAGTGGCGGAGCTGCCCGATGGTGTGGAGATGGTGATGCCAGGCGACAACGTGCAGTTGAAGGTGGAGTTGATTACGCCGGTGGCCTTGGAGAAGGGTTTGCGGTTTGCCATCCGCGAAGGCGGGCGCACGGTGGGCGCAGGCACCATCTCGGAGATCATCAAGTAGTTTGCAAGCTGTCAGCCGTCAGCTTTCAGCTATCAGTTCAAGGCGCGAAGCCGAAGCTGAGAGCTGAAAGCCGAGAGTTGAATGCTGGAAAGCTGAAGGGATTTGAACAATGCGGGAAATCATCACAATGGAGTGCACCGAGTGCAAGGAGCGGAACTACTCGACGACCAAGAACAAGAAGACCGTTTCGGGCCGCCTGGAGCTCAAGAAGTTTTGCAAGCGCTGCCGCAAGCACACTGCGCATAAGGAGTCGAAATAGGCAGCCGTTAGCTCTTAGCCGTTAGCTACTAGCTTTTTCTCGGGAGAACGGACCTTTTATTCCTTCACCGCGCAGCTAAGAGCTAAAAGCTGAGGGCTAATAGCTGATTCACAGGGGCGTAAGCTCAACGGTCAAACTGCCGGTCTCCAAAACCGGACTTGGGGGTTCGAATCCCTCCGCCCCTGCCAGTTTGGAAGACAGCTACTATCTGTCAGCTTTTCGTTCGCAGCTTTTAGAGCGGCAGGTCAGCCGGCGCGGAACGAGCGGGAAGATGGAAACGGAAAGCTGATGGATGAAAGCTGAAGGCCGCAGCCGGCAGAACGCCGGGCGCGAAGGAATGGAAGTGAAGCATGGCATCGAAGACGGCGATTGAGAGGGGCGAAGAGCGTTCCGCCAAGCGCCAGGAGCCGGGGGCGCTTATGGAGTTTTCAGGCAATGCGTTCGGTTGGTGGACCGACTTCAGACGTTTTATCAGCGATGTGCGCGCCGAGATGCGCAAAGTGGTTGCGCCCTCGCGCAAGGAAGTTGAAGTGACGACGGTGGTGGTGATCATCACGGTGTTCATCTTCGGTATCTTCTTCTTCGTGGTGGACTATATCTTCAGGCTCAGCGTGAACGGACTACTGAATAAATTGGGCGGGATGTAGCAGCAGGCGCAGCCGGAAACGAGAACAGCATGACAGATGAGTTAGAACAGCCCGCCGGGCCGCAGGCAACCGGGGCCGAGCCGCAGCCGGAGCGTAACGAACGCTTCAAATGGTATATCCTGCACGCTTATTCGGGCTTTGAGCGCAAGGTGCGCGAGTCCATCGAGAGCCGCGTGCAAGCCTTCGGACTGAGCGATAAGGTGGGCCGGGTGATGATCCCCACCGAGCCGGTGACGGAGATCGTCAACGGCAAAAAGCGCACCGTCGAGCGGGTTTTCCTGCCCGGTTATGTGATGGTGGAGATGGATCTGGACAATGAACTTTGGCATGTGCTCAAAGACACGCCCAAGGTAACGGGATTTCTGGGCACGGGCGATAAGCCGGTGGCGCTGTCGGAGGAAGAGGTCAGCTCCATTCTCTTCCGCTCCGAGACCGCCAAGGAGAAGCCGCGGCTTAAGATCAAGTTTGAGAAAAGCGAGCAGGTGCGCATCACCGACGGCCCATTCGCCAACTTCAACGGCGTCGTGGATGAGATCAACGAAGACCGTGAAACTCTGAAGGTCATGGTAACTATCTTCGGCCGCTCCACGCCGGTCGAGCTGGAGTTTGGCAAAGTGGAAAAGATTGAGTAAAGCAGCTTTTAGCTTCTAGCTCCTAGCTTCTAGCCGGCGGGTACTTCTAGCAAACGCGGGCTGGAGCCAGGCAAACAGTTGCGGTCTCAAAATTTGGAACTGAAACAGACAAGCTAGGAACTAGCGGCTAGAAGCTAGTGGCTAGTTTTGAAGGAACTGAAAATGGCGCCAAAGAAAATTACAGGTTACGTTAAGTTGCAGATCGAGGCGGGCAAAGCCACGCCTGCGCCTCCGGTTGGTCCGGCGCTGGGCCAGGCTCAAGTCAACATCATGGAGTTCTGCAAACAGTTCAACGCGCGCACGCAGGCCAAGGATATGGCTGGGCTGATCATTCCGGTCGTGATTTCCGTTTATGCAGACCGCAGCTTCAGCTTCGTCACCAAGACGCCGCCGGCGTCGGTGCTGCTCAAGAAGGCTGCGGGCATTGAGAAAGGCTCGGGCACTCCCAATAAGGAGAAAAAGGGCACGGTGACGGAGAAACAGGTGCGCGACATCGCCACGCAGAAGATGCCGGACCTGAACGCCGCCTCCATCGACGCCGCCATCAAGAGCATCAAAGGCACTGCGCGTTCCATGGGCATTGAAGTCGTAGCCTAATCCTGGACCTCCATCGTGACGCAGCAGACCCTTCACCGCGAAGGGTCCGCGCGTGTTGGAGGGCCAAAAGGCCGGCGCCAAGGCGCTGTTGCGCTCTACTTGGGTGGAGCAGGCGTAAACACTTCGCGCCGCCGGCCGGGTTCGGGCTTAGGTTTGGGTTTGGGCGCCTTCTTGGCTTCTTTTCTGCCTTTGTCTTTGTTTCCCATACGTGCAAGCATGACACAAAACGCCCTTCCGGGAAAGAGCGTGAAAGCGGATTTTAATGCGCTTCCAAGGATGCTCTAGCTTGCAGCCCTCACATAGACCTTCTGCGGCGTAATGATCTTGACGGCAGGCGCTATCACCTTCAAATGCAAATATTCCACTCCGGGTTTGCTGATGTGGGGAGCGGCAAAACGAAGCTCGTACTGGTGAGCCAGGTCGGTTCTCAGTTCACGAAAGAACGGGCTAAAGGTGACCGGATCGCCGATACCAATCCAAAAGTTTTCGCCTCCCGTGGCTTGGGTTACCTCCTCCAGCAGGCTCTGGCCGTCATAGCTTCCGTATCCGGTGCCGTCCACAAAGCCGCGGTTGCGCCAGTAGAGCGCGTAGACGATCAGTCCCGCGCGGACCGAATCATGGATTGCCGCCAGAACGTAAGGGTCCTCCGGATTGTAGCGCAAATAATACTCGTCTACGCCGTCGGTGATCATGAGCACCACGCGCCGTGCGGCGCGGTTTTGGGAGGGCCAGTGCTTGGCCAAATTCGAAAGGCAAAAATAGGGGCTAGCGTTTCCGTAAGCGAAGTTCGCGGGGATATGAAGGCCACGCAGCACCACGGCCGGGTTTGACGAGAGCGGGCCGCTTAGCACTGCGCGTCCATACTCCATGTAAGCGATGGCCATCTGCGTATGATGCGGCATTTCTTCAACGAAGTTTTTTATGTAGCTCCATTGCGTTCCCAGGCTTTGGCGGGCCGAATCGTCGATCAGCAACACCAATTGGGTTTGGGTGTTGGCGCCGCGCAGAGGCGTCCAGCCCGTGATTCTTGCCTGCTTTCCGTCTACCTTGATCCGAACCTCACCGGATCTGACCGCGACAGGCAATTCCTGTGAATGCTTGGGGAGGATCGTCACCACGGCCCGCCCGTATCCTTGGACGGCTGGCTTCTGCGCCTGCGCACTTACTGCCATCAGGAGCACTTCTGTTGCTGCCAATAGAACCATTCCCGGCTTTTTCATATTCGTTTCTCCTTGCCCGGCGCCGCCGCCGTAGATAGTTTTGCTGCCCCTGGCGCGAACGCCGCGCCTATTTAGGTAACCCAACTTTCTCATATTGGATGCGCAGAAGGGAAAAATCGGCACTGAACACGGCTACGGCCTTTGCTCACGGACGGTCTGGGGAATAGGCGGCTCTCGATCTTAGGGGTTATGTTGATAATAGAAGTTTTTTCAACGCGCAATCGCTATCCCTTGGATCGGAACCGCAAAAGATGCCCAGCTTTGCCCATGAGATGTTACGCGAAATCTACGAGCAGCCCCAGGCTCTGCGCCGCACGCTCGCCCTTTATCTCGCCGGCCTGAATCTTAAGCCGGAGGTGGCCGCGCAGCTCGCCGCGTGGCCCAACCCAGGGGGCGAGATTTTGATTGCCGCCAGCGGCTCCAGCCGCCACAGCGGCCTCTATGCCGAAATCCTGCTCGAAGACCTGTGCGGCCTAGCTGTCGATGTCGAATACGCCAGCGAATACAGTTGCCGGGGAGGGATTGACCAGCGTCATCCGAGCGTGCTGGTGCTCTCCCAGTCGGGTGAGACGAGCGATACGCTGGCTGCGCTAGATGAGGCGCGCCGCCAGGGTCACAAGACTCTGGCCATTACCAACGCCGCCGGCTCAACCATGGCCAGCCAAGCCGATGTCTCCATGCCGCTCGCTGCGGGGCCTGAGAAAGCGATTCCCGCGACCAAGAGTTTCACCTGCCAGTTAGCCGCGCTTTATCTGCTGGCGCTCTACGAGGGTGCGCGCTTGCGCCGCATGGATTCTGCGGCGCTGGCTGCGCGCGTCAACGATCTGCTCGCAGTGCCGGCCAAGCTCGCGTCCCAGCTTGATTCCTGGCGCAGGCAAGCGGTTGTGCTAGCCGCCAAATATAACACCTCGTCCACTTTTCTCTACCTCGGCCGCGGCATCCACTACGCCATCGCCCGCGAAGGCGCGCTCAAGCTCAAGGAATCCTCTTACGTGCATGCCGAGGGCTGCCCGGCGGGCGAGCTCAAGCACGGCCCCAACGCGCTGGTCGGCGACCGCGTGCCGCTGGTGGTGCTGGCCACGGTTGACCGGGCGCTGGAAGCTTCGATTGTCCGCTACGAGAAGACCGTGCAATTGCTCGGCGAAATGAAGGCGCAGGGAGCGCATGTCATTGCCTTGGCCAACGCCGGTGACGAAGCAGTCGCAAGCCTGGTCAGTGACTGCGTTTTTGTTGAGCCGGCCTCCGAATACTTGCTGCCGGTCTTGGAAGTCGTGCCGCTGCAACTTTTTGCCTACTTCATGGCGCTGGAGCACGGAGTAGACGTCGACCGGCCCAGAAATCTGTCCAAGGCCGTCGTGGAGAAATAACGTCCAATGGCGACTTGCGCTTGATCTTTCGCTTATGCGAGAGCGCGTTTCATAACTGGAGATTGTGGCAGGTCAAGCTCCAGGGTCCCGGCTTGCTGCCGGCCTCCACATGACTCAGAACCATTTACTGCGGGTTGATGAAACACGCTGTAGGAATTTCCTGGACACTACAGCCGATCCGTGCAATTATGATCTCCGCAGCTTCTTCTCCACCTCTACGGGCCGCAATCTTCAGGGCCTGCATCTGATAGTTGACGATTGCGGAAAGCTGTAGGCATACTTGCGAATCCTGTTTTAGCTGGCCTCATTCATTCCCCGCCAGTGGAAGTTGGTTTATATGGACCTTGTTCTCATCCGGCTTTTATTTGTGCTCGTGCTCGCTGCGGTTTGCTATTTTCTGCGCCCCTTCGGCATTCAAGCAGGATGGCTGAGCGCGGTTGCGGGAGCAGCGGCGGCCGGCTTGGTGATTGTGTTCGAGGTGCGGGTGCGGGCGCTTACCCTGCGGCGGCTGATCGGCGCAGTGGCGGGCAGCGTGTTGGGCATCATCGGCGCGGCGCTGTTTTGCCTGGTGCTGCGCTCGGCGCCTTTCTCCATCTCGACCTCGGCAGTCTTGCAAATCTTCGTGCTGCTGCTGATGACCTATGTGGGACTGCTGGTGGGCGCCAGCAAAGGCGATCTGTTGAATCCGGAGGCGCTGGGGGCCATCTTTACCGGCGACCGGCCGGCGCGGCGCAGCTCCAAGGTCCTAGACACGAGCGTCATCATCGACGGCCGCATCGCGGACATTGCCGAGGCCGGATTCATCGACGGGACTCTCGTGGTGCCGGAGTTTGTGCTGCGCGAGTTGCAGGTAGTAGCCGACTCCACAGACGGGTCAAAGCGGCAGCGGGGACGGCGCGGCCTGGACATGCTGCAGCGAATGGAGTCCAACGATCGCCTTCAGGTTCAGATTGTGCCCGATGATTTTCCCTCCATTCGCGAAGTGGACCTCAAACTGCTGGAGCTGGCCAAGAAGTTGGAGGCTAAGGTGGTGACCAACGACTTCAACCTGAATAAGGTGGCCCATCTGCACCATGTGGAGGTGCTCAACATCAACGATCTGGCCAACGCGCTGAAGCCGGTGGTTCTGCCCGGCGAGCGAATGACCGTCGTGATTTTGAAGGAAGGCAAGGAGTTCAACCAGGGGGTTGGGTACCTGGACGACGGCACCATGGTCGTCGTCGATCACGCGCGTAAGATGATCGGCAAGCCGGTGGATATCTCCGTGACCAGCGTGCTGCAAACCGCCAGCGGCAAGATGATCTTCGGCAAGATGGACGACAACGGGAAGGCGGCCGAGACAGCGTAACCATCCAACAAACCAGCGCAACGCGCACCGAACCGCGAAAGCCACTCTGCAAGCATCAGGGAGACTTTCGCGGGTTTTGTTTGTGCTCGAGGACTGTCAGTACTTCGGTGTCTTGGGGTCGATCTGGTCGGCCCAGGCGAGAATGCCGCCGGCCAGGTTTTTCACGTTTGGGTAGCCCGCCTCCGCCAGAAATTCGGCGATGCGTTGGCTGCGCGCACCCATCTTGCAATACACGACAATCTCGCGGTTGCGGTCGATCTCCTCGAGCCGCTGTGGAACTTCGTTTTGGGGAATCAGCTTGCCGCCGAGATTGGCGATCTGGTACTCGAAGGGTTCGCGGACATCGAGAATAAAAAGATCCTCACCCGCGTCGAGCCGTTGCTTCAGTTCTTTGACGCTGAGTTGGGGAATGCCGTTCTTCACCGCCTGCTCTGGTTCAATGGCGGGCGCGAGGCCGCAGAACTGCTGGTAGTCGATGAGCTGGGTGACGGTGGGGTGGAGGCCGCAGACGGGGCAATCAGGATCTTTGCGCAGCTTGAGCTCGCCGAAGCGCATGGCGAGCGCATCGACAAGAAGCAGCCGGCCGATAAGCGGCTCACCCTTGCCCAGAATGAGTTTGATGACCTCAGTGGCCTGAATCATGCCGACCAGGCCGGGCAAAATGCCTAAAACGCCGCCCTCGGCGCAACTGGGCGCCAGGCCGGGCGGCGGCGGCTCGGGATAAAGGCAGCGGTAGCAGGGGCCGTCTTGAGTGGCGAAGACGCTGGCCTGGCCCTCGAAGCGGAAGATCGACCCGTAGACATTGGGCTTGCCGAGCAGAACGCAGGCGTCGTTGACCAGGTAACGGGTGGGGAAGTTGTCGGTGCCGTCGGCCACGATGTCGTAATCGCTGAGAATGCCGAGGGCGTTGGCGCTTGAAAGCTTGGTTTCGTGCTTGACTGCGTGGAGCGCGGGGTTGAGGGCGAGAAGTTTTTCTGCCGCGGAGTCGAGCTTTTTGCGGCCAATGTCGAGGGTGGAGTGGAGAATCTGGCGCTGCAGGTTGCTGGCATCTACGGCGTCGAAGTCCACCATGCCCAGCGTGCCCACGCCGGCCGCAGCAAGATAAAGCGCCAGCGGAGAACCCAGGCCGCCGGCGCCCACGCAAAGCACGCGCGCGGCTTTGAGCCGCTGCTGGCCCTCCCTGCCCACCTCGGGCAGAATCAGGTGGCGCGAGTAGCGCGCGAGATCGTCGCTGGTGAGCTCAGGAAGCTGGGTTGGGGAAGTTGTGGCGCCCATGCTGCGGGTCCTCCGGTAGCTTTTAGTCTATCTGGCCGAAGAGCAGGACGGCGCTGAAAGCGCGGCTCCGCGCATCGCAGAGCCGCGCCAACGACAGACCAGGTTAAGCCGCAGAGAGAAGCTACGGCATGTGCTTTTTGGCTGTGGCGGGCTTGGCGGCCGGCTTGGGCTCCCAGAAGCCCGGATTCTCCTTGACCCATTGTGGGGGCGCGTAGCTCTGGCGCGGATTGATGGCGAACAACTCCGAATCCGAGCTCGCAATTGTGGAGGAAACAAGGCCGGTGAGCTTCGTTATGCCCTCTTTTCCCATCGCTGCGTCAAACTTCTTGCCCTCGGTGAAGCTTTCATCGATCTCGCCCAGAGATTTGTCGGCGCTGAAGAGGACGAATTCGTTGCCGCCGCCGTATTCCATCTCATACATGGCCCAATTCGCGTGCGTGCCGGCCTTCTGCTGTCCGGCTATCACCATCTTGACTAGATCGCTGAAGTCTTTCCGGTGGCCGGGGTGGATGTGGAAGGTGGTGATTTCCATATAGCGGACGTCTGCTAAATCCGGAATGGGGTGATAGCTGAGATCGCCGTCGTAATAGAGCACGAACTGGTCCGTGCCGTCGAGCAGTTCGCCGTCGGATACGCTCAGCCGGTCGAGTTCGGCCGAGAGAGCGGCATCCTTGTCCGTAGCATCCATATCCTTCTGCCAGGCCGCGAAGGACGCATACGCAGAGATGTACAGGGCGCGCGACCTGCCCGAAAGCGAGTTCAGAGCGATGTAGTGAGTGGGCCACTTGGCCTTGGTCATTGCCGCCACGAATCTGCTTTCCGAGGCGTCGTGGAGGGCACCGGCCTTGCCCGGCTTGATGAACTCCCGGTCGATCTGCAAGATCTTGGGCATGGTAGAAGGTGTTTGTTGAGCCGCGGCGAACGAACCGCCAACGACCGCGAGGGCCAGTCCCAACAGGACAGAGTTGATGATCTTCATGTGAATGTAACCTCCTGGATTTGCTCGGAGATGTCTTGCGGAAAAGGAGAGGAAAGGGAATCGCAAGGCCCCTGAGGTAAGGCGATTATTAGGGCCGGACCAGGCCCATGTAAAGAAGTTTTTTGATTTTCAAGAGAAAAGCGGCGGGAAATTGCATTGGATTGGCGCCGATCCGGGGGGATGGCCGCCATTTCGCGCTGCCGGCAAGGCGAAGGCCGCCGAAGAGGGGTTGGAATCAAGATGGTTGCGGGCGGACGGGGCGTTCGTCGATCTGAATCTCTTGCGGCTCAAAACGCTTGTTTTCTTCGGCTGCGCCGGCCAGCAGAAAGGCGTTGGTGTTGGCGGCTCTGCCGTGGGCAACCTCGGTGATGACGTAGCTGCAACCCAGCCAATGCGCTTCAGCAAGGTCGGTCACCGACCACTGCGCGGGGTGGCCGGGGTGGGAGTGATAAAAACCGGCGATCTCAAGGCCCAGGTCGCGCGCCTGCCGCTCGATCCGAATCAGCTCGCCGGGCGCGATCTCGTAGCGGTTGTGTGCGGAGCCGGTGCGGCTGTTTTCCGCGCGCACCGCCGCTTCGATCCACCAACCATCCTCGGTGGGGCGCCCCAGCAGCGCGCCGCAGCACTCGAACGGATCAGTTTCTTCACCATGAGCGCGGATCAAGTCGTAGACCGCGCGGGCGATGCGCAAAACGCTCATGCTTCCTCCCAGATGCGCCCGGTCAACAGCGAGACGCGTTGGGCCCGGCAGGCATCCATCCGAGCATTGCCGCGCGCAACAGGGGTATGCGAGATTGAAAGAGCAGGGAAGATGCCGTTACCTACGGTCCTATTCTCCCAGATTGGAAAGCGAACATGAGAAAAAAATCCCGTCATCCGAACTTCGATCAAACCCTCGATCTGCTGCGCGCCCACTCCTTCGATGTGACTCCCTTTGCAGCGGTTGCGGGTGGGATGCTGGTGAGCAAGCATGGCGCTGCGGCCGTGCTGGCGCCGGCTGCGGACGCCCCGGCCGCCTGCGCCGTAAGTCCAGGCGCGCTGGTCAATGGGGAAGTGGCCCGGCTGCTCGACCGCGGCTACCAGAAGTTCATTAAAACCTCCCAATTCGAGATTCCCGCTACGGCTCATCAATTGCATTCTATTCACGCATTCAGCGAGGAGCTGAATCAGCTCACTGGCGGGATCAGCCTCTACAACGAATCGCTGGGAACGACCGGGGACGTGTATCGCTACGACCGTCTGCGAGGACGGGAAGCCGAGCCAGCTGCTCCCGTGGAGCCTTGGCAGGCGCCGGTCGAGCATTGCAGTTAGAGGACGGCCCCCGTGGGGCGAAACGGCCTTTGGAGCAGATTGGTTCGTATTGACTTGGCGGGGCAGGCTATGGAAGGAGCAGATAGCGTCAGCGGCCAGGCTGCGAAGCCACGCGAGCATCGCCGTCACCCACGCTATCTGATTGACGGAGATTCTTCCCTTCTATTCGTTGATCTCGGCCTCAAGCGGGAATGCAAAATTATTGATCTCAGCCTGGAAGGCTGCCGCATTCGAACCAGAGAGAGCCTGCCGCGTAATGCCGGCACTCGCGTGGAGGCGTTCTTCAAAGTGAAGGGTATGGCATTCCGGTTCAACGGCATTTTGCGCTGGACCGATGGCCGGCAACAGGCTGGAATTCAGTTCGTCGGCATGATCCCGCGCTGCCGCGCGGATTTGGCCGAGTTGATCGGGGAGATCGAAGCGGCTGGGCCCAAGAAAACGGGGGACGAGCCGGTGCTGAAATCCTGCGCGCCGCCTTCGCCGCCGCCGCAGGCGAATGTGGCTGCACCTCCGCCCGCAAAACCGTCTGTCACCGCGCCCGTTCCAGCAGCGGATCCAGCCCCACCGCAGCCCGCGGCTGTTATTCAGGGCGCTAAGATGGAACGCCGCGCCCAGATTCGCCACGAAGTGGATACTTCCGTCCTCGTCCTTTTTGTCAGAAGCGGGGTGCCGCTGGCGGGGCGGATCGTCGATCTCAGCCTGGGCGGCTGCCGCATTCGCACCCAGGAGAAATTTCCAGTGGGCATCTATACCCGCGTGGAAATTGAGTTTCGGCTATGCGGTTTGCCGTTCCGGCTGGGAGGCGTGATTCAGGCCATCCACAGCCGCGAGATCGTCGGGGTGCGATTTCTCGATCTGAGCGATCGCAAGCGGCAGCAGGTCTCGGAGTTGATCGAAGAGATCAAGCTCGCGCGGATGGAGGCGAATGGGGCCGGCGCGACGGGTACGGTCCCGTAGGTTGCGGAAACAAGCGCCAGATGGCAGATGGGTGTGGAATGACTCTCACGGCTACCGCGCCCGCTCGCGTTGCAGCTCACGGTAGAGTTCGCTCTTCGAGCGGCCCAGGATGCGCGCCAGGCGCTTGAGGGCTTCCTTTTCGTCCCCGCCCCACTCGCCTTGAATCTGCGCCAGTTGGTCACCAAGCGTCGCAGGGACGGCAATCGCGGGCTGCGCCCCGGCCGGCGCCGATGGGTGGACGAGCAGAGTGAACTCACCACGGATGCGGTCGCGGGCGCCAAGCTCGCGGCGCACGGAGGCCACGGTTCCGCGCACAAACTCCTCGTGCATCTTGGTCAATTCACGGGCCAGAACCACGCGCAGGTCAGGCCCCCAAACGGCTTCGAGATCGGCGAGGGTTCCAAGAATCCGGTGCGGGGCTTCGTAGAAGATGAGGGTTGCCGCGGATGCGTTTTGGGCCAGGGCTTCAAGGCGGGTCCGCCTCGCGCCGGCTTTCTCTGGCAGAAAACCGAGAAAGCGGAAGTCAGCGGCTGGCAAGCCGGAGGCGATAAGGGCGCTCAGCGCGGCGTTGGCGCCGGGGATGGGAATCACAGGCACGCCGGCCGCGATGGCTTCCGCGGCGAGCCAGGCGCCGGGATCGCTGACGCCGGGCGTGCCGGCATCGGAGACCAGAGCGATGCGCTCTCCGGCTTTGAGCGCCTCGATCAGTTGCGGGGTGCGCTGGCGCTCGTTGTGCTCGTGGCAACTGATGGCCGGCGTGGCGATTTGAAAGTGGTTGAGCAGCTTTTGCGTTTGGCGGGTGTCTTCGCAGGCGATGCGGTCCACGCGCCGCAGCACGTCGAGGGCGCGCAGAGTGATGTCGCCGAGGTTGCCGATGGGGGTAGCAACCAGGTAGAGGCCAGGGGCGAGAGGTTTTTCTTCATCCGCGGCCATGGGCACGGTCAGTCTCCAAAGTGCTAGCGAGCCGCCTCGCGCTCCATGCGGCGCTGCTCGGCCAGCAGCGACATGGAGCTCATCAGGTTCTGCACGCTGACGATGCCCACCACGCGGCCGCTCTCGGCCACCGGAATCAAGCCCATCCCGTGGCCGGCGGTGATGCGGCGGATGGCCGCGCCCAGCGTGTCCTCCGGCCGCGCCACTTGAAAGGCGCGCGACATCACCGACTGGATGTAGCCGTTGCCGTCGTTGCGCAGAGCGTCGACGATGCGCTGGCGGCTCACGATGCCCACCAGTTGCGGGCCGCGCACTACGGGAAACTCGTCCTGCAAGGAATGAACGCAGCGCAGCAAAGCGTCGGCTAGAGTGTCAGAAGGCGACAGCGTGGCAAAATCGGTGAGCATCACTTCGCTCATGCGAACGGTATCGACTACGGACTGGAACAAGACCCCCTGATCCTCAATCTGGGCCCCGATCATGATGAAGAACCCGGCCAGGATGAGCCAGGGATCGAAGCGGAGCAATATGCCGGTCAGCATCAACGCCAGTGCCAGGGCTTGGCCCAGGACCACAGCCGAGCGGCCGTCCAGCGCGAAGCCGCGCTTGTGAGCGAAGCGGGAGCGGACCAGGCGGCCGCAGTCCAGCGGGTAGGCTGGCAGCAGATGAAGCACGCCCAGGAAAAACTGCATCCAAACCAGGCTGCGCAACAAATAGGCGGAGGTGACAAGCGGCAGCGTAAAAAGCGGGACACTGGCGCTGGCGCCCAGGATGGCGGCGGCCAAAATCAGCGCGGTGGCCACATTCGCAAGCGGGCCGGCCAGCGCCAAAACCAATTGCGCGCTGCCTTGATCGGCGTTTTTCTGGCTTTCAGGGTTGGCGTAGGCGAAGAGCCCGCCAATGGGAAGCAGAAGCACCGCGCGCAGGCGCAGGCCCAGCCAGGCAGCGGCCAAAAGGCGGGCCATCTCGCGTGTGGCCACCGCGGCCGCCAGAATCAGGAACAGGCCCAGGCAGCGCGGCCATCCCGCCGAAGCGCCCAGACCCAGAAAGACCAGAGCCAGAAGCGGGAAGAAGGCGTGGACGCGCATCTCCACGCCCATCCAGCGCCCTAGAGGAATGGACCATCCACGCATAAAAACATTGTAGATGGCGGGAAGGCGGAGCGGTTCACAATTCACAATGCACTGCCGGCGTGCGCCGATGCGGGGCAATGAATCGGGAGATGAGAACCAGGCTGCGAACGGCGAACCGCGAGCCGAAAACTGAAACGTGAAAGCTGCTATATCCTGTTGCCGATGCGCATCATTGCGGGAACCTACCGCTCCCGGCTGCTCACGGCGCCGGCGGGCATGGCCACCAGGCCCACTAGCGACCGGCTGCGTGAGACCCTCTTCGACGTGCTGGGCGCGCGCATCCAGGGCGCCGCATTCTTGGATCTCTACGCCGGCTCGGGAGCCGTGGGCATCGAAGCGCTGAGCCGCGGCGGCGCGCGAACGGCGTTTGTGGAGCGGGCGCGCGGCGCGTTGAAAGCGTTGCGCGAAAATCTGGCCCGGCTGGGCATCAGCAGAGTAGCCCAAGTCTATGCCATGAGCGCGGCCAGGTTTTTGCGCGCGGCGGAAGCGGCACAGCCCTTCGATCTCGTGTTTCTGGACCCGCCGTATGAAGCCTCCGAAGAGTACGAAGCGGCGCTGATGCTCCTCGAGAACGCCGCAGCACGGTGGTTGGTTGAGGGCGCGGTGGTGATTGCCGAGCACCGGCGCAATCAGCGGCTGAAGGATCGCTACGGGAGACTGGAACAGACGCGCCTGCTGGAGCAGGGCGATGCGGCGCTGAGTTTTTACGCCCTGGCCGTGGCGGCCGGAGAAAGGACTCGTTAAAATGCGTGGCATGAAAAAAGCAAGCCCTTACGCGATCGTTGGGGCGCTGATTCTGGCTATGGCCGGAGGGACACAGCGGTTCCAGAACTGCTATGCCCAAACAAGCTCCGGAGCCGCACGAAGCGCAGGTGGCCGGCAGGCATCCGCCCACCACCGCGCCGCTGCGCTTCCCAAAACCGCGCCCCAACTGGTTATCATCGACACCGACATCGGCGACGATATTGACGACGCCTTTGCGCTGGCCGTGGCGCTGCGCAGCCCGGAACTGAAGATTCTGGGGATTACCACGGAATTTGGGCCGACGGAGCTGCGCGCGCGGCTGGTGGACCGCTATTTGAGCGCAGTGGGGCGCACCGGCATTCCCGTGGCTGCGGGGATTTCCACCCCACAGCCCAACGTCTTTACGCAGGCAGCCTATGCGCGCCAGTGGCCGGCCCGCAAGCACCTCGATGCCGTAACCTTTCTGCTCAGCCAGATTCACGCCCATCCCGGCCAGATTACCTTGATCTGTATCGGCCCGCTGTTCAATGTGCAGGCAGCCATCGCGCGCGATCCGGCTGATTTCCACAAACTGCGGCGGGTGGTGATGATGGGCGGGAGCATCTACCGGGGCTACGACGGCCCGAAGACGGGCGCGCACCGGCCCCCGGACGCGGAGTGGAACATCCGCTGCGATCCGGCCGGGGCCAAAGCACTGCTGGCCTCGGGCGTGCCGGTATTCATGATGCCCCTCGATTCCACGCAGATCCGCTTCGGTGAGCCGGAGCTGGGCAGGGTGCTCGCCCACGGCTCAGCGCTCACCAATCAGTTGTCCCTGCTCTACCAGGAGTGGTCCTCGGCTACCCAGCGGCTGACGCCGGTCCTTTACGATCCGGTAACGGTGGCCTATACGCTCCGGCCGAAACTGTGCCCCGTTACGCCGATGCGGCTGGCAGTGGACAGCAAAGGCTTTACGCGGCCGGTTGCGGGCGCTCCGAACGTGCAGGTCTGCCTGCATTCAGACGAGAAGAGAATCAAGCGGTTGTGGCTCGACCGGATCATAGGAGACTCAGTGCCCCGCCGGGTTGTGACGGAATCTGGCGCATCGAGAAACGCGAAGTAACGCACGTTTGCCGATAGTTTCCCCACTTTTCATCTTCATGCCGACCGTCAACCAGCCCACCAGCGCCGATGATCGGACCATTCCATTGACAGAGCGGCAAGATTGGAGAAAAATGTTCAGTCAAACCAAGTTAAGCCGTCCTATGCAGTCTGTGGAGGGAACGTGAAAAACAGGGTCGAAATGAGAGCTTTAGTGATTGCGGCGCTTTTAGGCGCCGGTTTGTTGGCGGCGGGGTGTAAATCTGCGCCGCCGTTAACGCAAAATCAGGCTCAGGCGATGATCCAGGCGAAGTACGATCAGACCCCGGCCGCTGGCATCGACATTACCCTGGGCAATGCCGGCATGGCGCAGGGGGCTTTGGATGGGTATTGGACCCGGACCAAACGCTATCCGAATGGCTACTGGGCCGACTTTACCCTCACTCCAGCCGGTAAGGCGGTACTCAAACTGGCTACCGGCGACGATGTGATCCAATGGCGTCCGGCCAGCCCCGAAGACAAGGAGTTTTCCATCATTGTGACCACACTGGTCAAAAACCACATGAAAGCGAGCGACGTTGGCCAAGTCCAGGACCAGGCGGGGGGCGGAAAGACCGTGCAGTTCTCGGAAGTAGAGAACTTAACCGGACTGCCTGCCCCGGTTATGGATCTCGCCCACGAGCCCGGCAACCAACTGAGCCGGCAGCGCGAGGCGGATTTTTCCTTGGTTAATGGCGCCTGGCAGTTGCAATCGATCGAATAGAAACGCGAAAAATGGGAAGGGGTGATTTTTTTTGACCTGCGCCCTTTTTCCTGCTAATGTAAAGTAGGTTCGCAAGAACGAAATGGTACGTGTGTCCGCGTGCCAAGGCGTTAAGGGTAGCCCGGTTCAGTAGTCAGACGGGGGCGCCCAAGGCGGGGTGAGGTTCGCTTAGCCCCAAACAAGCTCCAGCGGAGCCCTTTTCTTGCGGAGGGCCGGAGCAGATCGCATCGGCGCCCGCGCGTTCTCCACCTCGGAGGGCTATGCGGGCCGGAACCGGCGAAACGGAGTTGGCTCCGTACCCTGGGCATTCTCCCAGACGGACGACCAGCCACCGTCCCGGTTCTCGTCTGAGATGGGAACGAAGCCAGACGCGAAGCAGCAACCAGAGGGCTTTTGTGCGTTCTGGAGCCGTACGATGTGCGGCTTCAAAGCCGGAACGCCCTTGAAGAGGCTGGCGCGCGGCTGGCGGATGGTAGAGACGGGCTTTAGGACAAGTGCAGTAAGGAGCTTCGGTTTGCCGACATTCAACCAACTCGTTCGCAAAGGGCGCACGGCCCCGCGTTATAAAACGGCCTCGCCGGCGTTGCAGGCATCGCCGCAGCGGCGCGGCGTCTGTACCCGCGTGTACACGCAAACACCCAAGAAGCCGAACTCAGCCTTGCGCAAGGTGGCTCGCGTGCGGCTGACCAACGGCATTGAGGTCACCACTTATATTCCCGGCATCGGACACAACCTGCAGGAGCACTCGATTGTGCTCATTCGCGGGGGCCGCGTGAAAGACCTGCCGGGCGTGCGCTATCACGTGATCCGCGGCACTCTGGATTCGGTGGGCGTGGCCAACCGCAACCAGAGCCGGTCGAAGTACGGCGCCAAGCGCGCCAAGGGCGGGGCGGCGAAGAAGTGAAAAGGCGGCTTTTAGCTCCTAGCCTCTAGCTTCGGAAGTGGAAGATCGAGCCGGCGCGGCAGGCGAAACAGGATGGAGCTAGGAGCTAGAAGCTAGAAGCTGTTTTTGAGGGATTTATGCCAAGAAAAGGGCACATTGCGAAGCGGGAGCCGGCGCTGGATCCGGTCTATGGTTCTGAGCTGGTGACCAAGTTTGTGAACTCTATGATGTGGAGCGGCAAAAAGTCGACCGCCCAGGCCATCTTCTACCAGGCAATGAAGAACCTGGAGGAGAAGGGAGGCGGCGAGGACGCGCTCAAGCTCTTCAAGAAAGCGGTGGAGAACTGTAAGCCGCTGCTGGAAGTGAAGACGCGGCGCGTGGGCGGCGCCAACTATCAAGTGCCTATCGAGGTGAATCCGGACCGCAGGACCTCGCTGGCCATCCGCTGGCTGATTACCTACGGCCGCAGCCGCGGTGAAAAGGGCATGATCGACAAGCTGACCAACGAGCTATTGGATGCGGCTAATGGGCGCGGTGCCGCCATGAAGAAGAAGGAAGACGTGCACCGCATGGCCGAGGCCAACAAGGCCTTTGCCCACTATCGCTGGTAGAAGCAGGGACTAGGGA
The DNA here is from genome assembly GCA_021800255.1 of Acidobacteriota bacterium. Classification (GTDB taxonomy): domain Bacteria; phylum Acidobacteriota; class Terriglobia; order Terriglobales; family Acidobacteriaceae; genus Telmatobacter. Next base: position 27,075 of record JAJYZC010000020.1, read on the forward strand.
CTAGGGACTAGGGACTGAACCCGATGCTCCCGGAAGTCCAGAAGTCATGGAAGGATTGAGCCGGCGCTCGAAACAGCGTCCGGCGCGGCGGGTTCCGGAACCGGATCGGACCGCCGGAAGGAAAGACAGCCGCGGGCGAAAAGTCCCGCAAGGAATTTTGCCGTGCCTCGCACCATCCCTCTCGATCGCTGCCGCAACATCGGCATCATGGCGCACATCGACGCCGGAAAGACCACTGCGACCGAGCGCATCCTGTTCTATACCGGCATCACGCACCGGCTGGGTGAGGTGCATGAGGGCACGGCGACCATGGATTACATGGAGCAGGAGCAGGAGCGCGGCATCACCATCACCTCGGCCGCCACCACCTGCATGTGGCGCGACGTTCGCATCAACATTATCGATACTCCCGGCCACGTGGACTTTACCGCCGAGGTGGAGCGCAGCCTGCGCGTGCTCGACGGCGCGGTGGCGCTGTTCGACTCCGTTGCCGGCGTGCAGCCACAGACGGAAACCGTCTGGCGGCAGGGCGACAAGTACAAGGTTCCCCGCATCTGCTTTGTGAACAAGATGGACAAGAACGGCGCCGACTTCGAGCGCGTTCTGGAGACCATCCGCAAGCGGCTGGGCGCACGGCCCGTGGCGCTGCAAATTCCCATCGGCGCCGAGGCCGACTTCAAGGGCGTGGTGGACCTGATTGATATGAAGGCCATCCTCTGGCACGATGAGACGCTGGGCGCCGAGTTCTCCATCGAACCCATTCCGGCCGGCCTCCAGAAGAAGGCTGAAGCCTTCCGTATGCAGTTGATTGAGGTCATCGCCGAAACTGACGACGTGCTGCTGGAAAAATTTCTCGAGGGTGAGACGCCGGCAATCGAGGAGCTGAAGGCCGGCATCCGCAAGGCCACCATCGATCTCAAGGTTTTCCCCGTCATCTGCGGCTCAGCCTTCAAGAACAAAGGCGTACAGACCTTGCTCGACGCGGTTGTCGATTACCTGCCCAGCCCGCTCGACAAGCCTCCCGTTGAAGGCATCGACCCCTCCCATCCCAACAAAATACAGATTCGCAAGCCTGACGATGGCGAGGCGTTTTCCGCGCTGGCCTTCAAGATTCTCAGCGATCCCTACGGCAAGCTGTGTTTTATTCGCGTCTACTCGGGATCGGTAAAGACTGGCGACACGGTGCAGAACCCGCGCACCGGCAGGACGGAGCGCGTCGGACGGCTGGTGAAGATGCACGCCAACAAGCGCGAGGACGTAACCGAGATATTTGCCGGAGACATCTGCGCCTGCGTGGGGCTGAAGGACTTCAAGACCGGCGACACGCTCTGCGCTCCGCAGCATCCCATTGCGCTGGGCGCCATCACCTTCCCCGATACTGTCATCTCGGTGGCCATCGAACCTAAAACCAAAGCCGACCAGGAGAAGATGGGCGTGGCGCTGTCTAAGCTGGCCGACGAGGATCCCACCTTCAAGGTGCGCACCGACGAAGATTCCGGCCAGACCATCATCAGCGGCATGGGCGAACTGCATCTTGAGATTCTCGTGGACCGCATGAAGCGCGAGCACAAGGTGGAGGCCAATGTGGGCGAGCCCAAGGTGGCCTTCCGTGAAACCATCCGCAAGGCCGCCGAGGGCGAGGGCAAGTACATCCGCCAGACCGGCGGCTCGGGCAACTACGGACACTGCTGGCTCAAGGTTGAGCCCAACGCGCCGGGCGCGGGCTATGAGTTTGTCAATGAGATCAAGGGCGGCGTGGTGCCCAAAGAGTACATCAAGCCCATCGACCAGGGCGTGCAGGGGGCGATGGAGCTGGGCATTCTGGCTGGCTATCCCATGGTGGACGTGAAGGTGACGCTGTTTGACGGCAGCTACCACGAAGTGGATTCCAACGAGATGGCCTTCAAGTTTGCTGGCTCGATTGCCTTCAAGGAGGCGGCCAAGAAGGCCCATCCGGTGCTGCTGGAGCCGGTGATGGCCGTCGAGGTGACGGTGCCTGAGGAGTTCATGGGCGTGATTATCGGCGACATCAACTCGCGCCGCGGGCGTATCGAGGGCATGGAGCACGCTGCCGGATCGCAGGTCATCAAGGCCATCGTGCCATTGAAGGAAATGTTCGGGTACGTGAACGACATTCGCTCGTCCACGCAGGGACGGGCGAGTTACACCATGCAGTTTGCGCGTTACGAAGAGGCGCCGCGCATGATTGCCGATGAGATTATCGGTCGGGCGCAGGGGAAGTGAGAATTGCAGCTCTCAGCTTTCAGCCCTCAGCCTGGCCGCGGGTGGAACCGGGCGATGCGGCAAGCGTTGGCAGGATTGAGCTAGAAGCTAGAAGCTATTAGCTGTATTTTGTGGGGCTGGAGCCGGAACGCCGGCGCCCCGAGGCAGGGAAAGCTAGAAGCTGGCGGCTAGAGGCTGGTTTCTAAAAAGCGATGAAAGGGATTCAGGACTTTTATGGCCAAGGAAAAATTTGATCGCACGAAGCCGCACGTGAACGTAGGCACGATTGGACATATCGATCATGGCAAGACCACGTTGACGGCGGCCATCACCAAGGTGTTGCAGAAGCACAACCCGAAGATCGTGTTCCGCTCGTTCGACTCGATTGACAATGCGCCCGAGGAGCGGGAGCGGGGCATCACCATCGCCACGGCGCACGTGGAGTACGAGACCGCGAACCGGCACTACGCGCACGTGGACTGCCCGGGCCACGCCGACTACATCAAGAACATGATTACGGGCGCGGCGCAGATGGACGGTGCGATTCTGGTGGTTGCGGCCACCGACGGCCCCATGCCGCAGACCAAGGAGCACGTGCTTTTGGCGCGGCAGGTGGGCGTGCCGTACATCGTGGTGTTTCTGAACAAGTGCGACGCGGTGGAAGACGCGGAGCTGATCGATCTGGTGGAGATGGAGGTGCGCGAGCTTTTGACCAAGTACCAGTTTCCGGGCGACGACGTGCCGGTGATTCGCGGGTCTGCACTCGGCGCGCTGAACGGGGAGGCGCAGTGGGAGGCCAAGATCGACGAGCTGATGGCGGCGGTGGACAAGTACGTGCCGCTGCCGCAGCGGGCGGTGGATCAGCCGTTTCTGATGCCCATTGAGGACATTTTTTCGATCTCCGGGCGCGGGACGGTGGTGACGGGCCGGATCGAGCGGGGCAAGGTGAAGGTGGGCGAGGAGGCGGAGATTGTGGGCTTCCGCGAGACCCGCAAGACGGTAGTGACGGGCGTGGAGATGTTCAAGAAGCAGTTGGACGAGGGTCTGGCTGGGGACAACGCGGGACTGCTGTTGCGCGGGATACCGAAGGAGGACGTGGAGCGTGGGATGGTGATGGCCAAGCCGGGATCGATCACGCCGCACACGGAGTTCAAGGGCGAGGTGTACGTGCTGTCGAAGGAGGAGGGGGGGCGTCACACGCCGTTTTTCAAGGGCTACCGGCCGCAGTTTTACTTTCGGACGACGGACGTGACGGGAGTAGCGGAGCTGCCCGATGGTGTGGAGATGGTGATGCCAGGCGACAACGTGCAGTTGAAGGTGGAGTTGATTACGCCGGTGGCCTTGGAGAAGGGTTTGCGGTTTGCCATCCGCGAAGGCGGACGCACGGTGGGCGCAGGCACCATCTCGGAGATCATCAAGTAGGTGACTAAGGGACTAGGGGACTAGGGATTAAGGGACTAGGGACTAAGGGAAAAGCAGCATGACGGGACTTGTAGGATTTGACTCAGTCCCTAGCCCCTATTCCCTAAGTCCCTCAATCCGAAGGATTGAACATGGTAGGACAGAGAATACGCATCCGGCTGAAGGCATACGACTATCGCGTGCTGGATACGTCAACGGGCGAGATTGTGGATACGGCCAAGCGCACCGGGGCAACGGTGGCAGGACCGATTCCTTTGCCCACCGTCAAGAACAAATACTGCGTTCTGCGCTCGCCGCACGTGGATAAGAAGTCGCGCGAGGCGTTTGAGATTCGCACCCACAAGCGGCTGATCGACATTCTGGAACCTACGCAGCAGACGGTGGACGCGCTGATGAAGCTCGATCTGCCGGCGGGCGTGGATGTGGAGATCAAGGCGTTTGAAAAGTAACGAAAGTTGCTTTTCAAGCTTCTAGCTTCTAGCTGCTAGCTTCTAGCTTGATTGAGGCGAAACTGGTAGTGGGAAGAGAAAGTTATTTGAAGTGCGGTGAGCGGAAATCCTGCGAATTGGCAGAAAAAGCTAGGAGCTAGCAGTTGGAAGCTCACGGCGATTCCGGCAGTGCGATGCAGATAGCATGGCATGATGAGGCGAGGAAGAGATGGCAGTCACAGGGATTCTGGGCAAAAAGATCGGCATGACGCAGGTCTTTGACGAGAAGGGCGATGTGCACCCGATCACGGTGCTGCAGGCCGGCCCTTGCGTGATTACGCAGTTGAAGACCGCAGCCAAGGATGGCTACGACGCGGCGCAGATCGGGTTAGTGGAATTTGTCAAAGTCTCGCGGATGACCAAGGCGCAGAGCGGCCACCTGGCAAAGACCGAGGCGCCGCCGGTGAAGTTTATCCGTGAAGTGGATGTTGAGGCTTCGGCCGATGGGGCAGGCGAAACCAAGGCCGGCGACCGCGTGCTGGTGGATATTTTCAGCGATGCGAAGTTCGTGGACGTGAGCGGGACCTCCAAGGGCCGAGGGTTTGCGGGCGTTGTGCGCCGCCATCACTTTGGCGGCGGTCCCAAGTCGCATGGTCATATGTTCCAGGTGCAGGGATCGATTGGCGCTTCCAGTTTTCCCTCCCGGGTTTTTCCCGGCCAGCGCATGCCCGGCCACTTCGGGACCGATCAGGTGACGGTGCGCAATCTGCGCATTCGCGGCATCGACCTTGAGGAGAACCTGCTGATGGTGGAGGGCGCCGTGCCGGGGCCGCGCGAGGGGTACGTGCTCATCGCCAAGGCCAAAGCTCCGCCGCGCGAGCGGCGCGGCTTCTCCGGAGCAACCACGCTCGATCCGTTGAAGGCGGCGAAAAAGGCGGCGGCAAAGAGGAAGTAGCTACAGGAAGACGACAATGCCAAACGTAGACGTATTGAATTTGAGCGGCGAAAAGGTAGGCTCGATGGAGCTGGCCGATGCGGTGTTTGCGCCCGAGCAGGTGAACGAGGCGCTGCTCTGGGAGGCGGTCAAGCACTACCGGGCATCTTTGCGCCAAGGCACGCACGCCACCAAAAACCGCAGGTTGGTTGCAGGCTCGGGCAAGAAGCTGTGGAAGCAGAAGGGCACGGGCCGCGCGCGTATCGGTTCGGTGCGCTCGCCGCTGTGGCGGCATGGGGGCACGGTGCACGGACCGCAGCCGCGCAGCTACGAGTATCCTTTTCCGCGCAAGAAACTGCTGGGCGCGCTGCGCTCGGCGCTGGCCGCCAAGCTGGCTGACGGCAAACTCACAGTGGTGGATTCGCTGGAGATCAAAGAGGCCAAGACCAAGCCCTACCGCGAGGCGCTCAACAAGCTGGACGCAAAACGCACTGTATTGCTGGTCGAAAGCGGCAAGACGCTGACGCAGGCGTTGATGCTGGGGACGCGCAATCTCGAAGGCGTGGAGCTGTTGCTGAACAACGAGGTTCATCCCTACGATTTGCTGCGCTATGAGCGGGCAATTTTCTCGCAAGCCGCGATCGGGCAATTGACCGCGGCGCTCGAAAAATCCGCCGTCAAGCGGAGGTCGCGGCAGACAGCAGAGAAGGAGGCCGCGTAATGAAGACTGTTTACACCTTAATTCGCCGGCCCATCATTACCGAAAAGGGATTGGGCGTGAAGGAGACCGAAGGGACGCTGGTCTTTGACGTGGCGTGCGAGGCCACTAAAACCCAGGTCAAAGAGGCCGTCGAGGCGCTTTTCAAAGTGAAGGTCGCGGCCGTGCGCACGGCCAATTTTGCCGGCAAGGAACGGCGCCGTGGCCGCTATGCGGGCTTCCGTCCGGATTGGAAGAAGGCTTACGTGAAGCTGAAGACCGGCGAAAAACTGCCTGAGTACGCGAGCAATCTGTAAGGCGGCTATTGGCTGTCAGCTTTCAGTCCTCAGCTTGTTCGTGCAGAGAAGAAGGTATGGGTTGGAAGCGAATTGAGTTCGAACACGATGCGCTGAAAGCTGATAGCTGAAAGCTCATCAAGGAAAACGACGATGGCGATCAAGACATACAGACCCGTCACTGCGACAATGCGTTTTCAAACCGCGCTGGTCAACGACGACTTAACGGCGGCCAAGCCTCACAAGCCGCTGCTGGTAACGCGCAAGCGCACGGGCGGGCGGCGTAACTCGGGCGACCTCACCATCCGCCATCACGGCGGAGGGCACAAGCAGAAGCTGCGCCTGATCGACTTCAGGCGCGAGAAGTTCGGCGTGCCGGGGCGGGTGGCGACAATAGAGTACGATCCCAGCCGCTCGGCGCGGATCGCGTTGGTGCACTATGCGGACGGCGAGAAGCGTTATATTTTGCAGCCTGTTGGATTGAGGGTGGGCGCGACGGTGACCTCGGGGCCGGAGGCGGACATTCTGGTGGGCAATGCGCTGCCCCTCAAGAACATTCCTGCGGGCACCACCGTGCACGCGGTGGAGCTGAGGCCGGGCAAGGGCGCGCAGATGGCGCGTTCAGCCGGAGCGCAGGCGCAACTGGTGGCCAAAGAGGGCGATTATGCGCTGCTCAAGCTGCCTTCCGGCGAAACACGCAAGGTGCTGGCCGAGTGTATGGCGACGGTAGGCCAGGTGGGCAACACAGATCATGAGAACGTGTCTATTGGCAAGGCGGGACGCAATCGCTGGAGGGGCATACGGCCGGCCAATCGCGGAGTGACTATGAATCCTGTGGATCACCCGCACGGCGGCGGCGAAGGCAAGACCTCGGGCGGGCGCCATCCTGTAACTCCCTGGGGCCAGCCCACCCGCGGATACAAGACGCGCAATAACAAGCGCACCGACGCGTTGATTGTTAGCCGGCGGACGAAGTAGAGAAGCAGCTTTTAGCTATCAGCTCTCAGCTTTTAGCTAGAAGCGGCAAGGAAGCAGAGAAGTTGAGCCAATCGCCGGAGGCGGGCTGGAACAAGGCCAAGCTGAAAGCTGAGAGCCAGGAGCTGTTCTTATGGGACGTTCGACAAAAAAAGGGCCGTTCGTGGATGCGCACCTGAGCGTGAAGATCGAGGCGCTGAACCGGACCAATGAAAAGAGGGTGGTTAAGACCTGGGCGCGGCGCTCGACGATCTTTCCTGAGTTCGTGGGCCACACTATCGCCGTACACAACGGCAAGAAATTCGTTCCGGTGTATGTTACCGAGAACATGGTGGGACACAAATTAGGCGAGTTCGCACCTACGCGGATTTTCAAGGGGCACACCGGCGGAACGAAGGCGCCGTCAGAGGCCGCGGCCAAGCCGGCGTAACAACCGCCTTCAGCCGTCCTCTCTCAACCTTCAGCGTGATCGAGGTTGAATAGGCGGCAGCGGCAAGGCAAGGTATTTAGGCGCAAGTAATGGACTTAGGCGCCGCACGTAAGATGCTACGAGCCGATGGTTGAAGGCTCGGGTTTGAGGAAGGCATAACAATGGCAGCCGAAACAAAAGAATACCGGGCCGAGGCCAAGTTTCAGCGCGTGTCGCCGCAGAAGGCGCGACTGGTGCTGAATCTGATCCGGGGCCGGGGCGTTCAGGAGGCGATGGAAGCGGCAGCATTCGCCAAGAAGCGCATCGCTCCAGTGATCTATAAGTTATTAGCTTCGGCGGTGGACAACGCCAAGTTTGTAGCCAGCGAAGAGGGCTTCGACCTGGACGTGGACAACCTTTACGTCAAGCGGGCCTTGGCCAATGACGGGCCGCGCATGAAGCGTATTCGTCCGGCGCCTATGGGGCGTGCTTACCGCTACCAGCGCCGGCTGGCGCACATCATGGTTTCGATTGCCGAACGTAAAGCGGAGGAAGGGCTGGTGACAAAAGTTGAGGAACCGGCGCCGCTTCCCGCCTCAACCAAGCCATCCGAGGCGAAGCCGAAAGCCGCCAAATCGACGGATGAGCCTGAAACGGCCGAGGTGCAAGAGGAAACGCCGAAACCAGCGGCCAAGGCCGCCCAGCCGAAGGCGAAGAAGCCCAAGGCGGCGGTAGAAGCCAAGGAAGAAGCGGAACCGGCGGGAAAGACTGCTGGAGCCGCTAAGAAGAAGGCTGGCAAGAAAACCTAGAGATTTTGTGAAAGGAAGCACATGGGGCAGAAAGTCCATCCTTACGGATTCCGGCTGGGCGTGAACAAGCCGTGGCGCTCGCGCTGGTTCTCAGAGCGCGATTACGAGAAGTGGCTGGTCGAGGACGTGAAGCTGAAGGCCGAGCTGCGCGAAAAGCTGAAGGCCGCGGGCGTCAGCTCGGTGGAGATCGAGCGGCCGGGCAACAAGCTGCGCTTTTTGATCCGCACGGCGCGGCCGGGAATCGTGATCGGACGCAAGGGCGCGGAGATCGAGAAGCTCAAGACCGAACTAGGCAAGCGCACCAACCGCGACGTGTTCATCGACATCATCGAGGTGAACAAGCCGGAGCTGGATGCGCAACTGGTGAGCGAGAACATCGCGCTGCAACTGGAAAAGCGCGTCAGCTTCCGCCGCGCCATGCGCAAGAGCGTGGACTCGGCCAAGCGTTTTGGGTGCAAAGGGATCAAAGTGCGCGTTTCCGGCCGGCTGAACGGCAATGAGATCGCGCGCTCGGAGTGGTATTTGGACGGCCAGTTGCCGCTGCACACGCTCCGGGCCGATATCGATTACGGCTTTTCTGAGGCGCACACCACCTACGGCGTGATCGGCGTGAAAACCTGGATCTACCGCGGCGACATTTACGAGCAGAAGCGCCGCAAGACACAGCCGGTGGCGAAGACGGTGTTTTAGAAGCAGGCAATAGGGACTAGGGAATAGGGGCGAGGAAGTACGGCCTATTTGCTGGTCTGAAGATACTGGTTCCTGGGTTTTTGGTAACGATGGCAGGGCTTTGAACTTTGGCGGGCGAAGTGAGTCCCTAGTCCCTAGTCCCTAGTCCCTAGCCCCTGGTTCGAGGGTTTCGTTATGTTGATGCCAAAGAAGGTGAAATTCCGCAAGCAGCAGAAGGGCAAGCGCCGCGGCAAGGCTTGGCGCGGCTCCTCGCTGGCGTTCGGTGAATACGGGCTCAAGGTGATGGAGTGCGGTTACATCACTGACCGTCAGATCGAGGCCAGCCGCGTAGCCATGACGCGCTTTGTGAAGCGCGGCGGCAAGATCTGGCTGCGGCTGTTTCCCGATAAGCCCATCACCAAGAAGCCGGCCGAGGTCCGCATGGGATCAGGCAAGGGAGATCTGGATCATTGGGTAGCCGTGGTGCGGCCAGGCAAGATCCTCTTCGAGATGGAAGGGGTTGCCCCGGAGGTAGCAGCCGAAGCCATGCGTCTGGCCTCCAATAAGCTGCCCCTGAAGACTAAGTTTGTGGAACGGCCGGGCGCCGAGCGGGTCATGGCCGTAGCGAAGTAGAGCAACAGCGATTGCTATCAGCTTAAGCTGGACTGCGGCGAAGAATGAACCGGGTGACGGCTAAGGCATTCGCCCCGCCGAGATGAAGCTGAAAACGAACGGCTAAAAGCCAGGAGCTTTGAAGACGATGGAACTGCACAAGATTCGCAATTTGAGTGACGCCGAACTGGCCCACCAGGAGAAGGTGGATTCCGATCAGCTTTTCCGGCTGCGCTTTCAGGTGGCCATGGGGCAGAATGACGGAGTGAAGAAGCTGCGCCAGTTGCGCAAGGAGATCGCGCAGATCAAGACCTTGGCGCGGGAGCGCGAACTGGGTATTCACGGCGAAAAGCAGGATGCAGCGGACGCCGCGGAACCAGCCAACCGGAAAGAGAAGGGAACCAAATGACGGCGGCAGAACAGACGGCGCCTGGCAGCGGCTCGCGGCGCAACGAAAAGGTCGGCCAGGTGGTATCCACCAAGATGCAAAAGACCATCGTGGTGGCAGTGGAGATGCGCAAGGCGCATCCCAAGTACAAGCGGATCGTGCGCACCACCAAGAGATTCTATGCTCACGATGAGCAGGGCTCGGCGCGGCTGGGAGATATGGTGCGCATCCGCGAGACTCGTCCCCAGAGCAAGCTCAAGAGATGGTCGCTCGAAGAGATCGTGCGGCGGTCCACGCTGGTGCAGGTGGAAGACGCGGCGCACGAGCCGGTGAGTTAGAAGCAGTTTTTAGCTCTCAGCTTTCAGTTTGTATATGCAAAGCTGAGGCTGCTTGGAACTGAAAGCTGAAAGCTGACGGCGGATAGCGGTTTTTTGGAGAAGAGATCATGGCAGTGCAAATGAGAACCATGCTCGCGGTTGCCGATAACTCCGGCGCGCGCAAACTGCAGGTGATTCTGCCTCTGGGCGGAGGCTTGGGTCTAAGGGCCGGCCTGGGCGACGTGGTGACGGCGGCGGTGAAAGAAGCTTCGCCAGATGGCACGGTGAAAAAAGGCAAAGTGGTCAAGGCGGTCATTGTGCGCACCCGCAAGGAGCACCGGCGGCGCGATGGCACCTACATCCGCTTCGATGAGAACGCGGCGGTGGTGATCGGCGACGACCATGAGCCGGTTGGAACGCGCGTATTTGGGCCGGTTGCTAGGGAACTGCGCGAAAAACGCTTTTTGAAGATTGTTTCTTTGGCGCCGGAAGTGGTGTAAAGCAGCCGTCAGTTATCAGCCATACCGCTGTGATAACTGATTACTGATAACTGGAGACAAGATGCCGAGTTTGAATATTCATCGCAACGATACGGTTATGGTTCTTACCGGGTCGGATCGGGGCAAGTCAGGCCGCGTCCTGCGTGTTTTTCCCGATAAGCACACGGTGCTGGTAGAGCACGTGCGCGTGGTCAAAAAGACGGTTTCGAGCAAGCAAGGACAGAACACGCGGGGCGGAATCGCTGAGCAGGAGTCGCCGATCCACGTTTCCAACCTGGCGCTGGTATGCCCTAACTGTGGTGTGGCTGAGGTGCGCCGTAAGTTGGAGGGCGACATCCGCAAACGGATCTGCAAGAAGTGCGGGCAAGAGCTGCCCACGAAGAAGTAGAAAGACAGCTATTAACTATCAGCTATCAGCTCTTCGTGCTGAGTTGGATGGTTGAGGCGGAAATGAAACGAGCTGAAAGCTGACGGCTGAAAGCTGATAGCTGTTTTTAACCCTTCCGCAACGGTACACGGGCTGCGGCCCAATCCGAGAGCCGGGAGAAAGAGAGTAGGGAAATGGCGGCAAGGCTGAAAGAGAAGTATCAGAAAGAGATCAAGCAGGCGCTGCAGAAGGAGCTCGGCCTCGAGAATTTGATGGCCGTGCCCAGGCTGGAAAAGATCGTGATCAATATGGGTCTGGGCGAGGCGACGCAGAACAACAAGCTGCTGGACCCGTTGGTGGCCGATCTGGCGCAGATTACCGGACAAAAGCCGGTGACCACCAAGGCCAAGAAATCGATTGCCGCCTTCAAGGTGCGTGCCGGCATGTCGATTGGGGCCATGGTGACGCTGCGCTCGGATAAAGCCTACGAGTTTCTCGACCGCCTGATTTCGACAGCCTTGCCGCGCGTGCGCGACTTTCGCGGAGTTTCGACCAAGAGCTTCGATGGCCGCGGCAACTACACATTAGGGCTGCGCGACCAGTTGATCTTTCCCGAGGTCGATTACGCGAAGGTGGAAAAGCTGAAAGGAATGAACATCACCATCGTGACTACCGCCAGAGATGATAACCAGGCTAGGGCGCTGTTGCGGCACTTCGGGATGCCCTTCCGGCAGGGAGCGTAATGGCAGCTACTAGCTATCAGCTTTCAGCCATCCGCTTTCAGCTTGTTCGTGATGAAGCAGAAGGTTGTGGTGCAGCGAGGTTTGTAGAGTTTGAAAACGTGGCCGGTTGAGGCAAGCATGAACTGAAAGCTGATAGCTCGGCAAAGAAGAGGTTTTATGGCAACCACTGCAAAACGAGTGAAGGACGCGCGGAAACCGAAGTTTTCAAGCCGCAAGCACAACCGCTGCAAGCTCTGCGGGCGGCCGCGGGGATTCTTGCGCAAATTCGGCATCTGCCGTCTGTGTTTCCGGGCGCTGGCGCTGAAAGGCGAGATTCCCGGCGTCAACAAGTCGAGTTGGTAGTAAGGCAGTTGTTTGTGGTTCGTTGTTAGTTGCCGTTCGTTATGTCCAAGGCTGGAGATAGGCGGCCCAAAGCGGTAAGGACTGAAACCGATAACTGACCACTGAAAACTGAGAGCTTGGGGCGCAGCCCCACACCATTCCCGCAGGTTCCCGCCCGGCGGGCGAACGGGGAATGAAGGAGAAGTGATGAGTCTGAGCGACCCAGTAGCGGATTTTCTGACGCGCATACGAAACGCTATCCGCGCGCGCCATCAGAAGCTGGATGTGCCGGCTTCCAAGCTGAAGACCGAGATAGCCCGCATTCTCAAGGAAGAGGGTTACATCTCCAACTACAAGACCCAGGAGGAGAATGGCAAGCTGATCCTGCGCGTCTACCTGAAGTACGGGGGCGCGGAGGCGGCCATTCGCGACCTCGCGCGCGTATCGCGTCCGGGCTGCAGGGTCTATATCGGCCACGACGAGATCAAGCGCGTGCAGGGCGGTCTTGGCATCTCGATTATGACCACGCCCAAAGGCGTCATGACCGGCCGTCAGGCGCGCCGCGAAGGCGTGGGCGGCGAGGTGTTGTGTGAAGTGTGGTGAAAGCCGGCTTTCAGCCATCCGCTCTCAGCTTTGTTGGGCTGATTTCGATGTTTGTGTTTTGCGGGATGAGTTGAAAGCTGAAGGCTGAGAGTGAATAGCTATTTCCGGGCTGTAGTAGAACCACGGAACACTGTGGGGACTGGCAAGCCAGCGAAGGATGGGAGACGATGTCGCGTATTGGAAAGAAACCGATTCCGTTGCCGGCAGGGGTGAAGTACAAAGTCGAGGGCAACACCGTATTGGTGGAGGGACCGAAGGGCAAGGTCTCGGCGCTGGTTGCAGAAGGCATCTCGCTGAGGAGCGATGGCGGACACTTGCTCGTCGAGCGGGTCAGCGACGACCGGGCCGCGGTGCACGGACTCACACGCGCGTTGGTGAGCAATGCGGTCGAGGGCGTGACCAAGGGTTGGAAGAAAGAGCTGGACATCGTGGGCATCGGCTACCGCGCGGAGACGAAGGGCAAAAGCACGGTGGTGTTCACACTGGGCTACTCGCATCCCATCGAGTTTCCGCTGCCCGCGGGCATTGAGGTGGCCATCGATCCGAAACAGACGCACCTGACCATCAGCGGCGTCGACCGGCAGAAGGTGGGCCAGGTGGCGGCCGACATGCGCGCGCTGCGCAAGCCCGACCCCTACAAGAACAAGGGCGTGCGCTACAGCGGCGAACGGCTGAAGAAGAAGGCTGGAAAGACGGGAGCCAAGTAAAGCAGATCTCAGCCATCCGATCTCAGCTTTCAGCTTGTTCGTGCTGAGTTGAGAGACGTGGTTCAAACGCGATGGGCTGAAAGCTGAAGGCCGAGAGCTGAAAGCTCAGGAAATCCGAACGGAGCTGCGGGGCGGCTCCGCCGATAGGTGAACGAAGAGATGATTACGCAGACTAAGAGAAACGCCATTCGCCAGCGCATTCACGCCCGCATCCGGCAGAAGCTGGCGGGCACGGCCGAGCGGCCGCGCCTGAATGTTTATCGCTCGCTGAACCACATCTACGCACAGGTGATCGACGATGAGAAGGGCGAGACGCTGGTTTCGGCTTCCACGTTGCAGTTGAAGCAAAAGAACGGCGGCAACGTGGCGGCGGCCAAGCAGATCGGCAAAGCGGTGGCCGAAAAGGCTGCGGCCAAGGGGATCAAGCACGTGGTCTTCGACCGCGGCGGCTACCTCTATCACGGGCGCGTAAAAGCTCTCGCCGACGGCGCACGCGAGGCGGGACTCGAATTCTAGCCGTCAGCTTTCAGCTTGTCTTGCCGGATCAAACAAGCTGAGCAAGGCGGCAAAAGGGCTGATAGCTGATAGCTGAAAGCTGAGAGAAAACAATGACGATGTTAAAGAACAAACTCGATGCCAACCAGTACAACCTGAAAGACCAGGTGGTGGCCATCAATCGCGTGACCAAGGTGGTGAAGGGCGGCAAAAACATGTCGTTTGCTGCGCTGGTGGTGGTGGGCGACGCAGCTTCGGGTGTGGTGGGCTACGGATCGGGCAAGGCCAGGGAGGTTCCCCAGGCGATTCGCAAGGGAATCGAGAGCGCCAAGAAAAACCTGGTGAAGGTAAACCTGACTGAGACCACCATTCCGCACCAGGTGCTGGGACGCTTCGGCTCCGGCCAGGTGCTGCTGAAGCCGGCGCCCGAGGGCACAGGCGTGATTGCCGGCGGCGCGGTGCGCGCGGTGATGACCTCGGCCGGCGTGCAAAACGTGCTCACCAAGAGCATCGGCTCGCCCAACCCGCACAACGTGGTGAAGGCCACCTTTGACGCGCTGACGCAGTTGCGCGACAAGGCTGCGGTGGCCACGTCCCGCGGCAAGCAGGTGGAGGAACTCTGATGGCGGCGACCAAGAAGATTCGCATCCAGTATTACCGCTCGGCCATCGCCACGCCCGCCAAGCACAAGCTGGTAGTGAGGGGGCTGGGCTTTACGCGGCTCAATCAGATTGTCGAGCGCGAGGATACGCCGTCGGTGCGCGGCATGGTCAAGGCCGTGCCGCACCTGGTAAGAGTTGTCGGGCCGGAGGCGCGATAGCTTTTAGCTATCGGCTTTCAGTTCTCAGTTTGAATGTGCTGCTGCGAACTGCAGCGCCCCGGCGCGAACAACCTGAAAGCTGACGGCTGAAAGCTGTTTTTTCGAACGCGAGCCGGGGCTGCCTGGATTCACCAGCCCCCGGCGCTTTAGCGAGGAGAACATGGCAAGAAACCTATCGAATTTGCACGCGCCCAGGAAGGCCAATACCGGGCGCAAGCGTGTAGGCCGGGGCATGGGATCGGGCATGGGCAAGACCTCGACCCGCGGCCACAAGGGCCAGGGCTCGCGCTCCGGCAGTAGCCTGATGCGGGGCTTTGAAGGCGGCCAGATGCCGCTGCACCGGCGCCTTCCCAAGCGCGGATTTACCAACATCTTCCGCACCCCATACACGGTCGTGAACCTGGACCGGATTGCCGGCCGGATCGCGGCGCTGGGCGTCAAAGAGATCGGTCTGGACGATTACCGCAAGCTGGGGCTGGCTTCGAGCAAGAAGGCGCTCATCAAGATTTTGGGTTCGGGCGAGTTGACCTCGGCGGTCACCGTCCATGCCCACAAGTTTTCCAAGTCAGCGGCCGAGAAGATCGAAAAGGCCGGCGGGAAGGCCGTGGTGCTGGGAGCGTAACAGGGAGCAGGGGGTCAGGAATCAGTTCGATGCCTCCAATGCAAAGAGCTTCAGACTACTCTGAACTCTGATCCCTTTACTGTGACGGCCCGCATAGGCAGGCTTTCCCGGCCTTTGTAGGCTGAAAGAGGCCGAGAGATACCGTAAGATGGAAAAGGCGAAGGATGGACGGGCGCTTGAGTGGCCCGCAACGGAATGAGTCCCTATGCTTGAGAAGTTTCTCAATATTTTCCGGATTCCAGACCTGCGCAAGCGGGTGTTTTTCACGGCCGGCATTTTGGCTGTGTACCGGCTGGGCGCCTGGATTCCCACGCCCGGCGTGGACACCGCCAAGCTGCAGATACTGTTCAACAGCAGCCAGAACAGCTCGGCGCTGGGCTTGATGGACCTGTTTAGCGGCGGCACGCTGCGCCGCATGGCCATCTTTGCGCTGGGCATCATGCCCTACATCACCGCCTCCATCATCTTTCAGCTTTTGACGGTGGTCTACGAGCCGCTGGCGCGCATTCAAAAGGAAGGCGAGCTGGGCCAGCGCAAGATCACGCAATGGACGCGCTACCTGACGGTGATCTTGGGCGTGTTGCAGTCGATAGGCATCGCCGCCATTCTCACCCGCCAGGGCCTGGTGCTGAATCCGGGCATCGGCTTCTACCTGCTGACCGTGCTCACGCTGACCGCAGGCACCACCTTCATCATGTGGCTGGGCGAGCAAATCACCGACCGCGGCATCGGCAATGGCATGAGCCTGCTCATCTTTGCGGGCATCGTGGCCGGCCTGCCCGGCGGCGTGGGCGACATGCTGGAAAAGGTAAAAACCAACGCCTGGGGATCGATGACCATTATCGTGACGCTGCTGTTGCTGGCAGGCATGGTGGCGGTGGTGGCCTTTATCGTTTTCGTAGAGCGGTCGGAGCGGCGCGTTCCCATCCAGAGCGCACGGCGCATCGTCGGCCGCCGCCTGATGGGCGGCCAATCCAGCCATCTTCCCTTGCGGGTCAACTCCGGCGGCGTGATGCCGATCATCTTCGCCAGTTCCATCCTCTCCGCGCCCATGCTGTTCGGCGGCTCGTCGTTTGTGCAAAACAGCCGCTTTCTGGAGCCCATCATGCAGGCGTTGCAACCCGGCTGGCCCTGGTACGAACTCCTGGACATGCTGGGGATCGTCTTCTTTGCCTTTTTCTACGTCTCCATCATCATGAAGCCGGACGACATTGCCGACAATTTCCGCAAGTCCGGATCGTTCATCCCCGGCATCCGGCCTGGCAAGCGCACCTCCGACTACATCAACGACATCCTCACCCGCATCACGCTGGTAGGAGCCTTGTATCTGATCCTGGTTCAGCTCATACCTACATTCCTGATCTCAGGCCTGCGTTTCGATAAATTATGGCTGGTGGGCAAGTACTTCGAGAATCTACCCAATTTCATGATTCACGGCATGGGGGTCAGTTTCTACTTTGGCGGCACCTCTCTGCTCATCGTGGTGGGTGTGGCCATGGATACCATCAACCAGATCGAATCGCAGCTCGTCATGCGTCACTATGACGGCTTTTCCCCGCGCTCCGGTCGCATACGGGGAAGGAAGACATGGTGATGTCAGCATCTGGAACTGAAGTGGCAAGCGGCCGGGAGACAGGAAAGAACACTGTTCCCGGCCCAGTTCTTTTATTGGGCGCGCCGGGGGTGGGCAAAGGAACTCAGGCCAAGGAGCTGGTCAAGCTGTGGGGTGTCCCGCAGATCTCCACCGGCGACCTGCTGCGCGCCAATGTGGCCCAAGGAACGCCCCTGGGCCGCGCGGCAAAGGAGATCATGGAACGGGGAGACCTGGTTCCCGACTCCTTGGTAGATGATATGGTTGCGGTGCGGCTCGGGCAGCCCGACACAGCCCGCGGTTACATTTTGGACGGGTTCCCGCGCACCCTGGTTCAGGCCAGTTGGCTGGATAGCCGCGTGGCGGCGCAAACTGGCGCGCTGGCGGTGGTTGCGGTCGACATCTATCTGAACTATAATGAGCTTTTGCGCCGCATTACGGGGCGCCGGAATTGTCCTGTCTGCCAGGCCATCTACAACGTCTATGCGAACCCCCCCCAGCGGGAGGGATTCTGTGATGTAGAGGGTGCGGCGCTCATCCAGCGAGCCGACGACACGGAGCAGGTTTTTGAGGAGCGCATGCGCGCTTACCAAGAGTTGACTGCGCCTGTTGTCGAGCACTACCGGGAACAGGGACGATTCGCGGAAGTGGATGGAAACCGGCCAATTGCGGCGATTACGGCCGGAATTGTAGCCGCCGTTGATCTCTTGCGCCGTGCGGCGTAACCGTCGCGGCGGGTTTATGTGTGTGGAAGACAGTTGTCAGTGATCGGCGGTCGTGGGCAGTTGATGAGTGCAGAAACTGAGCGCATCAACTTTCTCAGGACCCTGAAACGGCAACGCAAAAGACTGGCTGGCCAGTGAGTTGGGGGCAAGGGAAGACCGCCGGCAACGGCAGGATGGAACTGACCGCTAATCACTGACCGCCGAGAACTGGTTTCGTGGCCGTCGTACTGAAGTCGCCTCAAGAGATCGAGAAGATGGGCCGCGCTGGCCGTATCGTCCACGAGGTGCTGGAACTGGTGCGCAGCAAGGTGAAGCCAGGCGTCACCACCTACGATCTGGAGAAGGCCGCCGTGGCCCGGCTTAAAGATCTGGGTGTGAAAGCCGCCTTCAAGGGGTACCAGGGGTATCCGTGCGTTTTGTGTACGTCGGTCAACAGCGAGGTGGTGCACGGCATCCCCTCGCCCAAGCGGGTGCTCAAGGCCGGGGACATTGTTTCGGTGGATTTCGGCGTGGTGGTGGACGGCTATTATGGGGACGCGGCCGTTACCATCCCGGTGGGCGCCATCGACGCCGATGCTGCGCGCCTGCTCAAAGTTACTGAGGCCTCGCTGCAAGCTGGAATCGCTGCGGTGCGGCCGGGAGCGACGCTAGGCGATGTAGGCGCTGCGGTGCAGGGTGTAGTGGAGCGGGAGGGCTTTTCAGTGGTGCGGGATTT
This sequence comes from Acidobacteriota bacterium, assembly GCA_021800255.1. Classification (GTDB taxonomy): domain Bacteria; phylum Acidobacteriota; class Terriglobia; order Terriglobales; family Acidobacteriaceae; genus Telmatobacter. The sequence goes on from JAJYZC010000020.1 coordinate 45,463, forward strand.
TGTGGGTCACGGCATCGGTGCGAACATGCACGAAGATCCGCAGGTGCCGAACTTTGGCGCCCCCGGCCAAGGCATGAAGCTGCGCACCGGGATGGTGATCGCCATCGAGCCGATGGTGAATGCCGGCAAGCCCGAAGTAATGGTCCTGCCCGATGGCTGGACGGCGGTGGCCAAGGACGGAAGCATGAGTGCTCACTTTGAGCACACGGTGGCTGTGACTGCCGATGGGGCCAGGATTTTGACGGTGTAGGCGGGAAGCAGCCTCTACGATTGTCATTCCCGGCGAACTCCCGCAGGGAGAAAGTTGAAAGCCCGCCCTGAGCGGGAACCGCTCAGGCGACCGAAGTCGAAGAGGTATCTGCGGTTGCCGTTTTACCGCGCAGGCAAGATGGCCGGCTTCTCGATGGAGCTGGAGTGAATGAGTTGGAGGCCGGGCGGTGCCCGGCAAAGCAGCCGGCGTAGGAAAGCGATCCGGCGGAAATGGACACAGCTTGTCAAAGGAAGACGCGATTGAGGTGATGGCTACGGTGATCGAGACGTTGCCCAACGCCATGTTTAAGGTCAAACTTGAGAACAATCACGAGGTGCTGACCCATGTTTCGGGCCGGATGCGCAAGAATTTCATCCGCATTTTGCCCGGTGACCGCGTGGCTGTAGAATTGAGTCCTTACGACCTCAATCGCGGACGGATCGTGTACCGCTACAAATAGCTGCTGGTCTCTAGCTTTTAGTCCTTGGTGCGAGGCGTTGTGCGTTGTTCTCGCGCAATGAGCTAGAATCTCGAGGCTGGAAGCTCAACGAGTGATTCCGCGCAGTTTGTAAGTGCAGAAGGGCAGTGGAGGCAATGAAGGTCCGGGCATCGGTAAAAAAGATTTGCGTCAAGTGCAAGGTGATTCGTCGCGGTGGCGTAGTGCGCGTCATCTGTGAGAACCCGAAGCACAAGCAGCGCCAGGGATGAAGACGGGTTTCCGGGGTCAGGTGAGGCCATGAAACTGGCGCCTGAAACCTGGCGTTTGAACCCTGGCAAGATTAACAATTTAAGGGAGCAAAGG
>JAJYZC010000077.1 GCA_021800255.1 Acidobacteriota bacterium
CTCCCAACCGTCAACGGTCTTTCTCACCATCAGCAGGCAGGAGTGGTCTACTGCGACGCGCCCCAACGGCGTTTCAAGCGCGCCCGGCTTGCGAAACGCAATCTCCTCAAGCCGCAGCCTCCTGTTATAGACGGCCTGAAGGCTCGTAGTATTCGCAAGCACATCGAGATCGGGGGTCTGGGCGCGCCGCGCCACATTCTCCGGCGTCACATTGGGAAGAACGGCATACTCGTAGCTGGCGTTTTGGGGTGAGCGCCCATGATCGATCCACAGATCGAAGACCTGCTTCGTCACCGGCGTGTCCGGCCCTGTGCCGATCCCGGACCATGCGCCCGTCTGCGGGCCGAGCGAGAGATAGATGCGCGTCTTGGGCGCAAACACATACCCCACGTGGTCGTGATAGACCCAAAAGCGTTTCGCGGAATCGCTGGTGTATGTGCCGGTGCGCAGCGGCGCCTTCGACTCACTGGTCAGTACCTCGCCCTTCAGCAACGGCTGATTCACGCCGGTCGCCACCGTGTATTTCTCCTGGTTTGTAAGCGTAATCCCCGCACCCAGGGCCACGTAGCTGCGGTCGAAGAAGAACCACGCTTTTTTGGCCTTCAATGCTCCGCGCTGCAGGTCCATCGCCGCCATTCCGTAGATGCCGTCTGAGACGCCGCCATCGAAGCTGGTCACGCCGCGAGCTTTGACCGGATTCGGCTCTCCGGTCAAAAGCGTGCCCTGGATTGCGGTGGTGCCGGGAATTTTGGTCCAGTCCCAAACGGGAAAGATGTTGCGGTACTCGTCACCGCTCAGATACAGAAAATTGGCGCCGTCCGACAGGTGCACCGATTGCTTTCCTTCAGAGTTGATCATCTCGCCGTTCAACATGCGGTCGGACAGCATTTTGACCGAAGTGAAATAGCCGGGGCGGCGATCGGCCATGTAGTCCGAGCACCAGAACTGTTTGTTGCCGGTAAAGGGCGGCGCATCGGCCTTGCCCTGCAAGCGCCGGACGAAGGCCCGCAGCTCTTTCTGTTGCGGGACAGGCTCGGCTGCCAGCGCCGCCAACATGCGCTCCAGGCGGCGGGCAGGCGCGATTTTGCCCTCGCGCCGCGTGATTTCGCGCCCGATCACGCTGTAATCGAAGCCGTCATCGCGCATCATCCACTGCTCGCCGTCGAGCAGATAGGCGGTGAATATCGCCATGGGGCGGCGTGGAATCTGAAAGCGCGTACCCCATGCATAGGTGATAAACCAGCCCACATTTTCGGCGAAGTCGCGCCCATACCCGCCGTTGTAAAGCTGCTGTCCGTGCTGGTGAAAGGAATCGTCCTGCTGAATGCCGTCTTGCGGCTGGTTGACGATCCTGATCTCCTCGTACATCCGCGCATAGGCTACTCGCAGCGCCACCGGATCGTTCTCCATGCATCCGCGAGCGACCTGGATCGCTACCATCCACACCAGATTCGCGCCCGTCCATCCCTGCCAGTCGCTGCGCTTCATGATCGCAACCATCTTGGAAAGCTCGTGATCCGGAATCTGCCCCAGCATCAGGTTGCCGATCTCGCCTAACAGTTGCGGCACGCCTATCTGGTTCCACCACCAGTTGGGGTTTTGGTAATCGTGCTCGGTCCACCACTTCAGCGCCAGCAGAATCTTGGCTTCGAGGGCCGCGTCGGGATGGCCGTTATTGCGATCAACCCTAGCTGACTTGGCCATCGCCAACACGCGATCGAGATGACGAGCCGTCCGCCAGTTTGAGCGAGCCTGCGCTGTGTAATCGATATCCGGCCAGCTTCCGTCGCTGCGCAGAGCGGCGGCGTACCGCGCAGCCCGCGCGTGCAGAAAAGCATTGCCGGAGGCGGACGGAAGCAAAGAGCGAACGTACCGGCTGCGCACGGTTGCGATATCAGCGGCAACCGTAGAGCCGGACCGGCCGCTCTTGATGGCTGCGGCCTTAGCCGGACTGAGCGGCGCGGCAAGCAACGGCGCATTCAAAATCGCAAAAAACAGCGGCAACAACTTTTTCATCAAAGCTCCTGAATCCTGTGCGGCAATGAAAGTGATTCTCACAGGCGCGATCGCCGGCGGCTTTCGCCAAAGGCGCGACCCGGCGGCGAGCGCACCAGAAGTGTAGAAGCCGGATGAAGATGCCGTCAAACGCCGCACTTGCAGTTTATGCGCCCAGCCGGATACAGTGGGAGCGATGTGGCTTCTCCTTAAGGCGCGCTGCCTTTGCACGCCCGGTTCGCGCTGATGCTTTTTCCCAAGAGGATCTTGCATGACGCCCTTGCCTGTCTCTACCAACGGCCTCCAAGACATCGACTCCACTCTGCGCGAAAACCGCGTCTTTCCTCCGCCCAAAGAGTTCAGCGCCAAGGCCCACATCAAGAGCCTGGAGGAGTACGAGGCCCTCTACAAGCAATCCATCGCGGACCCAGAGGGTTTTTGGGCCGGCGCGGCGCGGGAGCTCCACTGGTTCAAGCCCTGGGACAAAGTTCTTGAGTGGGATCTGCCCTGGGCTAAATGGTTTGTGGGCGGCAAGCTAAATCTGTGCTTCAACTGCCTCGACCGTCACGCCCAGGGCGCGCGCGCCGACAAAACGGCTTTGATTTGGGAGGGAGAACCGGGCGAGGTTCGCCGCCTCACCTATGCCGAGCTGCACGCCGAGGTGCAAAAGCTGGCCAATGCGCTTAAGTCGCTGGGAATCAAGAAGGGCGACCGCGTGGCCATTTACATGGGCATGACGCCGGAGCTGGCCATGGCCTTGCTGGCCTGCGCGCGCATCGGCGCCATCCACTCGGTGATTTTTGGCGGCTTCGCGGCCAACGCCATCGCCGACCGCGTGAACGACGCCGGTTGCGTAGCCATCCTTACCCAGGACGGCGGCTACCGGCGCGGCAACGAGATCAAGCTCAAACACACCGTGGACGAAGCCCTGGCCGCCTGCCGCACCGTCGAACACGTGGTGGTCCTCCGCCGCACCGGCTCGCCAGTCATCATGGTGGAGGGGCGCGACCACTGGTGGCATGAGTTGGTAGCCAAGGCCGCGCCCGACTGCCCCGCCGAACCTATGGATTCCGAAGACCCGCTCTACATCCTCTATACCTCCGGCACCACGGGCAAGCCCAAGGGCCTGGTCCACACCACCGGCGGCTACGCTGTGCAAACCTATCTGACCACCAAGTACGTATTCGACCTGCGCGACGACGACATCTACTGGTGTACCGCCGACATCGGCTGGGTGACCGGCCACTCCTATATCGTCTACGGGCCGCTGCAATGCGGCGCCACGGTCGTTCTCTATGAGGGCGCGCCCAACTTCCCTGACTTCTCGCGTTTCTGGAAGATCGTGGACGATCATCGCGTGACCGTTTTCTACACCGCGCCCACGGCCATTCGAGCCTTCATCAAGTGGGGCGGCGAGCACGTGGAGAAATACAAACTTGACTCGCTGCGCCTGCTTGGCACGGTCGGCGAGCCCATCAATCCCGAGGCCTGGATGTGGTACCGCGAGAAGATCGGCCACAACCGCTGCCCCATCGTCGATACCTGGTGGCAGACCGAAACCGGGGCCATCCTCATCACCCCCATTCCCGGCGCCATCCCCACCAAGCCGGGCTCGGCCACGCGGCCTTTCTTCGGCATTCAGCCGGAAGTGGTCACGCGTCCCGATGCCGAAGGAAAGTACCAGACAGTTCCCGCCGGCTCGGGAGGACTGCTGGTGATTAAAAAGCCCTGGCCCTCGATGGCTCGCACCATTTACGGCGATCACGAGCGTTTCCGCAAAACCTACTGGAGTGACGTTCCCGGCTGCTACTTCACCGGCGACGGCGCGCGCCAAGACTCGGACGGCTACTTCTGGCTCATGGGCCGCGTCGATGACGTCATCAATGTCTCAGGGCATCGCCTCGGCACCATGGAGGTCGAGTCGGCGCTTGTCGCGCACCCCAAAGTCGCCGAGGCTGCGGTCGTCGGCCGTCCCGACGACCTGAAGGGCCAGGCCATCGCGGCCTTCGTCTCGCTGGAAAGCGGTTATCAGCCCAGCCCCGAACTCAAGGAAGAGCTGCGCAAGTGGGTGGCCAAGGAGATCGGCGCGCTGGCGCGGCCCGACGATATTCGGTTTACCGAGGCCCTGCCTAAAACCCGCTCCGGCAAGATCATGCGCCGCCTGCTGCGCGATCTGGCCGCCCACGGAGAAATCCGCGGCGACACCACTACGCTGGAGGACTTCACTGTGATCGCCAAGCTGCGCGAGGCGGAAGAGGGATAACAAAACATACTGGTCTTGCCCTGCATCGGGCAGTCATGTGAAGAGCATCAACTGCGAAGGAAACGAGATGCGGCCAGTGAGAGCTAAGAAGTATTTCTCCGGACAATCGATCTCAGTTTACACTTTCCATATCGGCGACACAACGCCGGTTGACAGAGTAGACTTTTGGTCTGTAGTGCTCTTGACCGCAGAACACTCCCCACTTCCAGCAGCTCGGACCATTCCCAGATTCTTGGTTATAGAGGCGAGATTCTGTTTCATAGAGGCCGCGGTTTTTCATCCGGTCCTCCTTAATTGGCGCTGGGTAATCTGGCGCTAGGTAGATCGAATTCGCGTCTTCATCGAGTAAAATAAACTGCATTGCCTTTGCATTGCCTGTCGGATCTAGCTCACCTTTAAGTGTATTAACCGAACATGTAGTCGCTGATCTCAAATTGACATAGATCGGCTCGGCATCTGAGTAGTTGCCTCCTGCCTTCTGGATGGGTATGAACGGATATATGTAATATGCAAAGCCGAGGACGCTCACGATGTACAGAATCACTACCGGAACGGCCCTCTGTATCCATCTTTCCCATTCGCGTAACTCTGATCGCTGACCAGCAGATAAGTTTTCCTTTTTTCTAGCATACTGTAACTCATTCGAGAGATCTCTTCCTCGTTCGTCATACATAATGGATCCCGTAACAATACTGGCCAACACCAGCAGGGCAAGCAACATAGTGCCATAAGCAAGGGTTTTTTCCAATAAGACGTTCCTAGCTCCGTGCAGCACATCAAGTGCGATCCAGCAATAAAAGCCGGCGATCGTTCCGAGAATGATGCCTTCCATCACATTTAAAAAGAGCCGCCATTTCCCGTGTTTTTCCTGCTGGGCATTCTGCTTGCCTTTGGAACCCGAGCTCTTCCGGTTAAAGATACCGTCATCCAGCCACTTAAGAGCCCCTGCGCGAAGCATAACAAAGAAAGTCATAATAACTATCAGGAATATAAGTAGCCAGCCGAGTAACCAGAATTTCCACGGCCAGCCAAGCCATAGGTCATTAGTAACATATGTTTTATACCACCGCCATTGGTCAAGGTGTGAGTAAAGAGCTGTTCCAGTCATTACAAGTGTCGAGTAACCACCGATTCCTAATGGATAAAACCAGCGCGCGTGTTTTACATACCGTCTCCCGTATACAAGGCCCCAGGTATATGAGTCAGGTGAATACTCCCGATGATAAGTTCGCAGGTAAAGCAACAAAGATAGGAGAAAGATAGATTGCCACGAAAGGTAATCTCGAAGGTCTCTTGGATTCAGAAGCATAATTTCGATGGAAAACACTACCAGAATCATCGCAATGACAATTTTCCATATAAGCTGCGCGTCGTGCGGCTCGGAAATGTCTGACACAGCTCTTTCCTCCTCTACTATCCGTCCTGCAACTTTTTTTCGTTCCTCTGCGGACAAAGGCCGATCGGGTCTGGTTAAAGAGAAGCTGATCTGCGACAAAGCTCTGAAAATCGCAGCAAAAATCGTCACAAACATCCAATACTGAAAACCAATGTAAATATATTTTGCACGAAAGAGCCCGTTTGCTCCTATCGGTATGTGATAGGTCCCAAGATAGGAAGTTGCGATCAGATATCCACTGACGTAGGTCAGCGCCAGAAGGCCTGTTCCGATCTTTGACAGAAGAAGATAATCCAGTCCTTCCTTAATTTCGCCTTCTTCATTCTTGTTCAATGAGAGCTTAGAACCGCTCCCGCGCGGCCGGCTCAGACTGCTAGCAATACCGATGAAACCAACCGGCCTCTTTGTCGTTCGACGATATCTGTTCATTTCGCAATCCGCTATGTAGAGGTGGAGTTGCAAGAAACTTAACACAGCCGACGAATCCATGCAAGAATACGCTGGCGAGAAGCGAAAATCGACATCCGCTTCAGACACCACTACCCTTCACTCATGGTTGTTCAACTTACCTCCGAGCAGGAAGCGCGCCTTTCCGAAATCGCTGCTCAGGACGGGCGCCGCATCGAGGATTTGGCGCGCGACTGTAGACTTCGATCTGGCAGAAGAGGTCCTCTTTCGCATCTCGATGCAAAAAGGGATAGCCGCCGCCGAGCAAGGGAATCTTCTTTTGCCGGACGGCGACAGGACAGGGGTTGGGCGGGCGCCGAAATCGAAAGGCCGAATGCATGGGGCCCGTCCAGTACAGCCTTCCGTGGTGCAGCGGTCATTCTTTGACGAAGGCTACTACTTTCGGCCCTATCTGGGGCGCGCAGTCGAGCGCCGCGAGGTGGCCGCAGCCGGCAAATACTTCGAGCTGCGACTGCGGAATCAGCGTGTGCATCTCTTGGGCCTGGGCGAGCGGAAAGATGCGGTCCTGGGCGCCCCAGACGATCAGTACCGGCATCTTGAGTTTGGGCAGCAGCGCGTTGGTCACGTCTTTGCCCGTCATCATCGCCGCCATGGCCCACTTCACCACCCATCCCCGCCGCCTCTCGATGCGCAGAATGTCCTGCGCCACGAAGCCTGGAATGGGCAACGGATGGGGGGTGAGCAGCGCCTCCAGTTGCGCCAACTGGGCAGGCGTGGCGGGCGTGAACAGCGCGGTATTCCAGTCCGGCTTTACGTTGAGGCCGGCCGCGTCGAAGAGCAGCAGCCGCCTGACCACCTCCGGGTGCTCGGCGGCGATGAGCTGCACGATCCAGCCACCCATCGACCATCCGCCCAGGTCCACGCGCTTCAACCCCAGGTCACGCATGAACTCTACCACCACGCCGGCCTCGGCCTGCACCGAATAGGAGAAGCCGGCCGGCCGGGCGCTGCGCCCGAAGCCGAGCAGATCGGGGAGATACACGCGGAATCCGGCTTGGGCGAGGTAGGGCGCCAGATTGCGCCAATCTTCTGCGCTGCCGCCCAGCCCGTGCACCAGCACCACCACGGGGCCGCTCGCCGGACCCTCCGTCTCGTAGTGCACACGCTCGCCCGCTACCCAGATTTCGTGGTTTTTGACGCCACTGAGGGCTTCGCGCAGGTGCATAAAGCCGTTAAAGTAGCTCACCGGGCGCAGCCAGAAGCTGATGCACGCGGCCAGCAGCACGGCGGCGCAGGGGCCTAGAATCCATCGAAGTTTGCTGCTCCGCTTCATCGTCCTGCCTGCCCTCGCTCGCCGTGGCCAATCCCTGATTCCAGGCCTGATTCGAGCCTTGATTCGAGCTTCAGCGCCTGCGCCCTCTGCCAGCCCTTTTCGACCACGCGCACCGTCACCGGGTCCAGCGCCAGCACGCTATGGCTATTCCACTCCGCCCGCTCGACCCATCGCGCGGCGTCCGCATCCGAGGCGGCGTGCAGAGCGCCGCCCACCACCCGGCACAGGTAATCGGCCAGCACGTAGTGGTACTTCACGCGCTCGCCATCCCGCAGGATACGGTCCAAAAGCTCGACCAATTCAACAGGCTCAACGATCAGGCCGGTTTCTTCCCTCACCTCTCGCGCCACGGCTTCGGCGAGGGTCTCACCCACCTCGACGAGGCCGCCGGGCAGCGTCCAGCGGCCCTTCATCGGCTCGGAGCCGCGCCGCACCAGCAGCACCTTGCCTTCAGCTACAATCACCGCGCCCACTCCCACCAGCGGCGCCAGGGGAAATTCTCTCTGCATGGCCGGTCCTCCGCCGTAACCCTCTTCACCATAGCGCCTGGGCCGCACCCCGCTGCAAGCAGGCCATGCTGTTGCATCCTGCGGCCTGGGCCTATCATCAAAGTAAGAGGAAACGATCATGACACAATTCACGCTCAAGATCGATGGAATGCACTGCGGGGGCTGCGTTCGCCGCGTCAGCCAGGCGCTTGCCTCCACAGAGGGGCTTGTGGTCAACGAAGTCAGCGTGGGCACTGCGCGGCTGGCCTCCGCTACGGAGCCTCCGCCCATCGATCAGGCCATCGCCGCGCTCGCCAAGGCCGGTTACGCCGCGCAATTGGAATCCTAAGCTATACCGTCTGGGATCGAAGTGACCTCGCCCGCAACAGAATCGCTGACCCTCCCCGTGCTGGGCATGACCTGCGCCTCCTGCCAGCATCACGTCGAGGAGGCTCTGCGCTCGACGGCCGGCGTGGAGTCGGCGCACGTCGATCTCATGGCTCATCGCGCCAACGTGATCTACGATCCGGCCACGGCGGCGCCCGAGCAACTGGTTCAGGCGATTCGCAGCGCCGGCTACGACGCGGTTTTGCCGCGGCCCGGCGAGGCGGGGACGCACCGCGAGGACGGGGACGGCGGCGCGGCGCGCAAGGCCTTGACTACCATCATTGCCGGCGCGCTGGCCATGCTGCTGGCCATGCCGCTCTCCGGTGAGATGGGCGCCTTCGGCCGCGCGCTCATGCGGCTTTTGCCCTGGCTCTATGCGCTGCCGCCCGGCCTGCTGCGCTGGTCGCTGCTCATCCTCACCGCGGGGATTGTGTTTTGGGCCGGGCGCAGCATTTATGTGAGCGCCATCCGCGCCCTGCGCCACGGCGCCACCAACATGAACACGCTGGTGGGACTGGGCACGGCCATCGCCTTCACTTACTCCGCCTACGCTACCATTTGGCCGGCGCCCGGCCGCCAGGTTTACTTCGACGCTGTTCTCCTGATCCTCGGCTTTCTCTTGCTGGGCAAGAGCCTGGAGGGCCGCGCCAAGCGCCGCGCCCTCAGCGCCCTCGATTCCCTCTCGCGCCTCAAGCCGGCGACCGCGCGCCGCATCGTGGACGGCGCCGAGGCTATCGTTCAGCTCGAAGAGATCCAGCCCGGCGACAGCATTCTGGTGCTGCCCGGCGAGCGATTCCCCGTGGATGCGACGATCATCGAGGGCCGCACCACGGTGGACGAGTCCATGCTCACCGGCGAATCCACGCCGCTGGCGCGTGAGCCCGGCGGGCGCGTGCTGGCCGGCTCGCTCAACTACGACGGCGCTGTGGTTTGCAGCGCCCTGTCGTTGGGCGAGGCCACGGTGCTGGCCCAGATCACGCGTATGGTTGAGCAGGCGCAGGGATCGCGAGCGCCCATGGAGCGGCTGGCCGACCGCGCCAGCGCCATCTTTGTTCCCACGGTACTGGCTCTGGCTCTGACGGCCTTCCTGGTCTGGCTCGTGGCCACGCACTCCCTGCAAATGTCTCTGGCTATCGCGGTCGCCGTCCTGGTGATTGCCTGCCCATGCGCCATGGGCCTGGCAGTGCCCGCCGCGCTCACCGTGGCTGTGGGCCGCGGCGCACAGCTCGGCGTGCTCTTCAAAGGTGGAGAGGCTCTGGAGCGGCTCGCTCATCTGGACGCCGTTGTTCTCGACAAAACCGGAACCCTCACCGTGGGCCGCCCGGCGCTGACCGGCGTTCATTTGCTCAACCAATCAGAGAATGACAGGCAGAAAAAAACGGACGTTCCAGGTTCGCCGATTTTGGAGACCTGGGAAAGCACCCAACCAAACACAAACGGCCTTCTCCGTCTCGCCGCTGCGGCCGAGGAGCGATCCAACCACCCCCTCGCCCACGCGGTAGTCGATCACGCTCGCACGCTTGGGCTCACCTGGCAGCCCGCCGAGGAGGTGCAGGTTTTGCCCGGCCGCGGTCTGACGGCTCGCGTTGAGGGCCGCGATTGTCTGCTCGGCAATGAAGCCCTCTTCAAGGAGTTTTTCATCGCTCTGCCCGCCGGAGTTCCGCCGACCGAGCCGGGCGTCACCCGCCTGTGGATAGCTTTGGACCGCGTTCCGGCCGGCTACTTTGATGCGCGGGATGTGTTGCGCCCCGATGCCGCCGCAGCCGTGGCGGCGTTGCGCCAGGCAGGGCTGCGCGTGCTGATGCTCACCGGCGACTCGCCGGCTGCCGCTGAACCCATCGCCCGCCAGGCTGGAATTGCAGAGGTCGAAGCCGGGCTCGATCCTGCCGGCAAGCTGGCGCGCATCCGCGCCCTGCAGCAGTCCGGCCTGCGCGTGGCCATGGTGGGCGACGGAATCAATGACGCCGCCGCTTTGGCCCAGGCCGACGCCGGCATCGCCGTGGGCTCAGGCGCCGACCTTGCCCAGGAGGCCGGTGATGTGCTGCTGTTGCGCACCCAGCCGTCAGCCATCCCCGCGGCGCTGGGCCTGGCCCGTTCCACGCTGCGCATCATGCGCCAGAACCTCTACTGGGCCGCCGGATACAACGTCCTCGGGATTCCACTGGCGGCGGGCGTATTCTACCCGTCGTTTCACGTGCTGCTGACGCCCTGGGTGGCCGCCGCCGCCATGGCCTTCAGCTCCGTCTGCGTCGTCTCCAATAGCCTGCGCCTGCGCGGCTGGTCCGGCTTCCAGGTCACAGAAGCGCGGCCCGAAGCGGCCGTTCGCGCCGCCGGTGCAGCGGCAAGCTAACGAAACAGCCGCATGACATGGAATGGCGCAATCTGCGGCCGCGCCAAGGGCGGGAATGAGGCCAGTCAGCGCCTAACTGCGTAGCTGCGTTCTTTAGTTGTGAATCAGCTTGCCGCCACCGAGGAGAATGACAGGCGGAGGGGCCGCCGGCAGCACCGTCAAGCCGTGCGCCGTCACCGTGGCGTTGCTGATCCGCATCCCCTTTTCTCCCTGCAGATGAACGTTGTCGAGGAACAGCGAGCGGATCGGGCTTTCCGGCAGCCCGGCGATGATGGCCGTCTGCTTCGCCCCGGTAGCGGTTAGGTTGGAGATGTGGATGTCATAGAAGTGCGGGGTTAGCCGCGTCACCGGCTGGGCAGTGTCGTGATCGGGAATGTGCGGGTAATACTCGGTGATCAGCAGCGGCGTCTTCACGCCTTCCATCGTGAGGTTGCTGTACCACAGGTTGCTGATGTCCGCGCCGCGGTCACGCGCCGACTTCACCCGCACGCCGTTTTCCGTGCCCCGGAAAACGATATTCGACACGTGGACATCCTGCACGCCGCCAGCCGCCTCGCTCCCGATCGACATCCCGTGCCCGTGCAGAAAGGTGCAGTCCCTCACCGTAATGCCGGTGCTGGGCGAGTTGTTCGCCGAACCCGGCAGACCGGATTTGATGGCCACGTTATCATCGCCGTCATCGATCACCATATTCTCGATCATCACGTGGCTTGACGAGAACGGATCGATTCCGTCGGTGTTCGGCGAGTGGGCAGGCGCGTAGATGCGGCCGTCGCGGATGGTCACGTAGTCAGAGTAGTAAGGAACCACCTGCCACGACGGCGAATTCTCGATGGTCACGTGATCGATCAGGACGTGCTGGCAGTGATCGAAGACCACCAGCCGGGGCCGGAACACCACATCCTTCACCACTCCACTGTGCTTGTGCTTCCGTGCCTCGACCCACCAACTCGCGCCGTTGCCGTCGATCGTTCCTCCTCCCGTAATGGTCAGGTCCTCGGCATGGCTGGCGCTGATGAGCGACTGCCGTCCTTTGGCCCGGAAGACTGCCATCTCCGGATAGTCGTTGTGGTCGGGGGATCCCAGCAGCATCGCGCCCTTTTCCACATCCAGCGTGATATGGCTCTTGAGCACGATGGGGCCGGAGAGGAACGTTCCTCCGGCCAGCCGCACGATTCCTCCTCCTTTTTTCTCGCAGGCGTCGATCGCGGCTTGGATGGCACGTTGGTTGTTGGTTTTTCCGTCGGGCTTTGCGCCGTACTGGGTCGCGTCACAAACTGGGTGGCGCGTGATGGAAGACGCTGGCGCAGCAAAAGCCGCGCTTGCAGCGGCTAAGCACAGCGCGGACAAAAACAGGACAAAAGTGCGGGGCCGGAGAAGGTTTTTCATCGTTTGCGCCATCCTGGAGATTCGAAAATGAAGAGGTCTGACCTCTCTTCCAAAATGAGCATATCACCAACCGCTGGCGCCCGCTCAGCGATTGCATGGGCCGGATTCCACACGCGCAACACCCGGTTTCCGCACAGTTTCGCCATGCGGTCTCCCTGAGGGGGAAACACCACGGCTGGGCTTCCGTGGACGGGAGACACAGGCTGCGGAAAAGACTGGAGCTTTCCGCAGGGGCTAAAGCCCTGTCTTTATTTTGTTGTGTTTGCGGCTCGGCAAAGCCGCACCCTTGTTACAAGACCCTCTCCTAATCGAGTTTTTCCGCAGCCTGGACAGT
>JAJYZC010000021.1 GCA_021800255.1 Acidobacteriota bacterium
GCAGCGCATCCCATCATGGCCCGGAGATCGCGATTCTCCACAAAAGGCCGAATACATTTGCGCGGACCAACTTGCCAACGTCATTTTTCGCTTGCAGAAAAGCGGCGGACCATACATTTACTCCGCCCCAGTGGTTCCCTTTTACTCCGCCCTTGACAAGCGCGGCCGAGATCGAGCCGAACAATGCCGGCGCTGTTTTTGAATTGTGCTGGCGCGAATTTCCAGACCCAGAAGAGATCTCGCGCGAAATTCTGAACGACAACCCTGCACTGATCCGTCAATACGTTGACTTTCTCTTCGCCAAGGATCAGTTTTCTGCTGCGGCCGCCGCGGCGCAACGCCTGGTCCGGTACGGCGATTCAAGAACGGATGCCACCCCACTGTTGAAAGCCATCAACCGGCTGGTTGCCGCCAAGGATGTACCCGCAGCGCGCGCGCTGTGGCGTGCACTGATTGATCGGCATTGGATCGTTGCCGATGCAACAATGATCAACAACCCCAACTTTGCGCGCAATCCTTTGCCAGTGAGTTTTGACTGGAACCTGCCATCGTATGATGGTCTGCATTCCTGGCCGGGGCCGGCGGGGTTGGAATCGGAGTTCACCGGCATAGAGCCGGAGACCTGTATTGTCGCCGAGCAGTCCGTAGTACTCGCGCCGGGCAAATACGGGCTCGAATACATCTACCGCACTTCTCAAATTCCGCCGGCGACTGGACTGCGATGGCAAATCGTCGATGCCGCGTCGGACACACCGCTCGCAACGTCTCCGGACCTATCCAGCGCGGTTTTGCAATCCTCGCGGTTTGAGTTCTCGGTGCCCGAAGGGGCATCCCTGCTTGAAATTCGCCTGGCCTATCAGCGGGCAATAGGCACTACTAGGATCTCAGGAAGGCTCGTGATACGATCTGTTCAAATCGTACCTGGTCTCTGAACGATGACCTGTCCTTACTGTGGCAGTTCCGATATCCGCGCCTCTCTGCACGCACACAGGCTGGATATGCTCTACCGCTTGCGTGGTCAGGAGGCCTTCCGCTGCCGCGCCTGCCGGCATCGGTTTTATGCTGCAAAATCCGCAGTCGCGCATCGGATGCATGGGCATCGGTCCCCAAAGCCCGGCGCTCTGCACCCAGCGATTCCCAATCGCATGCGCCTCCTGCGGCGGCTGGTGATGTTGGCCATTTTCGTTTTGGCGTTCTTGATATTCTGGGTCTTCCTGCGCTATATCACGACGGAGCGAAATCCTTCAGAGGAAACACCGGCGGGCTCTCTCCGTGTGCACACCTCCGATTTTTGCGCCTAATCAAACCACGCCTCCTTCAACTCCGCCCCTCCCATCTCACCGCTTGAGCTCCAGAACGGAGGCTACGTTTTCCGCTGCGGATGGAGTCGTGGTGTGCCGTAGACGCTGTCTGTCGGCAGTCTTCTCCATAAAAAGCAATCCGAGCATGGCGAACATCCAACCGGAGACGGCAGGGCGGGGAAAGGGATAGTCCACGCAGGCGTTCAGCATGACGGCAATCAAGCCCAGTCCCCAGGGATGACGGACAGCAGCGGGTATGGCAGAGGCAAATGGAACCATCACCAGAAGCAAAAAAGGAATTCCGCCGTCCGCAGCGAACTCCGCCCAGTCATTGTGCGCGTGATTGGCGTACATATCAAGAGCCGCGATTGCATGCTGCTGATACACCTCCGGGAACGTGTCCAGCCCGTAACCCGTAAGCGGGCGGTGCTCCATCATATCAACGGCCGCCAGCAAGAACTCCTTCCTGGCGCCGTAAGGGTCAGGCTGGAAGAAGCGTTGCCAAACTCTTTGCCAGCCAACAGCTAAGGTCAAAACAGCAGCCACGATCGGCGCCAATGCAAGCATCGCGACCGTTGACCTCAAGGACCATCCGGGCTTTTGCCGCCAAGACCAAAACAGGCCTGCTCCCAGCATGACCAGCAACTCCGCCGTACACAGAGCCGCGCCAGCGCGCGAGGCCGACCCGATTACCGATGCGTACAGAACGCCGGCAGCAAGCGCATATCCCCAAGAACACCATCCCCTTCGTAGGCCCCACCATAGCGCGATGGGTAGAGCGAGCTCTACAAACTGTACATAGTTGTTGCTATAGGGGAAGGTCGCAAAAACGAAGGGATATCCGGAAGAGAAGACCCAAAGAACCCTGCCCCGGGAGGTAAAGAGTTGCGCGATGCAAAGCACCGCCATCGCAACTTCGAAATAGAGAAATGCGTGAAGGGCAACGTGTCTGGCCGCACGGCTACGGCCGACAATTTGGCTGAGAAAGAACACTCCAGCCAGGGATCCCCATCGCAGCGTGGCCTCGCGGGTTTCGTGGCTCGAGGCCGTAGTGTGCGCCACAAGTTGTAGCACGCCCCAGAGCGGAATCAGGTAAACCAGCCAGGCGGTCCAACCCTCGGCCAGATCTTCTTTCCCTTTGCGAATACCCGCAATCAGGCAAGCCGCAACGAGTAAGTAAATCCCGATCTGAAAAGACTCAAGCGCCCATGCCGCGCGCACAAACACCGTGGCCGTAGTGAATATGAGCAGCACCAGCAACGGTGCGCCTGGAAACATAAGGGCCCGCCGGTCTGCTATTCCGGTCCGGCTATCGAGTCCGGCAAATGCGGGTTGGGAGGATGCAGGCAATGGGCACATTCTAAACCATTTCGCGATTGGGTTAACAGAGCTCGGCGGCAATGCTCCGGTTCGAGATGGTTCATAAGTCGCCAAAGAAGCCGAAATCGCGCTCAAAGCTGCGCCCATCCGTAGCCCCAGTGCGATTGAAGATCGCCGCCGCATCTTCAACAAAAATCCGCACGAACGCTCCACCTCAATTGAATTCAGGAGGCCATACAAATAAGGCCTTCGCAGGTGCCGTGTGTTTCATTGCGAGTCAGCCTCCTTGTGGGCTGGATTCCGCCGATAACTCCGTTAAGCCTCCTGAGAGCAGTATGGCGGGAGTTCGGCATGAAAACAGAAACGATTTCGCCAACCTTGGTGGTTGAGATGGTAGTTGCGATAACGGTTGCGCTGGTGATTGCGATGACCAGCCTGGCTATACACGCGCAGCAGCCATCGATCCCGTTCAACCGGATCCAACGGGAATCACAACCGCGGCTTCATCAAATGGCAGACGTAACCGCTGCCACGACCACAGATGGGTCATTCTCAAGCTTGAGCGCAAGCGCGGCGCCGGCATTGGGCATGGCCTACACCCGGCCTGCCGCCCCGCGCATTCCTCGCGTATTTGATCGCAAGTTTTTCTTGCTCAATGCGTTGCATTTGGGAATGGCGCTGGCCGACGTGGGGCTGGCGCAACATTGCATTGCCGAACATCAATGCAAAGAAGCCAATCCCTTGATGCCCTCTTCACGGGCAGGACAGTTCAGTGTCAGCCTGGGAATGTTTGCCTTCACCTCCGGCGAAAGCTACTGGTTAAAGAAACATCGGGCGAGATCGTGGTGGGAGCCGCCCACGGCAGGCATCGTCGCTCACATCGTCGGTGTCGCTTCGGAGATCGCTCGCTGAGAAGCATAGAGCCACCGTGCATTAAACGACGCGAGCCTCACGCGCATACCGCAGAGTGTCTGGCGCATGAAAATTCCCCAGTTCGGACACATTCTGAGCATTCTGGCCCTGGGAGGGCGAGGATGCTGCGACTGGAAAGCATGGGAAACAATAAAATTGTTTCCCATGCTTTCCACAGACCTTGGAAATCGATGAAGCCGATTTCTACATTCCCTCGCCTCGGCGGCGGGCACAATATAATCTCTCCCTTAAAAAAACAAAAGCAAAAACAAAAGGAGCCTTCTCCACACCCACCGCTATGGCGCTCCTTTAGGCTCATTCTTCGATTCGAAAAGACTCATCCCGTCCTGGGCGGGCCGCTGACTTCGTAGCAGATTGTTCCTTCCATTCCACTCCGCGCCCTCGGCGGACGGCCCAGCGCACGATCTTGCCGTGCGCTGAACGGGCCTTTTGCAGTCCGTTCGGAGCGCCGCCGCGCGCCAAACCAAAAGCGGGTTTGGCGCTTGCCGCGCCTTTCCTCCGGACTCCCACCGTCGGGCGCTCTCGTTTTCTCTCGGTCCGCCACCGTCTTCGTGCTTCCCAGCCGTGGGCGAGAAAGACACTCAGCCGGCAACGGCGGACCGAGAGGAGAAAAAACATGAATTGGAAGAGCAACAACAGCAACGGCGGCAGCGCCACCACCGCGCCGCACAGGAAAAATGCGGCGCTTCGCAGTGAATCCCCCTACCAGCAGCGCACTACGCAGCGCGAAAACCCCGCGCAGCAACTCATCAAGCAGGCCGTCGAGTTCCTGCTCCAGCAGCTTGAGGCAGGCAAGAGCGAGACGTTGACCGCGTATCTGGCGGCCATGGCCCGTTTCCACAATTACAGCTTCGGCAACATTCTCGCCATCGCGCGGCAGCGCCCGACCGCAACCCGCGTTGCGGGCATCCGCACATGGAACGAGTTGGGCCGGTTTGTGAAGAAGGGCGAGAAGGGTATCCAGATTCTCGCCCCGATCATCGGCCACCGGCGCAGGAAGGATGAGGCCGACCTCAACCGTGCACAGGACGACAGCACCAAGACCGCCCCCGTGCTGATCGGCTTTCGCGCCGTCTACGTTTTCGATGTGGAGCAGACCGAAGGCGTAGACCTGCCGGAGTTTGACCACGGCGTCAGCGGCGAAGTCGGCGCACACCGTGACCGGCTGATTACGTTCCTCAACGCGCAGGGCATTCAACTGGAGTTCAACGAGAGGATTGCCCCGGCGCTTGGCGTCAGCTACGGCGGGCGCATCGCGCTACTGCCCGGCCAGTCGAAGGCCGAAGAGTTCACCACGCTGGTACACGAGACGGCGCATGAACTCTTGCACAAGACCGAGCGGCGCACGATGACCACCGCGACCGTGCGCGAGACCGAAGCCGAGGCCGTGGCTTTCATCGTCGGCCAGGCCGTCGGCCTTGAGATGGGAACCGCGTCGAGCGACTACATCCAGATGTACGCGGGCAATGCGGCGCTTTTGACCGAGAGCCTCGAAGTCATCCAGCGCACCTCCGCCGTGATCCTCGGAGCCATTCTCTCCGAGGACGCGGCCAGCGAGACGAATTCACTCGCGGAGGTGGCGTAATGAAAACCATTCTCCAGATTCTTGCGGCGGCGGGCGGGTTCCGCCGCGACCTCTATCTGCGCATCGAGAACCCGCCTTATATGCGGCTTGTCATCGAGGCCACGCCGGAGCCGGGACCGCTTGGCGCTCCGGCAATCTCCATCGCGCATTACGGCGAACAGAACGGCGACCTGATGCGCGACCCGGAGATGTGTTTCGAGTTGACCAACCCGTTGCGTTTGGGCTGGACGATGACGCCTTACTACTTTCGCAACGATTACCTCGGCGTCGAGCAGTTTTCGCGCACGCGCGATGAGAAGAACTACATCTTCTATCCCGACCTGTTTCACCAGCACGAGAGCTTTGCCCGCACGTGGGATCGCAACTTGCGCGCGCAGGGATTCCTTGAGGCATTTGAGCGCAGCCGCTAACCCGCCAATCACCGGGCGGGTTCATGCGGCCCGCCCACGCCTTCATGCACCACGACCTCACAAGGAGAATCCAAAATGACGAACACCATGCAGTCTGAATATCGCAATCTGCCGCTCGACGCGCTCACCGAGTCGCCGAACAACCCCCGCAAGAATTTTGACGAAGCCAGCCTTAACGAGTTGGCCGAGTCGATCAAGACGCAGGGCATTCTCGCGCCGCTTGTGGTCCGGCCCGTCGATCATCACTTTGAGATCGTAGCCGGTGCCCGCCGCTATCGCGCGGCGCAGCGGACAGGGCTTGAAACCGCGCCGGTGCGCATTGTCGAGTTGACCGACGCCCAGGCGCTCGAAACCAGCATCGTCGAGAACCTCCAGCGCCGCGACGTGCATCCGCTCGACGAGGCGCAAGGCTTTGCCGCATTGATGCGTCTTGAAGAGCCGAAGTACACCATCGAACAAATCGGCGCAAAATGTGGCAAAAATCCTGCATACGTCGGCGCCCGCCTTCGCTTAACCGAGCTTGCCGCGCCCGTCGCTGAAGCCTTTGCCAAGGATGAAATTGGCGTCGGCCATGCGCTCTTGCTGGCCAAGCTGCAACCGGCGCAGCAGGAGGAAGCCCTCGCCGCTTGCTATCAGGAGCAGTACACCAACGGCACCGGGAAGCCGAAGCGCATCCTGCTCCCGGTCCGCCATCTGCAACAGTGGATCGAGCACAATATATTGCTGGAGCTTGCCGCCGCGCCGTTCTCGAAAACGGACGCCGCGCTTGTGCCGGAGGCCGGTTCCTGCGTCGATTGCCCCAAGCGCACCGGCCACAATGTCCTGCTCTTCTCTGGGCTAGCGCCTCAACATGATTCCTGCTCGGACCCGAAATGCTGGGCAATGAAGGTTGATGCGCACGTCAAGCAGGCCATCGCCGCCAAACCGAAACTCGTTCAGATCAGCACGGCCTACGGCGCAGCGAAGGGCGACAGCCCCGTTGTGCCGCGCAACAAATATGTTGAGATTCGCACCGGCAAGCCCGCCAACCAGAAGCAGCGCGACTGGCCGGAGTATAGGACCTGCAAGTTCACCACCGAGGCCATCGTCACCGAGGGCAGCGAGAAGGGCGAACTGCGGCGCATCTGCGCGAATCCCGATTGCCCGATTCACCACGCCCGCAAGCAGCGGCCCGCGAACGATGCGGCATTCAAAGCCGAGCAGGAAAAGCGCCGCCGCGAGGAAGCCATCGCGCAGACAACCGGCCTTCGCGTCCTCAAGGCCATCGGCGACGCGGTTCCCGTCCGGCTGATGAAGCGCGACCTGCTCTTTACCGCCGAGCGCCTCGCCGCCGTGCTGGACGAGCGCCGCATTGCAATCCTGCTGCGGCTTCACAGTGTCGGCAAAGCCAACGGCACCGCCGACGCCCCGGCCAAGCTGTTTGCGTCCTTTCTCCGCAAAGCCGACGAAGGCACACTCGGCCGGGTTTTGGTCGAAGTCGCCGTTCTCCAGTCGGCCCACTCGCCGACCGACGCCGCCAAGACCCTCCACGATGCAGCCGAGTTCTACAAGGTGGACGTGGCCGCGAACACGAGCAAGGTCAAGCAGGAGTTCGCGGCGAAAGACAAGGCCAAGGAGACGAAGAAGGCCTCCCCCAAACCGGCACCCAAACGCACCCAAAAGGCCGCCGCCGCGTAACCGTCAATCAACCAAACCCCATTGCGGAGCCGGCAAACGGCTCCGCATTTTTATGCCCGCGCCCGTCTACCCGCCCTTATTTGTGCTCCCGCCTCAGCGGGAGGCCATTTTCCCCCGCCCGACGGGCTGGTGCGCCACCACTCGTAGCGCACTCTGAATGGTAACGCGTTTGCGGGGAATAATCCTTCAATAGGCTTGTTTTGGGCGAACGGCCAGAATGAAGCTAACACCGTATTGGGTTAGAGCGTACGTGGTCTTCGTGCCACCTGCGGAATGGCCGGCGGGGACTTCCGCTATATCGGTTTCCACCCACATCATCTCTCCAGGCATGTACACCATTTTCTTTTCAAGAAGGTTCAACCGTTCCAGATCGTGCAGCATCAGCTCGAAATTTGTCATTTCGTCGAACGCTGCAATCTGCTCGGGAGACATGCGATGTTTGAACACGCGCATCTCAGCCGGACTCGGCGCTTACAATTTCGGGTTGTAGATGTCAACGAGAGTGAAGAAGCTCAGCTCATCTCTGCCCTCGCGTTTCCCGGAGCAGTAGTCTGTAGGTGCTGACACGCGCTCCCAGATCCGATCCAGGTAGCGAGCTTCTGCTGGTGTCAATTGCGAAAGTGTTTGACCAAATGACGGCAGTACACCATTCGCGCCTGTCGCAACGCTTTCCAAAAGCGATGCCCATCGTTCTTGCAGTTCATCATCACTTTGCATCGCGGCATCTCTAAGCAGTGGAAGCACGCGCCTGATTGCCTCTTCATCGAGCGGTTTGCCCTTCCTTTGGCGTGCCCACTTTTTGAAGATTTTGGGTAGGTTATCTTCAAAGTAGAAGCGAGCAATGTCGCTGATTAGCCCGAAAATCTGACCAAAGTTCTGTGCCGTCGGCCTGAGCGAATCTTTCACCAGCTCAGAGTTTAACGCCTCCCTTACTATCTCTCCGGCCGCCGCATTCGGGTCGAAATCCGAAACACTCATCTTTCCCGCCTCCTATAAACGCCTGTTCTGCACCCGAATACTCCACCGGCGCGTATGGCAAGAGTGGTTCACCAATATGATAGATCGACCCAGTGGTCACTTCTCGGGTATTTACAAATGTTCGATACAATTCACCAATGAGGTTGAAAGACACGCCAAATACGCACACTGAGCGGAAGGCTGGATGAATATCTATATCGACGAATCAGGCGCATTTACTTGGGGTAATCGACCGCACATTTCGCTTTTCTGTGGTGTCACAGTCGCCAATCGTGACAGCGACGCACTGTTTGCTCGATTCGAAGGTTGGAAGAGAACTATAGTCGGGGATAGCAAGCGAGAGATCAAAGGTGCCGAACTGACGGATTTGCAGTTGGAGCAGTTCGCGAATCAATTACTGGTTGTGCAAGGCCGTGATTTCTGGCTCACGGTGGTCGGCCTCGACACGACCAGAACGAAACGTGAGCACATCGAAGAGCTCAAACGCCAGGCATGGGTGATGGCCGAGAGGTCATCGGAACTCGCAGCCGAACATAACAACGCTTGGCTGGCGGAGTTTTATAGGCAGGAAACCGGCTGGCTGAAGGCCCGCAGTGCCGAAAATATATTATGGATAATTGGGCTGGAGCAAGCTGTTATAGACAGCATCCAGCATTCGATCATACGCTTCATGGAGCCAGAGGACGACGCCGAATATCTGCCTATGAACGTCGTGATTGATCGGAGCTTCATTCAACGCGAACAGCACATCAACTTCTGGCGCGAGTGGTTGCGCAACGGGCTTTCTAAATCGTCACGCCCGCCGATGATAATCCCGAACTCATGGAGACCGCGTAACCATCCATTCATCCGCTCCTATGAAATCCACCCCGGTCTGTTGAACTTCAACAAGCTCATTCTTGACGACACAGGCTTTTTCCTGTCGCACGAGCACACTGGACTACAGCTTGCAGACATATGTGCTCATACGCTCTGCCGCTATCACAGAGGACTCGGAGCAGTAGCGGCATACCGGAGGCTCAGGACTCAGATCGTAGGACGAGATGGATCTGAAATCAACCAGGTAGTCGTCGATGAACGCAGTCTCCACACCGATGACCCAAGGAACCATGTGGATGTCTTCGATGAAGCGGAGTTCGCTGAGCGTGCAGACCGGCTACGCAATGGGGAAGGCTGGGCAGCCTACTGATGCTCGCGTATTTGAGTGACAAGCAATCGTGTTGCGAGCCGCAAGCCTGGCCTCTGTGGAGAGTGGCATTCGTCACCTTATTATGCGAGCCGCAGTAGTCCCGGGCTGAATGCACTTTCGATAGCTCCCGAAAGTCAGCTCTACTTCAGAAATTCAGCCTGAACAACTGGCCTTGGGCGGCTTCCTCGTCCAGCTTGATTGGATCGAGCAGCGATTCATCGTTGTTTCGCGTATTGCCGACGCGGTCGCTGACCGGCCAGAGGTCGATGCGATCGGGCGCGACGGCACGCAGCAGTTCAGCGGAAGGCTCGCTTCCAGTGGGCGCATCAAGCCAGCTGGCGTAGTCTTTGCGTTCGACGATCACCGGCATCCGGTCGTGGATTGCGGCTAGGCGCTCGTTAGCGACCGTGGTGAGGATCGAGAAGGTTTCGAGCGGATGGCCGTCCTTGTCGCGCCAACTTTCCCAAAGGCCGGCGAAGGCAATCGGATTGCCGCCGACGAGCGTGATGGCGTAAGGTTGGCGGGTCTTCGGGCCGGTCTTCTGCCACTCGTAGTAGGCGTCGGCGGAAATCTGGCAGCGGCGCTTCTTGAGCGCCTCCCGGAAGGCCGGTTTGGTGGCAGCCTCCTCGGCGCGGGCGTTGATGGCACCGAGGCCGATGCGCGCCTCTTTGGCCCAGGATGGAATCAGCCCCCAGCGCATCAGCGGCATCTCGCGCCGGCCGCTCTCCGGGTTCAGCCGTACCACCGGCTGAAAGCTCTGCGGGGCGGCGTTCCAGGTTGGCGGCGCCCATCGCATGTGTTCGAGATCCATCTCAAACCATTCCGCCAAAAGCTCTTGCGCGGATTTTCGGGCGTAGCGTCCACACATCGTGGCTCCAGAATACCCGGAAACAGCGGCGGCGGAGATTGACAAACGATTGGAGTCGGTCGAATCATAGGCGAAGATAAGGCGAATATTATGCCGACCGCCGCCGCCCTCCGGCTCCAGATCGAACGCTCTCTCGAAGCACGCTTTCCGGCGGCGCTCACGCCCGCGCCACGCACAATTCGGGAGACCGCGCCGACCGGAATTGCCGTCGTGGACGAGTTGCTCGAAGGCGGCTTTCCGGTTGGAGCCATCAGCGAGATCGCCGGCCCGGCCTGCTCGGGGCGGACCAGCCTGGCGCTGGCTTTTCTGGCGGGACGAACCGCCGAGGAGCGCTTCTGCGCCTGGGTGGATGCCGAAGACGCCTTCGATCCGGAATCGGCGGCAGCCATTGGAGTGCGGCTCAGCCAGTTGCTTTGGGTGCGTTGCGGCGGCGCGAAGAAGTCCGCGAAAAGCTGGACGCGGCTCGAGCAGTCGTTGAAGGCAACCGACCTGCTGTTGCAAGCGGGCGGCTTTGCGGCCATCGTGCTCGATCTGTCCGGGATTGATCCGGCCGAGGGAATGCGTATCCCGCTGGCCACGTGGTTCCGTTTTCGCCAGGCCGCCGAGCGCACGCGCTGCCCGCTCGTGGCGCTGGCCCGCGCTTCCTATGCGCAATCGAGCGCAGCCGTGGTGCTCGACGCCGAACCGATGCGCGCGGAGGTACTCGGCGGAACCGTGCTCCATGCGGGCGCGTTCCGCCTCAGACGCCGTCGGCAGCGATTCCAGCAGCCGTGGAACGGCGCGCGCAAACCGCCCGCTTCCACCTGGACTGCCGGCACGCAGTGGACCGTGGAGCGGAGCGCATGAACGGCGAACTCTATCTTGCGATTCATGCGGCGGAGTTTCCCGCGCAGGCCTTGCTGCGGCTGCGGCCGGAACTCCGTTCGCAGCCGGTCGCCGTGCTGGACGGTCCGGCATTGCAGCAGACCGTCTGTGCGCTCAACCGTAAGGCCCGTTCCTGCGGCGCTGCACATGGCATGACGCGGCTCGAAGCGGAGGCGGTCGCAGGTTTGCAACTTATCCCGCGCTCTCTTGCCGAAGAGGCGCAGGCACGTGCAATTCTTCTCGAATGCGCCGCGCAATTCTCGCCGCGCATCGAGGAGACAAGCCGCGGAACTGCCTGTAGCTTTGTGCTCGACGGGACGGGTTCGGAACGGCTCTTCGGCCCTGTCGATGCGATGGCCGAGAAGGTGCGTCGAGCGGCAGCCAATGCGGGCTTTCGTATCTCCGTTGCCGCAAGCGCCAACTTCCATGCCGCGCGGCTGAAAGCTGCATTTTCGCCTGGAATGACGATCCTTCCCCGCGGCGAGGAATCGAGGGCGCTCGAAAAACTACAGCTCTCCGCGCTCAATCTCGGCGCAGAACAGGCAGAGACGTTTTCCATGTGGGGCATTCGCACCCTCGGCCAACTGGCGGCGCTGCCGGAAGATTCACTCGTGGCGCGCTTCGGCCCGGAGGCCAGCCTGTGGCGCGCGCTCGCAGCCGGAGCCGCGGCGCACAGCTTTCAGCCCATCGAGCCCGTGGTCGCACTGCGCGAGTTCTGCGAGTTCGACTCACCGATTGAGGAGATTGACTCGCTGCTCTTTATTGCTGCCCGCATGATCGATGCGCTCGTCGCCCGCGTGGCGCAACGCGCTCTTGCTGTGGCTTCGCTTGCGATTGAAATGAATCTGGAAGGAAACCAGCGACATCACCTCTCCTTGCGACCAGCCGTTCCAACCATTGATCGCAAGTTTCTGCTGAAGCTGCTGCATCTGGAGGCCGCGGCGCATCCGCCGCAGGCCGCGGTTCTCTCGCTCGCCATTGAAGCCGATGCAGGACCCACGAGCAAGGTGCAGCTCGGCCTCTTCGCGCCGCAGACACCGGAGCCGTCCAGCCTTGATGTCACGCTCGCCCGCCTGCGCGCCATCGTTGGCGATGACCGCGTCGGCGCACCGGAACTGGAAGACACGCACCGGCCACAGAGCTTTCAACTCCGAGCATTGCACACAGCGGACTCAAAAGGCACGACTGCGAAACAAGAGGTGCGGATCGCTCTGCGCCGCGTACGGCCGCTGCGCACGGTCCACATGGCGCTGAATGGAGCGCGTCCAGCTGCATTCCATGACGAGGGCAAACGCTACTCGGTTGCCTCCGCCTACGGGCCGTGGCGGTCGAGCGGCTGCTGGTGGTCGCAGGATGCCTGGGACAGCGAGGAATGGGACGTGCTAACAACGGACGTCTCTGGCGCAACCCTCGGCTGCCTGCTCGTGCGCGACCGGCTGCACAACGCCTGGCGGCTGGAGGCGTACTTTGACTGATGCGGCGGAATACGTCGAACTGCACGCCACAAGTGCCTTCAGCTTTCTCGCGGCGGCCTCCGAACCCGATGCGCTCGTCGAGCGCGCTGTGGAGTTGCAGATGCCGGCGATGGCGCTCACCGATCGCAATGGACTCTACGGCGCGGTACGCTTCCACTCTGCCGCGCGCCGCAGCGGCATCCGTGCGCATATCGGCGCGGAGATTGCCGTCGCCGACTTCGGCAGTCGCCTTCAGCCTGCTCCGTGGCTGCCGCACCAATGCCCGGAAGAACCTTCGCGCATCACGCTGCTTTGCGCCTCGCAGGCCGGATACAAAAATCTCTGCCAACTCATTACGCGCTTCAAGATGCGCGAGACAACAAAGTCCGAAGGTGCGGCGACACTCGAAGACCTTGAAGAGTTTTCGGCTGGACTGATCTGTTTGACCGGCGGAGACGAAGGACCGCTTGCAGCCGCGCTGGCAAATGGCGGCGCAAAGCAGGCGCGCTCGGTCGCGGAGCGCCTTGCTTCCATCTATGGCCGCGGCAATCTCTACATCGAATTGCAGCGGCATCAGCTACGGGGCGAGGAAGAACGCAATCAGGCGCTGGTTTCGCTGGCTGCGGCGATGAATCTTCCGGTCGTCGCCACGAACGGAGTGCGCGCTGCTTCGGGAAAAGACCGCGAGATTCTCGATGTGCTCACGGCGATTCGCCACCACACCACGCTCGACGCGGCGGGCCGTTTGCTCAGCATCAATAATGCACGCACGCTGCGCGATGCCCGGCAAATGAAGGCTCTGTTTTGCGACCTGCCCGAAGCCATCGCCAACACGCAGATCGTGAGCCGCCGTCTTGAATTCACCCTCGATAACCTCGGCTACGAGTTCCCGCGCTATCCCGTGCCCGAAGGCGCGACGATGGACAGCTTCCTTGCAGAACGCGTCGCCGAGGGCGTGCGCAAGCGTTACGGTATTCCGTCCAAGCGGCACCTGCTCGAAAAGGCGCACGCGCAGGTCGAGCGCGAGCTTGCGCTCATCGCCAGGCTTGGCTTTGCCGGTTACTTCCTGATCGTCTGGGACATTGTTCGCTACTGCCAGCGCCAGGGCTTTCTTGTGCAAGGGCGCGGCTCGGCCGCCAACTCCGCTGTCTGCTATGCGCTCGAAATCACCGCCGTCGATCCGGTCGGCATGGAACTGCTCTTCGAGCGATTCCTCAACGAGAGCCGCAACGAGTGGCCCGACATCGATCTCGATCTGCCTTCGGGCAACGAGCGCGAGCAGGTAATTCAATATGTTTACGAGCGTTATGGCGCGCTCGGCGCGGCGATGACCGCCAATGTCATCACCTATCGCAGCCGCTCGGCCGCGCGCGAGGTCGGCAAGGTGCTCGGCTTCCAGGAAGAGCAAACGGCGCGGCTGGCCAGCCTGATGGGCCACTGGGAGTGGCGCGACGAGCGCGACACGCTTGCGCGGCGCTTTGCCGAAGTGGGCTTCGACCTGCGCCATCCGCGGATCGCGCGCTATCTCGACCTTTGCCAGCGCATCAAGAATCTGCCGCGCCATCTCGGCCAGCATTCAGGCGGCATGGTCGTCTGCGCGGGGCTGCTCAATCAGGTGGTGCCCATCGAGCGCGCCTCGATGGCGGGCCGCACCGTCATTCAATGGGACAAGGAAGACTGCGCCGAGATGGGCATCATCAAGATCGATCTGCTCGGTCTGGGCATGATGGCCGCGCTCCAGGAGTGCATCGAACTCATCCCGCGCCACTACTCGACGAGCGTCGATCTGGCCGCACTGCCCCAGGACCCCGTCGTTTACCAGACGCTCGCGAAAGCCGACACGGTCGGCATGTTCCAGGTCGAGAGCCGCGCGCAGATGGCCTCGCTTCCGCACAATTCGCCTGTGCGCTTTTACGATCTCGTCGTGCAGGTTGCCATCATCCGCCCCGGTCCCATCGCCGGCAAGATGATGCATCCATACATGCGCCGGCGCCAGGGCAAGGAGCCGGTCACCTATCCGCATCCAAAGCTGGAGCCAGTGCTCAAGCGCACGCTCGGCGTGCCGCTCTTTCAGGAGCAGATCCTGCGCATGGCGATGGTCATCGCCGACTTCACCGGCTCCGAGGCCGATGAGCTGCGCCGCGCGGTCGGCATGCGCCGCTCCATGCAGCGCATGAAGAATCTTGAAGGCCGCCTGCGCGAGGGCATGACGCGCAACGGCGTCAGCACAGAAGTGCAGGACAACATCGTCAACAGCATCTCATCGTTTGCGCTCTACGGTTTCCCTGAATCGCACGCCGCCAGCTTCGCGCTGATCGCCTACGCCTCGGCGTACCTGAAGGTGCATTATCTGGCGGCCTTCACCTGCGCGCTGCTCAACCATCAGCCAATGGGCTTCTACTCGCCCGCCGTGCTCATCAAGGACGCACAGCGCCACGGCCTACGCGTCCGGCCCATCGACGTGCAACGCTCGATGGAACTCTGCTCGCTGGAGCGGGAGCCGGATGGCTCGCTCTCGCTGCGCCTCGGCCTCAACTACGCGCGCGGCCTGCGTCAAAGCTCCATCGCGGCGTTGCTCGATGCGCGCGCACGATCAGAAGAGTTCGCATCCGTCGAAGACCTCGCCCATCGCGTGCCCGCGCTCAGCCGCCGCGAGCTGGTGCAACTGGCGCGCATCGGCGCGTTGAACTCGCTCGGCGATGTGGCCCATCGCCGCGACGCACTCTGGCAGGTCGAAGAAGCCGCGCGCGCGACCGGCCCACTGCTCACGGGCGCATCGAGCCAGCGGTCCTCTGATTCGCCACTGCAACCGATGACCACCGAAGAACGTCTCGTCGCCGACTACTCCGGCGCGGGCCTCACCACCGGCCCGCACCCGATGGCCTATCACCGTGCAGCATTGCACGCCGAAGGCATTCTCTCTTCGGCCGATCTGCTGCGCTTCGGAAACAACGCGCCGGTCCGCATCGCCGGCTGCGTCATCGCCCGCCAACGCCCCGGCACAGCCAAGGGCTTCGTCTTCCTCTCGCTCGAAGACGAAGCCGGCATCGCCAACATCATCCTCACCCCGGACCTCTTCGAACGCGAACGCCTCACCGTCACCCGCAATCGCATCCTGCTCATCGAAGGCCTGCTGCAAAACAACAACGGCGTCGTCCACGTCAAAGCCAGTGACATCCGCCCGCTCGACCTCACCGCCGCGGCCATCGCCTCGCACGACTTTCGATGATTGCCCGGTTACATCCCCGTTTCCCGGTATCCACCCTCGGGAACCCACTCAATATAGGACTTCAACTCCTGGAGATTGCCTCGTTCCTATCCAAATGAGCTTTCCGAGCTTGTTCTTCTGACTTGAGGGCCTGGTTTATCCGGAATGAGATGGTGCCCCAGGATTCGTATGGGGGAGGAATGAGCTTTTCTAGCTCAAATTTGTCAATGCAGGTCAGGGCAAGCCGCAGACACTTCGACGCCCTATGCAGAAATGTGCTGAACAAGTTCACAGGAAGCTGACCTTCGCGTCCCCACCAATCATTAACGTCATCATTCAACGCATGGAGTGAATCGTAGTAGGCGATCAAGGCTGCCGCATCTTCTTCGGCAAGGTCCTGAACCTGTGGTGCGTTGGGATAGAGCTTTGGCCAATGAGGAATGAAATCTTGCTTCATATCAGTTGGCTTCGTCTTAATGTTCGCCGAGTACGAGACAAAATTAGCGAGAGCCCTACCGTGGATGTAGAGCACGCGATCAATCGTGCGCTGTAACTCTGGTGCGAGGCAGCGCCGCGCCTCGGAACGTCGGTTCGTTGACTGTGCCGTTGTTGCATTAACCTCGGGACCGGAGTTCGAGGACTGGTCAACACTGCTCACATTGAGCCGTGCATTGGCTCCATAGAAAATTGCTTGGATCATCGGTTGAGTCGAAGCGACCGCATCTGAGCTGAGCCGCTGTTCAGTTTGCCGTAGTTCGACGAGCCTTGCTTGTACCCTCTCCCACCAGTTTGATCCGGGGTCGCAAGTTGTGAGGTCTTTTGTCCAATATGCTGTCTCGGAACGAACCGCATCAAGGGTTTGGGGAATTGGGTCCTCAAGTTTCGGCTTCTCTTTGACCAGTTGGTCAGCCACTTCAATTCCCTCTGAACTAAACGCTATGATTTGAGTTGTCTCGGGCTGGAAGGCGATGAATTTGTTCCTGAGCAGATACGTGATCGCTTCGTTTCGCGACTGATCCGATAGTCCGGCTTTCTTCGCAATCCCGGCCCATTCCATCGGAGTAATGCGAGCATTCAGACGCTTTTCGCCAGCGAAACGGCGGAGTTCGGCAAGGAGTACGCGTGCGGAGTTGCCAAGCGCACTCATGTGGTCGCCACCAATAGGTTATGCACCCAATGCCCCAGAGCAGGCAGATATGGTCCGATGAGGGTCATGTGATCGGCCGCGGCGGCGATGAATGCCTGATACCTCTTAGTTCCAGAGTTGCGATCAGTTGCCGCCTCAAGGTCAGAGAGTCTCTGTAAAATCGCGGTGCGCTCGACGCCGTCCGAAACACCCGATTCGATAGCCTTCCGCAGTTCAGAAAACGGCACACCTTGGTGAACGACGTTCGTCGAATTGTCAGTGCTGTCTATGTTGACCCGTGCATTGGGTCCGTGGACGTTGAAGACCTGATTCACTTGAGGCTCCTTTCGTGCAGCATCACGCGTACCATTGACACGAGCCTTTTCGAGTTCTATTTGAACTTCGTCAAATCGGGGAAGATTGTGGTCGCCTGACAACTGTTGCCGGACACTGATGGGCAAGTGGACCGCGCCAGGAAGACGTTGAACGTCGTGGAGTAACGCATTCTTCCTCTGCGCCATCAGAAACTCTTTGACAGCGCCCTTGATACCGGTGCAAAGGCGTTCGTCGAGCCTGATGTCGTATAAGGCACACGTTTCAAGGGCGGTCTCCAAGTATCCCATTGCCATGTTCCCGGCGAATTCTTGCGAAAGGTTCCACTCGGCCAGTTGAAGATGCCCAGAGCGCATTGCATTTCTGGCGGCAGCATCCCGCCGAACAGCTAAAAGCTTCTCGTTGTGTGCAGCTCTCGCCGCTTCCCACTTCGAATTCCGAAGTCGAATGAAATGAGACTGCGCGTGCGCCGGTAGATAGTGTTGGATCTCAGGCATTGCCTTGCAGAAATGATAAATCCGACGCGGGCCAGCCCGTCATCTAGGTCGATGACCGTGATTCGCTCCAAAGCATAGGTGTGGAGAGTGAGGCCAGCCTTCTACCTATAGCGTGGGACCTCGACTCTACCTTTCAAACCCGCCAATCGCGTCAGTATTGGGAAGTCGGCTTTGTGCCAGGCGTCGATTGCCCATTCCGCCCCCTCACTCGATCGGCAAGCTCAACTGCTGAGGCATACTGCGGTCTTCCCAGCATTTCACAAATTTCCGCGCGAACTCGCTGACCAGTTGTGACCGGTTGTCGGCGAGCGACACCAAGTGCGTCTCCATGTGAATGTGCTCGTCCATCAGCGGCAGGCACACAAAACCCTGATGGACCGCAAGCTCAGCGCCGGCTGGGTTGATCCAGCCGATAATGGAGTCGTTATGGAGCATCGCGGAAGCCTGGGCCACATGGGTTCCGAAGTGCATAATCTTCGCCGGCCCATAGTCGGCCTCCACACGGCGCAGAATCAGATCGTGCAGGAAGGGATGCGTAACGCGCCGGAAGAAGACCCACGGATATGCAACGATGTCGGCGAGCGTCACGAATTGCTTTCCCGCGAGTGGATGTCTCGGGCGAAAGATGATCATGAAATGATCTCGAGCAATGCGCTGCTGAGTGAGCGCCGCATTTGGCGCCGGCGATGCGACAAGCGCCACATCGACATTCTTGTTCTGCACATCAGCGATCAGTTCCGGCGAAAAGCCGGTTACGATTTCGACGGCGAGCTGCTTGTAGAGCGGTAGTTCGACCGCATGGATCAACGCGATCAGTTGCGGCGGCAAATACAGGGAGACCCCGATGCGCAGCTTTTGGCGCTCGCCGTATCTGGCCTCCCGTGCGTCGTGTACTGCGCGCTGCAATGTATGGAGGATTTGCACGGCATCGGAAACGAACATGCGGCCTGGTCCCGTCACCATCGCGCCGCCGTGCGTTCTCTCGAAGAGACGCACCTGAACCTCGCGTTCCACCATTTGCAGCCGTTTGCTCAGCGCAGTTTGTGTGACTCCGATGCGCCTGGCTGCCTGCGTGAAGGTTCCTTCTTCCTGGAGGGCCACGACCATTTCAAGGTCGCGAAACTTCAGTTGAGCATTCATCGTTTCAACCTCCTGTCGCACTCTCGTTTCCTTGAGAGCCACCAAGGCAGCAGGTGATGCAACCGGCTAAAACGAAACGACTTCCCCCCAATATAAGGAAACTATTGCATCCCGAATATCTGGTCAACAAAAATCTGGCCAGGCTCTGTTACCAAGAGACATGTGTCGCCAGAATGACACGCGCCCACGGATTCCGAGGGCTCTAATCCACTGGAGATGGTGATCTATTCCATTTCGTCATACCCAACTTCCAAAAAGTTATTGGACAAACCGGCACGCAATGCAGGAATGTGCAAGAAAGAACGGCATTCCCTGACCAAGGAGCGTGCTCTCATGGAAAATATCCCTCGTTCCCAGTCGGCTCCCCCCAAGAAGCAGCCGGTGCGCGCCACGGAGAAACTCCTTTTGAGCCGTGAGGAAGCGGCGCAGGTGCTCTCGATCAGCCAGAGGGCACTCGATTACCTCATCGCTAATCGACGCCTACCCACCAAGCGCATCGGCGGGCGGGTTCTGATCCCTGTCGCCGACCTGCGAAAGTTCGCTCGGGGCGACCATGCGGAATTGATTGTCGCTTGACCTCAACAGGGAAGCATTCATGCCTTTGGCATCCGCACGAAGATGGAGCAAAAAAGCAAACGGGCAATGCGGCAGAAGAACCTCCAGAAACAGAGATGATTTACAAAAACAGTTCTATGATGTTCAGTTAACTGCGTGTAGCATTAAAGCATGGGTGCGCAGAAGACGACCGGCGTTGTCGAGCGAGAGCCGGGTTCCGGTATCTGGTGGATTCGCTATACCGATGCTCAGGGTAATCGGCACTGGGAGAAATGCGGACGCCGGAGCGACGCGATCACTCTGCTCGCCAAGCGCAAGCACGAAAAGCTACTACGCAAAAAGCTCCCGGAAGCGCTGCGCGGCCGCGCGGTCACTTTCGGTGAACTAGCCGAGAAGGCGAAGCTATTTTCCGAAGAGAGCCACACTCCCCAGCATCATCACCAGTTCGTCATCAAGCTCCAGATCATTGGCGAGCATTTCAACGAACTGCCCGCAGAAGGAATCACAAGCGAAGACATTCAGGCATGGTTACTGGAGCAAGGTGAAGAGCGCGAGTGGACTCCGGCGACGCGGAACCGCTACCGCGACGCCTTCTCGCTCGTCTTTCGCAAGGCTGTCGAGAATCATGTGCTCACGGTCAATCCTGCCACACTGGTTAAAGCCAAACCGGAACATAACGAGCGGGTTCGCTTCCTGAGCGTGGAGGAGGAAACGAAGTTGCTTACCGTCCTGAGTGCGAATTGGCCCGAGCACATTCCGGCGTTTCTCTTGTCGATCCATACGGGAATGCGAGCCAGTGAGCAGTTCCAGTTGAAGTGGCGGGATGTGTCTTTCGAGCGCCGAATGATCTCCCTGCCCAAAACCAAAACCGGGAAGGCTCGGCACATTCCGCTCAACGCTATCGCCCTGCATGCGATTGAGGAGCGGAAACAGGCCCAGGATAGATTCGAGGCCGGCCAACGGTCGAAAGGGGCAGTGCGCTCCGAATTCGTTTACGTCTTCAGGGATTCCGGAAACCCACAGCACAACTACCGGCGCTGGTTCAACGAGGCGCTGGCGGAAGCCAAGATCAAAGACTACTCCTGGCATTGCAACCGGCATACATTTGCAAGTAGGCTGGTTATGGCAGGAGTCGATCTCCGCACGGTTGCCGAACTGATGGGACACAGCAGCATCCAGATGACCATGCGATACGCCCATCTCGCGCCGCAGCACAACCGCGCGGCGGTCGACCGGCTTGTGCCGGATTCGATGGTGACCAATCGGCCTGCGAAGAAGGGCGCGAAATCGGCGCTGCGCGAATATGAACTGGTCACTAAATCGGTCACCAACAAAATTGAACAGTCAGAAAGTGCCGCAAAATGTCAGTATAATTAATTTGTTTATAATTATTTACAACATGTGGCCCCGTAGCTCAGGTGGATAGAGCAGCAGTTTCCTAAACTGCGTGTCGGAAGTTCGAGTCTTCCCGGGGTCACCACACCCGATTGAATTCTTCCCGGTTGGGCCGTGGCGCCGAATATCTGAAGGGGCGGCGCCTGAGCGTGCGGCTAGACAGAGCACGGCTTCCTTGCGGGTGCCGGCAATCAACTCTACATATAGGCTTCGGTGATGGCTGTTTGCGCAGCTGCCCATCGGTGAGCCGTTGCAAGCAGAGCCTCGTTGGTTTCGAGCTTCCGCAGCTGGTCCGCAAGATCACTGCGGTTCACAATCGCATAACCGAAATGGCCTGAAGCTGCGATCCGTCTTATCGGCTTGCTACTTGCCGCCGAGGCTGAACATCGTTCGGATCGAACTTTCCAGATTATCGCTCATCAGCACGGACGGCGCTGAAGGAGGCGCGGCTGCAACGGGCAGATTAGCGTCCGGTTCACGTTCTGACCAGGCTTTCGGCGACGAGTAGGTCTTGAGCCCAACGCTGTTGCCGGCGGTGTCGCTGGTCATGGGGCTTGAGGCCGCGGTGTATCGCTGTTGAAGCCGTTCAATGGCTGCAAGGTCGAGCCTGTAGTCTTCTTCCATTCGACGCCGCTCTTCTTCCACCCGGCGCCGCAATTCTTCCAGTTGTTCTGTGTTCATCTGCATATCCCTCCGGCCGCGTCTTCATGACCCAGCACCGATTTGATTGTGTAACGAGCCGCCGGGATTGGGTATGACACGAACGGGGCAAGAAGGCGAACAGCTTGGCGATATGAGCCGCTACTGATAGGTGATCCTGCTCCGAAAGGTGGGAATAGACGCAAGGTCAATCAAGCCGGATGCGGAAATTCTGGCATCGGGATACGTGGAACGGTCTGCCAAACTCAGAGGAAACGGAAAATGGATTCCTGCCCAGCACACTGGATCAGCGGTCGTGTGATACGCAGCATGTTGCCGGCACCCAGGGCCAAACACAGTATGATCGACTTCACATTTCCGCGGCATCGAATGCAGCATCGTGTGATTAGCCGCACATCTTCGACAAATCCCGCGAATTATTATGTGACCCAGATCACATTCCTACCGGTTTACTTGTGCCATTCTTGAGCTGTTTAAAGTCCCCCCTTCCCCAGCCAACGCTGGCGAGGGTAAAGCGGATTACTTCACAACGATGCTCATATTCTGTTCGCTCAAGGAGAATCTATGAAATTTGGCATGTTTACGGCAACGGCGGCGGCATTGGCGGTAACGGCCAGCGCCTGGGCGGGGACGATTCACGGCAAGGTCTCCGGAGCCAAGGGCGAGTCCGTGGTGTATCTGCAAACCAATCCGGCAAAGAGCTTTCCGGCGCCAGCGCAGCACGCACAGATGGATCAAAAGAACCTGATGTTTGTACCCCATATCCTCGTTATCCAGCAGGGAACTACGGTGGTATTCCGCAACAGCGATGCGGTTCTTCATAACGTCTACTGGCCATCGATCAACGGCAACAAGAAACTCGGCCACAACATGGGCACCTGGCCTCAGGGCGGGGAACGCAGCTTTACGTTCCGCAACCCAGGAGTGGTTCCACTGTATTGCTACGTTCATCCGGACATGTCCGGCTACATCATTGTGTCGCCCACTCCGTATTACGCAGAAACCGACCAGGCTGGAAACTATACGATCAAGAACGTTCCCAACGGGACCTACACCTTGATCGCCTGGCACGAGGGCAAGAGGCCGCACTCACAGTCCATCACGGTGTCCGGAGATGCTACGGCGAATGTAACGGTCGGCAAGTGAGCGTGGGCGTCCCCTTGGGACTGAGAAAGCAAGCGGAAGGGCCAGGATGTTGAAGCGCTACGAAGACAAAGCGGTGGACGTGCAGTGGCTGAACAGCAATTTTCCCTGCATGATGGCCTGCCCCGCCCACACCAATGCGGGCCGGTACGTGGCGCTGATCGCCGAAGGCCGTTACGAAGAGGCGTATCGGCTGGCGCGGGATCCCAATCCGCTGGCCAGCATCTGCGGGCGCGTCTGTGCGCATCCGTGTGAAACTGCCTGCCGGCGCGGCGTGATCGACAAGCCGATCGCGATTCGCGCCCTCAAGCGGTTCCTTACGGAGCGCTACGGCCCGGAATCGCGGCGGCCCGTGGATGTGAACGAAGGCCGAATCCAGAAGAAACTGCCCTACCGCGTGGCGATCGTCGGCGCCGGCCCTGTTGGCCTGTCCGCGGCACACGATCTGGCGTTGATGGGCTATTCCGTCACCATCTTCGAGGCCGCTCCGGTGGCCGGGGGAATGCTCTATCTCGGCGTGCCGGAATATCGCCTGCCACGCAGCGTGATTCAGGCGCAGGTGCGCGAGATCCTCGCCACCGGCGACATCACGCTGAAGCTCAATCAGGCGGCCGGCCGCGACTTTACCATTGCGGAATTGCGCAGGCAAGGTTTCGATGCGGTTCTGGTCGCCGTCGGAGCGCACAGCAGCCGCGACCTCTCCATTCCCGGCGTCGATCTGGACGGCGTGCACAAAGGCATCGACTTTCTGCTCAACGTCAATCTGGGCTATCAGTTCACCATCGGCAAACGAGTCATCGTGATCGGGGGCGGGAATGTGGCCATGGACGTAGCGCGCTCCGCGGCGCGCGAAGTGGTTCGCCAGCACACCGCCGTTGAAGGCCAGGAGCCGTCGCGGGAGAACATAGAGGCCGTCGCTGCGCGGGAGATGATGGATGTTTCGCTCTCCGCTCTGCGCATGGGAGCGCGCGAGGTGCACTTGGTTTGCATCGAGAGACGCGGAGAGATGCCCGCGGCCCTGGAGGAGATTGCGGAAGCGGAGGAAGAGGGCATCATCCTGCACCCTGGTTTCGGCCCCCAACGCTTCATCGGAGGCGGCGGCCGGCTTACGGGCCTCGAAGTTGTAAAGACAAAGCGAGTCTTTGATGAGACCGGCCGTTTCAGTCCCACGTTCTACGAAGACAGCGAGACAATCTTCGACTGCGACACGGTCATCATGGCGATCGGCCAAGCGCCCCGGCTTGATTTTCTCAAGCCCGAAGACGGCGTGGAGATCTCCCGCCGCGGCTTGATCGCGGTCAATCCCAGCAACCTCATGACCTCCGCCGCGGGCGTCTTCGCCGGAGGCGATTGTGTCTTTGGGCCGCGGCTGATTATCGACAGCGTAGCCGACGGCAAGCGCGCTGCAATCGGCATTGACGAGTTTCTGCGCGGCGTAAGCCACCCCGAGCCGGCGGTGACGGTTGAGGTGCTCACGCGGCACACAATGCCCAGTGATTTACTGGATCTCGTCCGCCAGCCCATACCCACATTGCCACTGGATCGGCGCGGCGGAATGACTGAAGTTGAACTGGTCCTGGATGAGAGGAGCGCCCAACTGGAGGCGCAGCGCTGTCTGCATTGCTGGGTCAACACCGTGTTCGAGGGCAATGTAGAGGACGGCAGTCTCTGCATTCTGTGCGGCGGATGCGTCGATGTTTGCCCGGAGAATTGCCTGGAGCTGGTGAGTCTTGATCGCTTCCAGTTTGAGCCGGAGGTGGTCGAGCAGCTCGTGGCGCAGGAATCCTTGCTGAATGTCGAACTGGACGAGGTCAAGGCTGAGGAGCTGGGAGTTATCTCCGGCTCGGTCATGCTCAAAGACGAAACGCGCTGTATCCGCTGCGGTCTGTGCGCCGCTCGCTGCCCTGTGGACATGATCACGATGGAGGCTTACAACCTTACATCCACCGAACCCTGCGGCCTGATCTCAATCGGAGCCATCAATGCGCCCTTCCAAGCCGCCGCGG
This sequence comes from Acidobacteriota bacterium, assembly GCA_021800255.1. Lineage (GTDB taxonomy): Bacteria > Acidobacteriota > Terriglobia > Terriglobales > Acidobacteriaceae > Telmatobacter. The sequence goes on from JAJYZC010000021.1 coordinate 24,643, forward strand.
GCAAAACCAAATAAGGAGGAGAGCATGGCAGAAGACGGCAAATCCGAGCCGGCGCAACCGGAACAGGAAGTCAACCGCAGGGCCTTCTTTACCCGGCTCGGGCTCGGTTCGCTTGGGCTGGCGGCGGCAGGGACGCTGAGCTTCTCCTATCAGTACATGTCCCCCAATGTGCTCTACGAGCCCTCGCCCATCGTCAACGCCGGTAACCCGTCGAAATACGCCATGAACTCCGTCACCGAGGATCGGGTTACGGCAATCTATCTCATTCGCGTTCAGGAAGGATTCTTTTCACTGAGCGCCATTTGCACGCACCTGGGCTGCATGACGGCCTGGAGGCCGGATCTGGGCATCATCGCCTGTCCCTGCCACGGCAGCCGCTTCACTCGCTATGGCAAGAAGATCGCCGGTCCGGCTCCCAGACCCCTGCCGTGGTACCGCACCTGGCTCAGCGACGATGGCGACATCATGGTCGACCGCGCGACGGTCATTCCCCCGATGCAGTTTCTAAGGATATGAAATGGCGGGCAAATTCGATCTCTATCTCGACAGAATGACAAAGAGCCGCCTGTGGCGCTCCATCTTCCGGAGCGGCTCCGGTGACAGTTCCCTGCACCGGGCGCAGAAGATTCAGCAGAACGTGTTTCTGCACATTCTTCCCACCAAAGTGCGGCGGCGTATGCTGCGCCTGGACGCCACCTGGTATCTCGGTACGCTCACTCTGGGAACCTTTATGGTTCTGGTGATCACCGGGATTCTGCTGATGTTCTACTACCATCCATCCGTGCCCCAGGCCTATGCGGACATGAAAGACCTGCGCTACGTTGTCTCTGCCGGACTCTTCCTTCGCAACCTGCACCGCTGGTCAGCCCAGGCGATGGTGGCGCTGGTATTCGCGCACATGTTCCGGGTGTTTTACCGCGGTGCTTATCGGCCGCCGCGCGAATTCAACTGGGTTATCGGCGTCATCCTGCTGCTGGTGACGCTTCTGCTGAGTTATACGGGCTATCTTCTGCCCTGGGATCAGTTGGCGTTCTGGGCCATCACTGTGGGAACGAATATCGCTAAGTATGTTCCCCTCATTGGGCCGCGAATCCGCTTTCTCTTGCTCGGCGGCCATCTGGTCAATGCCAATGCCCTGCTGCGCTTTTACGTGCTGCACTGCGTGGTCCTCCCCCTGGCCGCGGTCCTTTTTATCGTTGTGCATTTCTGGAGAATCCGCAAAGATGGCGGCCTCTACGCGGAGCAAAGCCAGGCCGACGGCCGCAAACCGGCCGATACGCCTTCGCTGAAGAGTGTTGAGGAGAGCGTTGCAGTTGCAGAGGCGGTGGAGAAGCGATGACAGACCCAAAGGATTTCACCGTTGGAGTGGATTCGGATGCGCGCAAGGCGCCGAAACGCGTGGTCTTCGTCACGCGCAGAACCTCCGCGCAGGTGAAGAGCGTGGACGAAGAGCAGGTCCAGACCTATCCGGAGGCCTTGTTCCGGGCGGCCCTGGCGGTTGAACTGCTGGTCATTGCTCTGGTGCTGATGTCGCTTTTCTTCAATGCCCCGCTGAAAAGCATCGCCAATCCAACGGTAACTCCCAATCCCGCCAAAGCTCCCTGGTATTTTCTTGGGCTGCAGGAAACACTGCATTACTTCCCGCCGGTGGTCGCCGGCGTGCTGATTCCCGCCGTGCTGGTCATCGCGCTGGTGGTGATTCCATACTTCAACATCAACATCCGGGGAAACGGCCTTTTCCTAAAGAATCGCCGGCGCAATCTCACCATCTCCACCATTGTGGCCGCAGGTCTCTCGATCTTCCTCTGGTTCTTCGCTATGTATGATGCCTTGGCGCCGACCCTCATCATCGCTGCATTGATGCTGCTGGCGGCCTTCAGTTCTTTGCAATCGCCGCATCCGTTCCGCCGCTATCTCGCGGCAAGACCAGCGTCCTGGTGGATTATGACATGGTTCATCTTCGTACTCATTGTTCTCACTGCGGTGGGCACATTATTCCGTGGACCCGGTTGGTCGTGGGTCTGGCCCTGGAGGAGTTAGGTGAGAGCGCCTGAAAAATCCCGGTTCTCCTGGCGCGCGCTGTTTCACGACCCCGTTCAGCTATTCGGCGTTGCCAGTTTCGTTTTGCTTATGGTTCTCGCCATTGCTCCGCTGAAAGATCACTTCAGCGAGTGGCGGCGCTACCAAAAGCAGTATCTGCAGATGATCCGCAATCGCCGTGACGCCGTTACGCTGATGCGGCGCTTCCAGCCGGGTATCCATCAGATATGGATTCCGAACGCGGGAGTTGTCGATCGCTGTGAGACCTGCCATCTCGGTCTCCAACAAGCCAGTCTTGGCGATGTGAAGACTGAGCCTTTTGGCAAACATCCGCCCATTCCTCACCAGCTTACGGAGTTCGGGTGCGTAGTCTGCCATCGCGGCCAAGGCGCCGCCACGACCGTCGCTGGCGCGCACGACAGCACGAAAGCGCCGAATGAACCCCTTCTGCCGGCCCGGTATATGGAGGCTTCCTGCGGCCAGTGCCATCATGCGCCGCTGATGGGAACTCCGATTCTCAACCAAGGCCGTGTCCTGCTCGCCGGCTACGGGTGCCTGCGCTGTCACACCGTGAAACTTCCGGACGGCAGCACGATGACAGCCACGGACGACCCACCGCCTCTAACGCATATAGCGGAGAAGACATCCCGCGAATGGATTTATGCGTGGCTCAAGAATCCGCAGAGTTGGTCTGCAACCGCAACCATGCCTAATTTCCTGCTAAGCGACGCGGAAGCCAGAGATATCTCTGCGTTCCTCATCGCTGACAGTGCGCCTATGCCCGAGAACGGCGCATCGCCGGCGCCCGCTCAAGCAGTTCAACCTGCCGATCTGCCCGCAGCGCAGGTGACCGCAGGGCAGGCCCTGTACGGCGAGTCCTTCTGCGCCTCGTGCCACGCAATGCAGAATGAAGCAGGCAATGTGGTGGGCGGCGATCTGGCTCCGGAACTGACGGGGATTGGGAGCAAGGTGAAGCCGGAATGGCTCAAGTCCTGGCTGAGCGATCCGCATGTGTACGATCCGGGTACCCTGATGCCTCACTTTCGATGGACCAGCCAGCAACTCACATCGCTTATGGACTTCCTCGAGAGCCAAACTAACTCTGGTTTCACGGCCAACGTACATCTCGATCCGGCAACCCCGGAACAGATCGCGCACGGGCGCCAACTGGTAAACGAGTATGGTTGCGCCGAATGCCATGAAATACGCGGCGTCTCCAAAACAGATAATTTCGCCCCTGATTTGAGCCGCATCGGCAGCAAGCCGCTGGCGCAGATCGTGTTTGTCGCCGGCATGGCGCACACGCTGCCCGCCTATCTCTCTGCCAAAATCCAGCATCCGCGGGAGTTTGGTCCCGGACTGCGTATGCCGCAATACACCTTTACCCCCGCCCAGGTGGATGCGCTGACAACCGCCCTGCTCGCGCTGACCGATCGCAGCTTTACCATGCCACGCCAATGGCAGGTCGCGTTGCCAAAGCCTTCTAACTACCGGCCTGCCGGACGTGCAGGCGAACTCATGGCCGACCTGAATTGCCAGACCTGCCACCGTATCAACGGCAATGGCGGAGATATGGCTCCAGATCTAAGTGCGGAGGGCAGTTCGGTGCAGCGCCAGTGGCTCTACCATTTTCTGAAAGATCCAAATACCATCCGCCCCACCCTGATTCGCCGCATGCCGAAATTCAATCTCTCAAACCGCGAACGCACTATCCTGACTGACTACATCATGACCGTCTATCAGATCCCGCAGGTCGATCGCGATTCCATGCCGGAGAGCGGCTATCCGCCGGCGCTGGTCGAGCAGGGCAAGGAGCTCTTCTATTCGAAGTATGATTGCCAGTCATGTCACATGGTGAACCCCAATACGGATCAAGGGTATGTAGGACCCGTTCTTACATCCGTGGGTTCACGCCTGAATGCTGCGTGGATTTACGCCTGGCTCAAGGATCCGCAGGCTCTGCGCCCGGGCACCATAGATCCCAACCGCAACATGAGCGACGCCGATGCGCGCGCCCTTACCGCCTTCCTGATGGCGCAGAAAGGCTCCGGGAAGGAGGCAAACCAATGACAAGATATGTGCCGGTCATGGGGATGCTGGCGCTGACGATCTTAGCCGGCTGCTCGCACCATGCAAAGCCCGCTCCCGCGCTGCACGCCTCTGCCTACGGTTCGGCTTTGGCCGTTTCCAGCGGCGATAAGCAGCTAGGGACGCCAGGAGCGCCGCTGCCGCAGCCGCTGGTAATTGAAGTGAATGACGATCAGGGCAACGGCGTGCAGGGCGCGCTGGTGAAATTCAGCGGACCTGCCGGCGTCAGCTTCAACCCAGCTGCGGCCCTGTCTGATTCCAACGGAGAGGTGAGCACCAACGTGACGGTCGGCGACAGCTCAGGGCGTTACACAGTCGAGGTGATCACCACGGACAAGAAGGGGAAGGAAATTCCTTTGCAGGTGAACGAGCTGGCGGCTGGCTATCAAGAGATGCTCGGTTATGAGGTGCAAAAGAAATATTGCTCGCGCTGTCATGATCCCAATTCCACACCGGAACAGGTATCGAACTACGGCAATCTGGCCGTGGCGCCGCACCCTTTCGACCGGGGAAACACATTCAACAAGCTGAGCGATGCCGATCTGGCCTCGATTATTAGCCACGGAGGACCGGCTATGAACCTTTCGGCCCTCATGCCAGACTACGGCTCGACTCTCAGCAAAGCTGATATCCGCGCAGTGATCGCCTATATCCGGCTGGTCTCAAATCCGCCCTTTCAGGCGCCGGGAATGGTCTATGCGACGCGATAGATACGAGTTAGTCATTGGCAGCGAGTCAGGCATTGAACGGTAACTGCGGGTTAGGACTTTGCGCCGGCGTGTTAGGCGGCGCCGGTGCTGATGATGCGCTTCTGGAGCACTGCGCGTGAGCGCGGAATAGCGCCTCGTTAGACAAGTACGGAGCGGACACTTCGGTGGCCGGAATAGTGAAGCCAGAGACAAGGAGAATTCAGGTGAAGAGGATAATAAGCCGGTTGATAGCCGTAATTCCAGCGCTCGTTCTGATATACCTTGCTGGGATGAGCCCGAGGCGGGCGGAAGCCGTTCCAAGTTTCGCGCGGCAGACGGGCTTGCCTTGCAGCAGTTGCCACTACACTCCTCCGGAACTCAATCCCGCTGGGCGGCTATTCAAGCTGTTGGCCTATGTGCAACGATCGAACAACACCAAAGTCGTGGTGGCGGAGGGCGGCAAGAAGAATGCAGGGCTCGATCTGCTCGAATCACTGCCTCTTTCGGTCATGCTGGAGACCTCATACACTTCGCTGAATACTCCAGAGCCGACTCATCAAAACGGTAATTTTGAGTTTCCACAGGATATCTCCCTGTTTCTATCGGGAGCGTGGACGAGCAACGTCGGCAGCTTTCTCCAGGTCACTTACGACACTCAGAACGACCATTTCGGTATCGATAACACCGACATCCGTTACGCGAGCCAGACAAAGCTGAATGGCAAGGATCTCGTTTACGGGTTGGATTTCAATAACAATCCAACTGTGGAAGATCTTTGGAACAGCACGCCGGCATGGGGTTTTCCGTGGATAGCAAGCGATTTCGCGCCAACGCCGGCAGCCGCTCCGATCATCGACGGCCCTCTGGCGCAGGACGTTGCCGGATTTGGCGGCTACACTATGTGGGATAGTCATGTGTATCTGGATGTGGCCGCCTACACTTCAGAGCACGTGGGCAATCCGCAGCCGAATTCTGGAACTGGCTTCTCGTATAACATCCGGGGAGCAGCCCCGTACTGGCGTCTGGCCTTACAAGAGCTTACCAATACGACGCAATACGAAATCGGAACCTACGGCATGCATATGCGCAGCAGTCCCAATACAGTTATCGGTCCTGAAGACGATTACACCGATTACGCTTTTGACACTCAAATCGACAGGACGCTGTTTCGAACCGATGTACTTTCCTTACGCGGCACTTATATCCGTGAGAATTCAGACCTGCTCGCCAGCTTGAGCCAGGGATTAGTTGCTCAAGGAGGGCACGATCTGAACACTTTCATGGCTAATACCGAATACCACATCGGCAACAAGTATACGGGAACGTTTGGGTGGTTCGATACAAGTGGAACGGTAGATCCGACCCGGTATGCTCCCGCTCCAGTTACAGGCAGCGCCAATGGGAGCCCAAGGAGCGCGGGATATATTCTGAACTTTTCATACTGGCCATGGCAAAACCTGCAAATCGCGCCGCAATACACCGGATATACGCGCTTCAACGGCGGTTCGACCGACTATGACGGTTCTGGCCGCAATGCCAGCGCCAATAACACAATGTATCTGGATGTGAAGTTTCTCTTTTGAGGAGCAAACAGGGCTACGCCATTTACGAAAATGCTGTAGCCCGGATGCTCCAGCGTGTCTCACGAACATGGAGCTTTGCCTGCCAGCGGCTCTTTTATCGCTTGCCTTCTTCTTTTTCCGGCGCCTTACAAATGACGGCGCTCACTGGATCGCGCCTCCTCATAGCGGGCGCGCGCTGTGCGCACCGTCTCCATCTCCGAAACTTCGGCTATCGGAACGTCCCACCACGACTCGTACCCCGGCACGCTCACTGCCGGGTCCGTCTCCACGACGATGACCGTGGTGCGGTCTAGCCGCTTGGCTTGTTCGAGCGCCTGCTTCAATTCGCCGATGGTGCCGGCTCGCAATGCATGTGCGCCCAGGCTGCGCGCGTTGGCGGCGAAGTCCACGTTCAGCCACTCGCCATCCAACTGCCCGGAGGCGTGATTGCGTGCGCGATAACTGGTGCCGAAGCCGCCCTGGCCTAGCGAGCGACTCAGACTGTCGATGCTGCCGTAACCGTGGTTATCCACCAGCACGACAACAATCTTGATGCCCTCCTGTATGGAGGTCACGATTTCGGAAGGCATCATCAGGTACGTGCCGTCGCCCAGGAAGACGTATACCTCGCGATCAGGGCCAGCGACCTTCACGCCCAGCGCGCCAGGAATCTCATAACCCATGCAGGAGTAGCCGTATTCCATGTGATAGCCGTTGGGCGCGCGTGTGCGCCACAGCTTGTGCAGGTCGCCGGGATGGCTGCCCGCAGCGGAGACCAGCACATCGCCCGGCCCCGACGCCTCCCAGAGCGCGCCGATCACCTCGCTCTGCGCGGGGCGGCCGGGGTTGTTCAGATGCAACAGGCGGTCCGTTTCCGTCTCCCATTGCGCCTTCAAAAGCGCCGCCTCAGCGGCGTAATTGGCAGGAACGCGATACTCATTGAGCGCCTCAGTCAGCCGCTCCAGCGTCACGCGCGCATCGGCCACCACGGGAATCGCGCTCGCCTTGTAGGCGTCGAACTCCGCCATGTTGATGTTGACCAAGCGCACATGCGGGTTCTGGAAGGCAGTGGTGGAAGCCGTGGTGAAATCGGTATAGCGGGTGCCGATCCCGATTACCACATCGGCGGCGTGCGCCAGGCGGTTCGCCGCCAGCGTTCCCGTGGCGCCGATAGCTCCCATAGCTTGCGGATGGTCCCAGGGCAGCGATCCCTTGCCGGCTTGCGTTTCCCCAACGGGAATGCCGGTTTGGGCGGCGAACTCCCGCAACGCTTCCGCGGCTTCGCTCATCAGCACGCCGCCGCCAGCCACGATCAGCGGGCGCCGTGCGTTGCGGATGAGCTCGACCGCTCGCGCAAACGATACGCGGTCCGGTTCACCGCGCCGAATGAGCCAAACGCGCTCGCGGAAAAGCTCTTCCGGATAGTCGTATGCTTCGGCCTGCACATCCTGCGGCAGCGCCAGCGTCACGGCGCCGCAATCGGAGGGCGAAGTAAGCACGCGCATCGCCTCCGGCAGAGCCGTAATCAACTGCTCGGGGCGGTAGATGCGATCCCAGTACCGTGACACCGGCTTGAAGCAGTCGTTGACGCCGATGTCCTCAGTGGCCGCCGACTCCAACTGCTGCAGGACCGGGGCCACGTTGCGGCGCGCAAAGATGTCGCCGGGCAGCAGGAGCACGGGCAGCCGGTTGATCGTGGCCAGCGCCGCGCCAGTGATCATGTTGGTGGCGCCGGGGCCTATTGAGGAGGTGCAGGCAAAGGCGCGCAGCCGGTTGCTGGCTTTGGCGAATCCGGCGGCCATATGCACCCCGCTCTGCTCGTTGCGCACCGGAATGTAACGGAAATCAGGATTCTGCTGTAGCGCCTGGCCGATGCCAGCCACATTGCCGTGCCCGAAGATGCCCAGCACACCGGCGAAGAATTTATTCCGGCGTCCGTCCCGCTCGACGTACTGCTGCCTCAAAAATTGAATCAGCGCCTGGGCCATCGTCATGCGCCGCGTCGTCATGCTCACTCTCCCCAAACTGCGTCTTCGCAACCCACTTTCCTCTTCCGGTCCTTAGTCCCTTCGTCCCGATTTCTCTTCACTATCGGCAATCGCGGATCCTTTTCGCGCCAAGTGTTCCTCACCCAAGCCAGGGCGGGATCGTCTGAGGCAGCCAAGGATCGCGCCGAGCCGGCCAGCGCATTCAGGTAATACACGTTGTAGCCATGCGCAGCGACCACGGGATGATACCCCTCCTTCACCAGCACCAGCTCGCCATCGCGGACCGTGAGCGTTTCATCCACACGCCGGTCCGCCGTATACACCTTCTGCACGGCAAAGCCCTCCGGGCGTTCCATGCGGTAGTAGTAAATCTCTTCCAGGTCCACCTCGCCGGGCGGGTCGTGAACGTCGTGCTTGTGGGGCGGATAGCTGGACCAGTTTCCGGCCGGCGTAAACACCTCGACCACAATCAGCCGGTGCGCGGGAAACGCCGGCGGAATCATGCCGTGAATCTGCCTCGTGGCGTTGCCCCCGCCGCGGATCTCGATGCTCACCTCCTCCGGCGTTACCAGCCGTGCTGGATGCTCCTCTTCGGCCCGGCTGTAACAGAAAGCGAGCTCGCAATCGGTATCGGCTAAAACCGCGAAGGCCGTATTCAGCGGAAGATAGAGCGTGTAAGGCAAGCCGTCGAAGACCGTGGCGCGTCTTCCCATGCTCTGCCACGCGCCCCGCGTGCTGTTCACAGAACAAGTGCCGCCCAGAGCAACGATCGCCAATTCAACGTCCTTGATTTCCGCCTCGTATTTTTGTCCTTTGGTCAATCTGCGGGTTTGAAAAGATAGATACTCATAGCCGAAGTCTTGAATACGGCCGGCGAAGATTTCCGGAGCAACCAGCAGTTTGTTCATCGTTTCCTCCGTGGTTAGCGAATCAATGGAAATGTTAGCCGGAAGCTATACATAGTGCGTGTTTCATAGATAGCGTATCTGGTAGGACGATTTCCTGTGGCCCGGCTTGTTGCAGGGTTCCAGACGAGCCAGAGCTATCCAAACCGCGTTTATGAAAAATGCTGCACGGTTTTTCACGTGACATGGAATTGTACCTCTAACCCTCTGCCGCGACCAACTGGCCTGGACGAGGTCCTCTGGGGTAGAGTCGTGAGACTTGAATGGTGGGATTGGAAAAGAGAACCTGCCCGGCTCAGAGCGGGAGAACGGGTCTCAGTCTGGAACGATACGAAGAGTGGAAGCAAACTGACGATGGGGAGTGCGTATGCCGGGAGCAGACTTAAGCGGGAGCGAGGAAGGGAAGGCCCCATCGGAAATGCCGGCCTTGAAGCCGTACCGGGGAAAACCCACTGTCCGGAATTTTAGAGAGGACGAAGGAAACAACGGCATCATGCGAAGCCGGTTCAGCGCCATGGCTCCACTCGACACGATCCCGGCGGCCAATCATTGTTTCATTTTGTCTGGAAAAGCATTTCGGCGCCGCAGCGCGCAGGCCCCCTCGCAGATGTTGGCCCGGAAGACATCCGAGCATTGCCGGCCAAGCGCGTCCTGGCGGCGCACGCCGGTGATGCGCTCGGCGGCGCGGTTGAAGGCCGTGATGCGCCACTGGTGATCGACGGTGAAGACGCCCTCGTTGATCGAGTCGAGGATCGGGTCGTGCGTCCCATCGGAATGCGCATCGCCGGGTGAAGTTGGAGCCGGATTGCTGTCAAAATCGGCCATCGTGGCCAGGCTAACGGGTTGTGTTGCATTTTGCAGTGATGGCGAGCACAGAGATTGCATTTTGCGAAATACCGCTCGGCGGTTCTTCCGGCAACTCCTTATTTTTGCGGCCACTAATGCGTTTGGTCCGCCAGATGCTCACACCCTTTGCGATGAGGATCGCAATACCGCATTGGCAAGGGCGCATCGCGCCGGTCTTCGATGTCGCCAGGCATCTGCTGTTGGTGGACGTGGAGGATGGAGGTGAGATTCGGCGCCAAGAGAAGCCTCTGACAAAGGCCGATCCGCTGGCGCGCGCGGCCGAACTTGCCGCCTGCGGCGCGGATATGCTCATCTGCGGCGCGATCTCCGCGCCGCTGCAACTGCGGATCGCCGCCTCGGGAATTCGCGTTGTCGCCTTCCTTTGCGGAACGGTGGACGAGGTGCTGAGTGCTTATTTGCACGGCACACTGGCCGACCCGCGGCTGGCCATGCCCGGCTGCCGCCGTTGGCGCTGGCGGGGCGGTGAAGACGCTTTGCCAGCCGGGCGCGAACCGGATGGGAGCATTCGACCCGGACGAGGATGCGGGCAGGGAAGGCTAGGGCGAGCCATGGGCAGAGGCGCCGCGCTTGGCGCCGGTTTTCCATCCGCAGCCATGCTGGAATTGGCTTTTTGCCCGCAGTGCGGCGCAAAACTGCGCCGCAAACAAAACCCGGGCCGGGCGCGCAGCTTCTGCTCCCGGTGCGGCGCCGCGACGGGGCCGATTTGAGGCCGCAATCGCTCATCAATTCAATCGATACACAACAACAAGGAGGTAGCAAGATGCCATTTGGAGATAAAACAGGACCGCAGGGACAAGGCCCGAGGACGGGCCGTGGGCTGGGCTTTTGTGCAGGATACGAAACGCCGGGAAGCATGAATACGGCGGTGGGCTTTGGTAGAGGCAGGGGCGGCCGTGGCGGCCGGGGCTTGGGCAACAGGTTCCGCGCGCAGGGGATTCGCCCGGTTGGAACGTCCGCCGTAACAGCGCCAGCCGCCGGGCAGCAGGAAGTTACAGAGTTGAAGATCGCTCTGGACGGCCTGCTCACGGCGTTGAACCAAATTCAGAACCGGCTCGACGGGCTTGAAGCCGCGCAAAAGGGCGCATAGCCCTGCGGCCGGGCAGAGTCAAACCACAGCTCGTGGCGTGCGGCAGAGTTTCGGCCGCCGCCACGAGCGATTGAGGCCGGACCGGGCAAGCCTGGCCGCGGCCCATCAGCAAAAAGGACGATAGAATCGCCATGCGCATCGCCATCGCCAGCGGCAAGGGCGGAACGGGAAAGACAACGGTCGCCACGAATCTGGCCCTTGCCGCGGCGCGGCGCGGAGTGCGCGCGGCCTACTTCGATTGCGACGTGGAGGAGCCGAACGGACAACTCTTCCTCAAGCCGCGGATCACGTCGTCGCGGGCGGCCACTCATCTGTATCCCCGCGTCGAGGAAAGCCAGTGTACGCACTGCGGCCAGTGCGGCGCCATCTGCCAGTTCAGCGCCATTGTCTGCATCGGCGAGAAGGTGCTCGTCTACCCGGAGCTTTGCCACGCCTGCGGCGGCTGCGCGCTGGTCTGTCCATCGGGCGCCATTACCGAGGTCGAGCGGCCGATCGGCGTAGTCGAGACCGGTGTGGCCGAAGCCGGCGCAGACAAAACCGGTTCGGCTCAAGCCGGCGCAGACCAGACCGGAGCGGCCGCGACCCTCCGCTTTGCGCAGGGAACGCTGCGCATCGGCGAGGCCATGAGCACACCTTTGATTCATCAACTGAAAGAAAATATCGGCGCTGAGGATCTGGCGATTCTCGATTGTCCTCCCGGCGCCTCGTGTCCAGTCATCGAGAGCGTGCGCGGCGCCGATCTCGTTCTGCTGGTCACTGAGCCCACGCCGTTTGGGCTGAATGATCTGCGTCTGGCCGTTGAGACGCTGGAGGCGGTCGGTCTGCCGATGGCTGCGGTCATCAACCGGGACGGCGCGGACAGTGGAAGAACGCGCGCGTTTTGCCAGTCGAAAGAGATTCCCGTCTGGACCTGCATTGCCGACGATCGCCGCGTCGCCGAGGCCTACTCGCGCGGCCAACTGGCCCTCGACGCCGTGCCTGCGTTCCGGCAGGCTATTGAGCAGATTCTGGATCGGCTGCTGACGGACGGCATCGAGGCGTTTCGGCCGGAAAGCGGGGCGGCGCGCCGATGAATTCACTGGTCAACATTCGCTCCGGAATTCGCTCTGGCATTCGCTCTGGTCCTGAGCGGCCGGCGAAGGAACTGGTTGTCATCAGCGGCAAAGGCGGCACGGGCAAGACCTCGCTGGCAGCTTCCTTTGCCGCGCTGGCCGGGAAGGCCGTGCTCGCCGACTGCGACGTCGATGCCGCCGATCTGCACCTGGTGGCCGCGCCGCGCATCCTGCGCCGTGAACCCTTCACCGGCGGCAAACAGGCCGTCATCGACCCTAGCCTTTGCACGGACTGCGGCCAGTGCGAGGATCTCTGCCGCTTTCAAGCCATCCATTCCAATGATCCCGGCGGCTCGGCGTGGCCAGCAACCCGCCGCATCGATCCTCTGGCCTGCGAGGGATGCGGCGTTTGCGCCTGGTTCTGCCCGGCGCGCGCCATCCAGATGACCCCGGTTGTCAACGGCGAGTGGTTCGTCTCTGAAACACGCTTCGGCCCCATGGTTCATGCCCGGCTCGGCGCCGCGCAGGAGAACTCCGGCAAGCTGGTCAGCCTGGTCCGCACGATGGCCAAAGAGATCGCCTCCGAGCGCGGTCTGGACCTCGTGCTGATCGATGGCTCGCCGGGCGTGGGCTGCCCGGTCATCGCCTCGATTACCGGCGCGAGTCTGGCCCTGGTCGTCACCGAGCCCACTCCCAGCGGACTGCACGACATGGAGCGCGTGGCGGCGCTTGCCGCGCACTTCCGCGTGCCGGCCGCCGTCTGCGTCAACAAGTGGGATCTCAACGAGGCAATGAGCAACCTCATCGAGGCCAAAGCGCGGGAACGCGGCATGAGCCTGGCGGGCCGCGTGCGCTACGACCCGGCGGCGACGCGGGCGCAGATCGCCGGCAAGGCCATCGTCGAGTATGCCCGCGATGGCCTCGCCGGGGACCTCCGCCGCACTTGGCAGGGGCTAAGGCAGATGCTGGCGGAGGGTGATTCGGCTATGGAAGTCAGTTTCGCTCCAAAGAACTCTCTTTGGGATGTAAAAGCCTGAATGTTATAGACGGCTGCATAAAAAATGGCACGGACGCCAGCGCCCAAAAACGCTCATGGCCGGTTTTTTTGAACTGACCGCATGTGGCGTTTTTCAGGTGAGCGCAGAGGGGAAAAAGGAGACTGAAATGAACGCAGGAGAAAAATTGGTAATCATCGGCGGTGGCGGCGGCGGATTTGCGGCCGCCATGCGGGCGAAAGCGCTCATGCCAAACATCGATATCACCCTGGTACGAAAGGAAAGGCGGTTCATCGTCCGATGTTCGTTGCCCTATGTGGTTTCCGGCCTGATAACGCCTGAATCCATCGTTAATCCGGATCATAAATTCATCGAATCCGGCATCAATGTCATCAGGGGCGAGGTCACAAGAGTAGATACGAAAAAGAAAGCCGTCTATCTTTCAGACGGCCGGGAGCTTTCCTACCACAAACTAATTATGGCAACCGGCGCCAGTCCGGTGATACCCCCAATCGAAGGGCGTGATTTTGCGGGAGTATTCACGCTGCGAAGCCTCTCGGATGCCGAAAAGATGAGGGCATTCATGCTGGAGAAGAATCCTCGAAAATTGATCTTTGTCGGCGCGGGGTTCATTACCCTGGAGCTTGCCGCTAGCGTCCTGAGTTCATCGCCAGGAAGCTATGAGATCACTGTTGTAGAACTCCTAGATCGGCCGCTGCCTATGATGTTAGATCCGGAATTCAGTGAAAGACTGCGTAATTATCTGGTTGAAAAAGGCATGAAAATGCAGATGGGACGGCGCGTGGACAAGGTTCTCGGAGCAAACGGCGCTGTGAACGGCGTATTGCTGGATAACGGCGAGCGGCTCGAGGCCGATATGGTTCTGCTCAATGTCGGAGTGCGGGCGAACCTGGAACTGGCAAAACAGATCGGGCTTGAGATTGGCCGTTTCGGCATCAAGACCAATGAATACCTGGAAACTTCCCAGCCTGACATTTTCGCCTTGGGCGATTGCGTCGAGAAAAAGCACTTTATCACCGGAAAGCCCGTACCGGGCGTTCTTCGTGGCCCAGCCATCATCGCCGGCCGGCATATCGCAAAAAGACTTGCCGGATACGATGTGCCCTTCCCGGGCGTGCTTGACAATGCGGTGGTCAAGCTTTTCGACAAGAGCGTTGCGTTCGTCGGACTCACGGAAAAACAGGCCGGAGAGGAAGGATTCGATCCGGTATGCGCCACGGTGGATTCCCGGAGCAAACACGCCATGATGCCGGGGGTAAAACCCTGGACGATCAAACTCGTCTTTGACAGAAAAAGCAGGAAACTGCTCGGCGGACAGATACTGAGCGACGCTGAAGCGCCGGCCAAAGAAATCGATACGGTCAATGCGCTGATACTGGGAGGCAAGACAGTCTATGATCTTTGTTCGCTGATGTGTGCCGGCCAGCCGGAAATGTCTTCGGAACCCAGTGCAGAGCCGATCTGTATCGCTGCCGAACAGGCTTTGGTGAAAATGTAATGTCCACCCACCGCGGCGAGCATGTCCCGCTGGCAGTTGAAAGTAGCGAGCGGCGGTTAGGTTGATGCTACTACGCCACCTTCTTGCTGGCGGTCGCAGTGGGATTGAGGATGGCTTCCAGCGCCCACAGATCCCGGTGTCCCATGATGCGCTTGAAGCGTTTCTCAGTTCTCATGAAGGCCGAAGCCATCCAGCGCAAGACCATCTTGCCGTTCTGCCAGTGGGTCACGCGGCGGGTCTGGATGCGCACTCCGGCGTGCGGGCTCTCGATGATGTTGGTCGTGGCCGGGCAGCGCCAGAGCGCCGGCGGAATGTCCAGCCGGTTGATGGTGAAGCACTCCTCCAGGCCTTCGAGCAAGCTGGCCGCCGCCTGCGGATACTTCTCATCCAGCCACGCGGCCAGCTTCTTGATCCGCGCGATGCCTTTGTCGGCGTCCAGTTTCCAGGCTGCTCGCAGCAGGCTCTTCACCTGCGCTCGGTCGTCCTTGGGCAGATAATCGAGCACATTCCACCCCACGGACAAAGACCCGTCCGTGGGGACCCCGGCGTTGCGCAGCTTGTGGTCGCTCAAAAGCACTTGGCCAGCCTGGCGGCCGTAGAACACCACATCACCTGTGCGCCGCTTGCCCTGCTGCTGTGGGCCGCCCGCGGCTTCCATAGCGGACAGTTGCAACACCGCCTGGATGGCGGCGCGGCCGGTCATGTCGATCAGCTGGTCGCAGGCCAATTGGCACTGCTCGATCAGATCCACCATGGGCAAAAGCCTCTGCCCGTTCTTGTCCAGAAAGCCGGCCAGTTCTTGTTCGTTGACTTTCCCTTGTTTGCGGATGGCGCGGTAAGTTCGTTTACTGCGGTTCTCTTCAAAAAGGTTGGCAACCCGATTCTTCCAGAACCGAGTCGAACCGCCGCTCAACTTTCAACTACAGCCGGGACATCCTCCAAATGAGTTAAGGTGTTTTATTTGTAAGTCTTAATGCAGTTCTGCAACGGATTTTGTTTCGACTGCCTGAACTGCAAAAAAGCTGAGAGAATCAGAGGACTTGACCGGTGGCTGTTCGGGTGGCTGTTATCTATCGTAATCTGCACAATCTAGGTATCTTGCTTAAGCTGGTTGACCACAATCCACGCTTTAACCCAAACTCTTCAGATTTCGAGCCTGCGCCAAATCCTCGTGCTCGAAGGCCGAGGAAACGATCTCGATTTCGGCGGCCGGGATTTTCAAAGCGGAAGCCTCCTGCCGCCACCGGCTGACCGCCTGGGCCACCTTACGGACGATCTTGCGAGCCTCGGGCGGGCTAAGACGGAAGTATTCGGCGACACTCATCGCCAGTTCGATCGAAGCCTCGCCGCTCTGTTCGTCGATGAGCGTGGTCAGGATGCGCGGTTTGAACTGGACGGGAACCGGGTTCAGGTCGTAGGCGGGTGATAGGCGCCAGCCCTGGTTGCCCTCGTAGAGAAAGCCGTGATTGCGCAGATGGTCGTCAGTATTCGAGATGAGAATCGAGAAGACGATCCGCCGCCAAAGTTCGTGCAGATCCTCTGTAGGGGACGCTCCGTACCGTTGAATCGCGTCGGCAATTTCAAGGTAGCTGCGCGTCTCGTGATCCGTCGCGCCGAGCATACTCATTGCCGATACGAACGGACGCCGTGCTGTTCCTTCTCGGTCGAAACGCCGTAGAACAAAGACAGGCCTGCGGGCGACGCGCTCGATGCGTGCGGTTGCCGTGTGAATGCCGGCGGCGGTCGCCAGTCGAAAGGCAAGAGCCTCCCACAGCACCGTCTGGATGCGGTCGTTGTGGTGAGGAAACTTTGCAATGGCGAGTTGCCCATCCTTGTCCCGCACCGAGGCCTTGGGGCGTGCGCCGCCGAGCGAGGAGCCGGGCGCGAGCAACAGACGAAGCTCTTCATCGGATTCGGCTTCGTCGTACGCGTGCTCGCTGGCTGCGAGCAATGCTGGCAGCTCGATAAGCGGCGGCGTCCGATGATCGACAGCTTCGCGCAGGAAGGGACCACACTCCTGTGCGGCAAAGCGCAGAGCGCCCTGGCGCGTCTCGTCATCGACCAGCAGCAGGTAGTCGGCCTCCCAGAGCGTTCGCGCCGGTTCTTTGGCAAGCCGGGCACGGCGAGCCTCGGCTCGCATCATCAAGGCGCGTCCCCAGCGGTCGGGCGCGGAATCTCCGATTGCGCCAAAGAGACTCTTCCCCTCGGTGGTGTGGTGCGGCGCAGTGTCCATCTGGAGCGCGGGTTCCAAGGCGAACCGCAACGGATTGCGCAGCCACTCTTCGTCGTAGCGGAATGTCGCGTTTTCTACGCGCTTGCGAACGTGCAGCCAGAGGCGCCCCACGAGATGCGGAGTGTTGTCGAGATCAACGTAGACAAAGATCTGCGGTTCCATCATGAACCTCGCTCGCCCTTGCGTGCGACGATCTTCCTGCGCCGCGGCCCTATGTCAATGCGCTTCGGCAGGCGTTCCTCTTCAAGTGCTAGGCCGATCTCATCGGTCTTCGCGCCGGCAAGATCGCGCAGCCGGTCGAGCATCCCGAGCGTAAACAGGATGGCGGCGTAGGTTCCAATCGCGACGCCCGGCTCGCCCTTCTCCACCTTCAACAAAGTGGTGCGGGAGATGTAGGCCCGCTGAGCCATCACAGCAGCCGGAATGCGGCGGCGAAGACGCGCATCTCGGATGTCGCTGCCGAGTTTGCGCAGGGCGCTTTTCACGGAAATGGGCAATGTTTGCGTCAGCATAAAGCACTCTCACTACGTCCATTATTATGAACACATTTATTGAATATGTCCACTATGATGTACATAGTGAGTCACGTGTGCTTCAAGGCGTTTCCTGCTCTCGCGTCACTGAATTAAGCGACGATCAATTCCGCGTGGTCGCCCCGAGCGAACTTTCGCAGATCGGCGACTGAAATCAAAACGCGCCCGCCTATGCGTTTCGTTGGCAGACGCCGATTGGCGATGAGGTAATCGAGTGCCCTCTGGCTGATCGAGAGCACCTGCGCCGCTTCCTCCCTACTCAAGAGGAGTTTCTCCGTGGCGCGCACAGGTTGCTTCTTCGGTGGAACCGACTGGGAACGAGGGGAGTGATTCATGAGAGCACGCTCCTTTGTCAGGGAATGCCGTTCTGTCTTGCACATTGCTGCATTCCGTCCCGCTTTGTCCAATAACTTTTTGGAAGTTGGGTATGACGAAATGGAATAGATCGTGGTGCTGTCGAAGGCTGCTAAGGGCTCACTGGTGCGTCCGTCGAGTAAGGAAAGCCATATCGCACGATCTGAATGCCTATTTCTGAATCTTCGAGCGTTACTTCAAGAATTTGGTTGGTCAGATCGCTATCAGCATCCAGTTCGTCCAGAACTTCGGCGAAAAGTTCTCTTTGGAGTGCAAGGTCCATGCCCACAGGGCCGTTGAGGCAGATAAGACCGGCGTGCAGTGGAACGTCAGCAAACTGGCCTTTGGTTCCCGGTGCTTCCCGTGGGCCGCGGAAGTCCTCGCTATTCTTTGTCACCAATACCCAATCTTCGTCGAGTAAGACCTGTTTGAGATTCCAGTCTTTCCAACCGGACTTGCCGATCCAAATGACATGCGAGGCCTCGTGATGGCCTCTCTGCCGCGCCATATGAGCGAGCTCTGCGCTGAGGCATTCGTCGATAAGAAGTTTTGTCACTGGGCAGTCGAGCGGAGCTTCCGGCGAGATGAAATTATCTTCGCACCTGCGGGCGGAACCATGCGCTGCCTAGGTCTGCCGCGCTGTGGATTGGCGTCCGCATAGAGTGCCGCAAGTTCCACCTGTTCTTGGTTCAAGCTTGGATACGCAGCAAGAATTCTAAACATCGGAATTCCGGCAGCGACAGATGCAGCGACATCGTACACAGGCACCCGAGTTCCCTTGATAACGGGTGTGCCGCTCAGAATTTCGTCATCCACGGATACCTGAGCGCGGGCCGCATTCAAACGCAGCAGGCGCTCATCCACGCCCTTCCAAAACGGCGCTAGATCGATCGTCAGAAATCCATCCTGAACAGACTTTGTGGAGGCGGGGGTAAGACGACTTGCTAGAGCAATCGTACGCTGCCGTTCCTCCGAGGTCAGCCGGTCGGCTGCGCCAAAGTAGAAAGCAATGAAGACACAGGCATCGCTCTTGAAGTACCTGGCCTCGCGCGTGTCGTAGAAATTCTCCGGCAAGATGCGCTCGTCGATCACCCGGTGCACATCGCGCACCGATACACCTGCTACGATAGCGGCCTCGGTCGGCGTCAGGGTCTCGATTGTGGTGTCCATGCTGCCTCCAGATATCCCGATTATATACCTTCTGACAAGTCGGAAACAATACAAGAAAACAGAAAAAAGCGGGCAAAAACATCTGGAGAGAGGGCAAAAACATCTGGAGAAAGGGCAAACACCGTTTAGAGAAAGGGCAAAAAATCGTTCAAAAACAGTCTTTCAATATCCGGCACACTGCGTGAAAGTATGGTGACCGATTTGGTGACCAGTTCGTCCGAGAATCTTGCATTTCGCTGCGACGCATTGCAATCCGGGCTTGATAGTCATACTACTGATAATATAGATACTTATCGTTGCATTGCGGCGTTTTGCAAAAAACTGCAAAAGTGTCGAAATTCAGTTTAGGAAACTGCTGCTCTATCCACCTGAGCTACGGGGCCATGTTTAGAATGAACAGCTTACAGATCGTTAGAGGAATTTCTCCTCACAGTTCCTCACCGCAACCGAAATCGACTCCGGGCCGGTAACCCAGGTGAGCTCAGAAGGTGAGCGACGTGAGGACAAAAAGATCACAGTACCAACAGAGTAGCATCAGGAAGGTGCGGAAGCTATGCCTGGGAGGCTCGCTTCTCCGAATGGCCGAACGGTAAGCGATTCCAGCGCACTATGACTTTCCAGGTCACCGAGTATCCCGAAGAAGACGCTGTTCGCAAAGCGATCGAGTTGACCATCTCGCAAATCACCACTGGGGAGAGGACCGGCGCCAAATTTGGCGCGATCATCACGCTCTCCGGCGCAGGTTCCTACCGAGCGAAAGCTGCCTGCTCGAACTCAAGAAAAAGCCCCACAAGGTATTCGCGGCCGATGGCGCGCTGGTCGATGCCTTCACAGTCGCGAGAGAGGATGAGACCGACGGAATCAACCTCTTGCTAAGAGCGGCAGCTGCTCCTGAAAATATCAATCTGCTTGCTCAATGATTGACGGTCCCGAACGCGCCAGACCTTGAGTTCTCGACTCGGGAACACCACGCGTACCTGCTCGGTCACAACATCGATCCCAGGTTTGCCAATCTACTCATCCGTGAAATGAAGGCTCTGATGATCGAGGAATGGCTTCTGTCGTTGTGCGGTGCGAAGGGCCAACCGCTTGCTGAAACCACCAAATCCTCGATTCGCTTTGCGGCCTGCGGCGTCCGCTACGGCATTTTCGGAAATACTGGGAACGATTGAGAGCTGCGAAAGTGGATTTTTCTTGAGGGAAAATCCACTCAGCAGGAGCGGTCCGGTCTACACTTTTTCCGAAAATGCTTCAGGTGCTTTTGCGCCCGCCGTAGCCTTTGTTCGGCCTCGGTTCTATCGCCGGCGGAGCCGTTGACATGCGCAC
Organism: Acidobacteriota bacterium; assembly: GCA_021800255.1. GTDB lineage: Bacteria > Acidobacteriota > Terriglobia > Terriglobales > Acidobacteriaceae > Telmatobacter. The sequence goes on from JAJYZC010000021.1 coordinate 45,051, forward strand.
CACCAACTCTGGATCGGCCATATGCAATTGCGGCTTTGCCGCCTTCTCCGTGCGGGAGCCAATAGCCCTTAACACGCGTTTAGCCGCCTCCACGCCCATCTCACGTAGCGGCTGACGGATGGTGGTGATCGGAGGCGTCGCCACCGCGGCCGGCAACACATCGTCAAAACCCATCACTGAACAGTCATGGGGTACGCGCAGCCCCGCCTCTGTCAATCCACGCACTACCCCCAGTGCAGTCAGATCGTCAAACGCCAGTACCGCAGTAAAGGGAGTTTTCGCTGCCGACATCTGCCGTGTTATGCGCAGTCCGCCTTCAAAACTCGAAGCCGGATCCGCAAGCCCTGGCAGTTGGAACACGAGCCTGGGATGGAGCGGCAGCCCCCTCTCTTTTGCTGCCTGCTGTATTCCCTGCCAGCGTGGCTCGCTGTCGAACATCTGTTCTGGACCACGAATGACCGCGATATTCCGGTGTCCCAGTTCCGCCAGATGCTGCATTGCCAAAGCGCCACCAGCCTTGTTGTCCACCAGAATCGAGCTGATGCCGCGTGAAGACAGATCGCGCCCAGCAATCAGGATGGGGACGTTATTTTTGTAAACGTCGGCCAGTAGATTTGTTTCTTCAAAGACCCAGCTTCCCACTACAATCACGCCTTCGGCGCGGCGCTCAAGCAGCATATTGAGATAGGTATCGAACAGTTTGCGCTCCGACTGCGCATCCATCAACAAAGGCAGGTAGTTGGCTGCGTGCAGAGTCTCCTGGATGCCGCGCATGATCGGCACGCAAAACGGATCGGACAGATCGAAGGCCAGAATTCCGACGGTCTGCGTGTGCCGGTGCCGCAGGCTGCGTGCGTAGGC
>JAJYZC010000022.1 GCA_021800255.1 Acidobacteriota bacterium
GCAAAAGTGATCTAAATCACAGCCTTTCCCGCTGAATCCTGTTCTTCTTAAGTTGAATCGTGGCTCTCGGGCGTGGGATTGCTCTTCAGGGGCGCTGCCAGATCGCTTTGGAAACGCCTCAGTTCTCCTTCGATCGGAACCCGCCCGATCCCCGGCTTGAGAATCTGTTTCCCCCGTCCGGCCGCCGCGATTCCTGAAGGAGGCCTTATGCAGCCCATGGTCAACATACCCGCCCGCGGCGGGATCGACTACGATGAATCGCCCTTCCTGGCCATCTGGGAGGTCACCCAGTCCTGCGACCTGGCCTGCAAGCACTGCCGCGCCGCTGCTCAGCCCCTCCCCCACCCCGACGAGCTGACGCATGAAGAGGGCCTTGCCCTCATCGACCAGATCGCCGATCTCCACATTCCCATCTTCGTCTTCACGGGCGGCGACCCGCTCAAGCGTCCCGATGTCTTCGACCTCATCCGCTACGCCGCCGGCAAGGGCGTTCACGTCGCGCTCACGCCCAGCGCCACGCCGCTGCTTACCCGCGACGCCATCTTCAAAATGAAAGAAGCGGGTCTCGTGCGTCTCGGCATCTCCCTCGATGGCTCAACCCCTGAGATTCACGACGCCTTTCGCGGCGTTCCCGGCACCTGGGCGCGCACCATTCAGGCCATCGAATGGGCCAACGAGGCCGGCATTCCCATCCAGGTCCACTCCACGATCAGCCGCCACAACGCCCAGGACCTCGACAACCTCTGCAACCTCTTCGAGCGCCTCGCCATCGTCATGTGGAACGTCTTCTTCCTTGTCCCCGTAGGCCGCGGCCAGCAGGCCGACCTGCTCTCAGGCGAGGAGTTCGAGCAGGTCTTCGCCAAAATCTACGATCTCTCCTGCCGCGCCAACTTCCAGATCAAAACCACGGAAGCCATGCACTATCGCCGCTACCTCTTGCAGCACAATTTAGAGGAGCGCAAATTCTCCCACGGGAACGGGCGCCCCGGCACACGCCCCGCACAAGCGGCTGCCTACGAACCCGGATCCCCCACGGCCGACGCCGCCACCCGCAACCGCGCCTGGGCTACCCGCCGCGTCAACGACGGCAAGGGCTTTCTCTTCATCTCTCACACCGGCAACGTCTACCCCAGCGGATTCCTGCCCATCCACGCCGGTAACATTCGCCAGACCCCGCTTGCCGAGATCTACCGCAACGCTCCCATCTTCAAGGCCCTGCGCGACACATCGCGCCTGGAAGGCAAGTGCGGCGTCTGCGAGTTCAAGGAGATCTGCGGCGGCAGCCGCGCCCGCGCCTACGCCCTCACCGGCGACCCGCTGGCTCAGGAGCCTTGCTGCATCTACCAGCCCCGCAACTGGCATCCTGAAGCCATCACCGCCCCCATCCACGAGCAGCCGGAGTTCGCCAACCCGCTCGTGACGATCTGACGCCGGGCGGCGCAGGTACGTTCCATCTGCCGCGGTTATTTTCGGCTCCTCTCGGTCTCCAGCAGCAGCCGTTTGCGTTCCACGCCCCAACGGTAGCCGGTAAGCGAGCCGTCGGCGCCCACCACGCGATGGCAGGGAACAAAGACGGCCACGCGATTGGCGGCGCAGGCGCGGGCCACGGCTCGTGTGGCTTTGGCGCCGCCCAGCGCGCGCGCCAACTGGCCGTAGCTGCGCGTCTGGCCCCGCGGAATCTGCCGCAGCGCCGCCCATACACGCAGTTGGAACGCGGTTCCGCGCAGGTCGAGCAACTCCGTTGCGGTCTGGTTCCCAGCGAGGGGAGCGCCGGAACTGACGCTCTCCACCGCCTGATCGATCCATCGCCGTAGCGCCGGGTCGCGGCGCAGCGTGGCCGCCGGAAACTCCGCGCGCAGGCTGGCCTCGGCCTGGGCGCGCGAGCCGGCCAGCGAGAGCCAGCATAGCCCGCGCTCTGTGGCTCCCACGACCATCCATCCAAAAAGCGAGCGGGCAGAAGCCCAACCGATCCGCTCGCCCTGACCGCCGCGGGCAAAGCGCGCCGGGGTCATGCCAAGCTGGCTGGTTTCATAGGCGCGGCTGGCCGAGCCGAACCCGGCGTTGTAGATGGCATCGGTCACTGGATCGCCGCGCTTGAGCGCCGTGCGCAGAGCGCCGGCCCGCAGCGCGCGCTGGTAGGCAAGCGGGCTCACGCCCATCTGGCGCTTGAACAGCCGCTGCACCGTGAAGGGGCTCAGGCCCGTGATCCCGCCTAACTCTTTGAGCCGCACCGGCCGGTCGAGATGGCGCTCAATGTGCTCGCATACCCGCTCCGTTGCGGCGCGGTCCTGGTCCAAAATGCGGCTCCACGCAGCGCCCGGCTTACAACGCACGCAGGGACGAAAGCCCGCCGCCTGAGCCTCAGCGGCGGTCGAGAAGAAGCGCACGTTTTCGCGCCGCGGCCGCCGGCTCGCGCAACCCGGCCGGCAAAAAACGCCAGTGGTCGTCACGCCGTAGAAAAAGTGCGCCGCCGGATCGCGGGCGAGGAGATGTCGCCACGCAGCCTCGGCGTCGAGAATCGAAGCCGTCGTTGAGAGCGGAACGGGAGCTGAGGTCATGACCGCCTGGTTGAACTCATGGGCGATTGCAATTTGTGGAGTCGCGCTCATGGAAATCATAGTCGCCCATGCTCGCCGCCGCCGCACTCCGTTTCTTGCCCGCAATTCCAAGATTGAGGTACCCTTTGGCGATGAGGGGCTCATGTTCCGAGTGAAAGTGATAATTCTCATGGTCACGCTCTGCGGGTTTATGCGTGGTGCGATCGCATCTGGAGAAGACCCTACCCGCGGGGCAACGAACTTCGTCTTCGTTCCAGCGGGTAATCTATGGCACCCAATCGGCCCGGCCAAGCTAATTACGACGTGGTCAGGCCCATTCAGAAACGCCGGAGGTCATCCGGCGAACATCTACATGATTTTTACAAAGGCCCCCACGGGGACATCCCAGGCGGTAAAGCCGTTGCCGAACGACCTTCGTGTATATCACATGCTGGGTACAGACTTCTACTATCCGGCAAATGCACATCCGCGAGCCGTTCCAGCGGAGCTCGGCTACACTACCGATGGATTTGCTATTGCCGACAAGCTGAGCAGCGCCTTTCCAGCAGTTGCCGCGTTGTTTCCCGGCGGGATTCTGACAAGCAGTTGTCTCTCGAAGAGAAGCAACTATTCCCTCATCATCGGAAGAAAGGCGGGAGCGTCTTATTTAATTTCTTGGGTAGCGCCTAATCAGGTTGAAGATGTGGTATATCTTCCGGCAAAGTTTCTGACAGGGAGCTTGGATTCGATCCTCGACAACATGAGTTATTACGAGCAGGGTGGCATGTACGAGATCATGCGTTTTGGAGCATTGTTTTATTACTTGAGCCGCGTTCCACTTGCGCACAGTCTCGGTCACTTGCACATATCGCGCGAATGTCCGGATACTCCAACCGATACCCCGACGGGCGTCAGCACACCAGCGGGCTGGACTGAGGCCCTCAGATCCTTGCATCAAAGGTGATTACGAAAGCTTGGTTGCGTGCTACCCATACAGAGAACTAAGAACTGCCTCGGCCCTCGCCAGATCTTCCTCGGTATCCACGCCGATGGTGTCCCGCGGCGCCTCAGCCACATAGATCGCAATTCCGTTTTCGAGCAGCCGCAACTGCTCCAGCCGCTCCAGTTTTTCGAGCGGCGAGGGCGGCAAAGCCGCGAAACGCTCCAGCGCCGCCTTGCGGTAGGCGTAGATTCCCAAATGCTTGCGGTAGCCGATGAATCCGGTTTCGTCGCGGTCGTAGGGAATCGCCGCCCGCGAAAAATAGAGAGCGCGGCCGTCGAGGGCCGTGACCACTTTCACGGCGTTCGGATTGGCGAACTCGTGGGGCGGGCAGCGCACAGCCAGTGTGGCCACCTCAACCTCCGGCCGCTCGAAGAGGCTGAGCAGCGGCGGGAAAAAATCCGGGGTCAGGGCCGGCTCGTCGCCCTGAATGTTCACGTAAATATCTGCGTCGATCTGGTGCGCTGCCTCGCGCACGCGGTCTGAGCCGCTGGCGCAATCTGCCGAAGTCATGACCACCGGAATTCCCCGTTCCCGGCACATGGAGGCCACTTCGCCGGAATCGGCGGCCACCACCACCGGGTTCATCAACCCGCTCGTTTGTGCCGCGCGCCACACCCACTCCACCATGGGCCGGCCGGCGATGGGGCGCAGAACCTTGCGGCTGAGGCGGCTGGACGCAAGCCGCGCCGGAATCACGCCGGCGACGCGGAATGTGCTCATGCAGCCGAGTGTACAGGAATGGCCCGCGGATTCGTTGCCGCCGCCGCTCCTGCGGCAATGAGATCTCTGCCGGTTTGACCGTGCACCCAGCCCCCCGTATCATCGATTGTGGGGATGCCGTGCGAACCCGCCTTCGCCCGCCCCAGGCCAGCCCATCTGGCGCCCCTGCGGCGGAGTAGCTCAGCCGGTTAGAGCGTGGGATTCATAACCCCAAGGTCGGCAGTTCGATCCTGCCCTCCGCCACCAAGATTCCGATTCACTGCTTCCCATGCCGTGCCAGCCGCGGCATCAACTCCATTATTTTCCCGGCGCTCCGGCTATTGATTGCCGGCGCATGGGCAAGGCTGCCGCAGTGGAAGCAGATGGCGCGGCGAAGTTCTGCCGGTTGTTGAAGCCGTGCGTTGAGTACTTCACCTTATTGATCGGCCGTAGCGGTGCTGACCCGTACCGTCAAGCGCCGTCATCGCTGTAGGGCTTAAAACCTGCGCGAGCCATGCCACGCTGGGCCTCTGGATTCTTCATGAACGTGTTCCAAACAAAGCCGGTGCGCAGGTTTTCGGCCATGAGCATGGTAATTCCGAGGTCAATGCCGATGACGTCCGTGTCGTACCATCCGGTAAGCGGATTGAAAGCATCCACGAAGCCGTAACGGCACCAGGCGTTCGGATAGTGATCGTGAATGGTTTTGAGGACGCGCAAGGTGGTCGCGGGGCAAAAGGAGAGCGAGCCGCCGGCGGCGCATGGTACAACAGTGCCGTCGATGGGCCCGGTGGCCGGCGGTCCGCCCCACACCACGTAGCCATGCGCGGAGTCCGACGCCGTAATGCCCCATAGCGCGTTGCTGTAATCGGCGAACTGCGGGTGCAAGGAGGCGCAGAAGAGGCGATGCGCTTCGGTGGCGGCCGCCGAATTCAGAAAATAATCCGCATAGATGTCGCGCTTGCGCCGGAAATCGAACCACGCCTGCGAATATTGATCGATGAACAGCGGCGCAAACGACCCGATATAACGCAGCCCTTGGTATTCGAAGATGGGGCGCTTCCATGCCAGCCACTCGTCTTTGGCGAGAGGATGGGACCACGATCCCATGCCCAGCAGATAGATCATCATCAGCTCGCTGTAGGATCCCCAGCGCGAGGGGATAAAACCATCCTCCGGCGTCCAGCCCATCGACAGCAGAGAAGTGTCCTCGGTAAGCCAAGGCCAGTCCACGCGATCGAAGATAGCAAGCGCCAGCTCCTCGATGACCCGGTCATGAAAGTGCTGCCGGCAGGTGAGCACGCCGCACAGCAGAATCGCCGTATCGATCGACGAAACCTCAGAATCCCATATCCTCTCGCCGGTATTGAGGTTTGCGAAGTGGAAAAAGAAACCGTGCACGTTGGGAACCTTGCGCCAGAGAAAGGAGAGCGTGCGAACCACCCGCAAACGCGCTTCCGCGTGGCTGATGAATCGCCGCTGCTCGGCAATGCAAATCGCCGTGAGACCGAAGCCGGTGGAGGCTATGCTGGAGGCCAGGGTTGTATCCTTGGCCCGCGCATTGCAGCGGTCTTTGATCAAGCCCACCTGCGGGTTTACTTGCTCCCAAAAGAACTGAAAAGATGCGCGTTCCAGCGCGTCAAGGAATTTCTCGTCCTGGGGAGAAAGCGTCGCGGCCAAATCGGCGTAGGTGAGTTGCACCGGCCCGCGCAACTCCTCATAATAAGTGCCGTCATCCGTGTACTCGGGCGCGCCGGCGGCGGCCAGCGTTGCTGCGCGCGCAAACGGCAGCCCAAGAGAAAGGCTTGAAAGCCGGCGCAACATGTCGCGGCGCGACGTCCTGCGCCCCACAAGGTTCAAGATAGGTTGGTCCTTAGGCCGGTTCATAACTCGTGTATATTCTTAGATGCAGAATTTCCTGCCCCATGATTCCGGAGCGGCTGCAAAACTCTGAGAGTCCGCGTCCAACGGATAGGAAAGGAAAACCTTGAGCCGAAAAAGCACTGCAATCTGGATTGCCGTTGCCGCCGGCGCCATGGCAGCCCTCCTGCTCATCTTTGGCCTGCGCCATTGGAGGCCGCGCTGGTCCGTCATCCAGGGCGCAGTGATTCGCAGCGATTCCGACGTGCGCAAGCAGCAGCCCATCGCCGGCGTCCAGATCACCGCCCGTTATTCGGAATCGAGCGTGAGCACCCAATCGGACGCGTCAGGATACTTTCGCATCGCCATTCCCGGCGCGGTTCTGCCGGGGCGAACGGTCATGCTCAGCTTTCAGCGCCGCGGCTACAAGAGCCTCGCATTGCCAGTGGTCATTCGCTTCCGTTCCTCCCTGCGGAATCTGATTGTCGCCGCCATGCAACCGGCGGCTGCCGCGGCCGCCGAGAATCCGCAGATTGCGCCCACGGTGGTGTCTAACATTCGCGTACGGTACACGGTGAACGATCAAAAGCAGGAAAATGTCGGAAGCGCGGTCAGAACATTTGTGGTCTATAACAAGGCCAATGTTCCCTGCCGTCATCAAGGTCCCTGCTCCCCGGACGGATACTGGAAGGCCGCTACCGGCTCCATCCGGCTCGATGCCGGCGCTGGCAACGTGTTTCGCAATGCCAGGGCTTCGTGCATTGCGGGACCGTGCCCATTTACCAAAATCGATTCCAGCGGCTTTGCTCAGGGAGGCCGGATTATCACAGCGTCGGCGTTGGATTGGTCCGGCCCTGCGACGTTTCTGCTCCAGGCCGAGGTGTATCAGACCACCACGGTCTCCAAGGTGCGTGAATCCTACCCCGTAATCTTTGGAAGAGGTTTCAACTTCAGCGTCCCTCCGACGGGCGAGGGCGTAAGCCTGGAGACCGAGCTGGGCGGAGTCCAGATCATCTTCCCGCTCAGCCCGAAACTTGATATGGGCTGGGCCGCCTGCACGGCCAGAAACGGCGCCAGCGAGGCCAACTCATCCTTTTATCAGTGTGAACTCAAGCCCGGTTATCGATTTTGAGCCTGCCCGGTTGCCCCAAGCGGATATGTCTTGGGGAAGACGCTGATTTCGCTGCCCTGAGTTAAACTTTTTCTCTGTTCTGAATTGGCTTCACACTGAGGCTGAAGTTAACAAACCCGATGAAGCTCCATCGGTGATGGCATTGCAGCCGCAAAAACTTCGTAAACTATTGGGGGAGAGAAATTATGTTTCGTCTTCGTTTTGCTCCGGTTATAGCAACCGCATTCCTAATCTCTGCCTCTTGCGGGCGCACGCAGCAATCCGCCGCGCCGCAGGCTTCGGCTGCTGAGGTGATTGTGGTCAACGCGCACGCCGCGGGAACTCCGTTTCCGCATTTCTGGGAAGAGATGTTCGGCTCCGGCCGCGCCCATCTTGCCATGCGCGCCGATTATCAATCTGACCTGCGCATGGTGAAGAAGATCACCGATCTACGCTACGTGCGATTCCACGCCATTCTCGACGACGAAAACGGCGTGTACAGCCAAGACCCGCAGGGCAATCCGGTTTACAACTGGTCGTATGTCGATCAAATTTACGATGCCCTGCTCAAGAACGGCGTGCGTCCTTACGTCGAAATCAGCTTTATGCCCAAGGCGCTGGCCGCGCATCCCATCCGCCAGAATTTCTGGTATCACCCCATCGTCTCTCCGCCGGCTAACTATGCGAAATGGGATAACTTGATCTCCGCCTTCGCCCGGCATTTAGTTGCGCGCTATGGCATCAACGAAGTGGCCCAGTGGTACTTCGAGGTATGGAATGAACCGAACCTCGATTTCTGGGCAGGCAAGCCGAAGGAACAAACCTATTTCGAGTTATACGATCATACCGCCCGCGCGCTCAAAGCGGTGAGTCCGCGTCTGCGCGTAGGCGGGCCGGCCACCGCTCAGGCAGCCTGGGTCGGCGATTTTATTGCGCACGCCACTAAGGATCACGTCCCGCTGGACTTTGTCTCCACGCACGCCTATGGCAACGATTCGGCGGAAAACGTCTTCCACGGCCATCGCGCCATCGCGCCTCATCAGATGGTCTGCGCCGCGGTCAACAAGGTCCACGAAGAAATCCTCCACTCCGCCCGTCCCCACATTCCCCTCATCTGGAGCGAGTTCAACGCAACCTACAAGAACCAGCAGGCCATTACTGACTCGACCTATATGGGGCCGTGGCTGGCGGACACAATCAGCAAGTGCGACGGAATGACGAGGATGATGTCTTACTGGACCTTTTCGGATGTCTTCGAGGAGCAAGGCGTGATTAAGACACCATTTTACGGCGGTTACGGCATCGTTGCTGAAGACGGCATTCCTAAGTCATCCTTTGACGCATTCATGCTGCTCCATAAACTCGGTGATGAGCGCCTGCCGGCTCCGGTGAACGAAGCGATTGTGACACGCCGCGCCGGCGGCACGCTGGTGATCGCCGCCTGGAACCTCGTGGAGCCGGGAGCGGACGGCTCCGGCAAGAAGGTTACCTTTCACTTGGAGGGCGTGCGCAATGGCGCTTATGCGGAGATTCGCCGCGTTGACGCCCAGCACGGAGACACGCTCGCTGCATGGAAGGCGATGGGAAGCCCGAAGTACCCCACCCATCAGCAAGTTGAGGCGCTGCGCCGCGCTTCAAGAATTGGACCGCCGCAGGATGTGCCGATCCGCGGCAGCCGGCTCTCCCTTACGCTGCCGCCCATGGGCCTGGCCTTGGTAGTGATTCACTGATTCGTAGAGGTATTGCGCGCTTGAGAGGGATCGAAATCCGGAACTAACTTTCCGCCCTCCGCGATCCATTGCCTGTGAGAGGCGTCCTTTGGTGCTCAGCCGCACCCGGATCATGTCTTGAATCCACCTGGAGGGTCATGATCTGCTGCTTCTTGTTGCGCAGGATGGTGACCTGCACCGGCTTGCCTTCGTTGGCGTGGAGCGCACGGCCCCAATCGGCCAGCGTGGTGATGTGTGCCGGGCCGACCTTGAGGATCACATCAAAAGCGCGCAGTCCGGCGTCGGCCGCCTCGCTGCCGCGCGCCACCTGCTTAACCATCACCCCGCCCGCGACGCCCAGGTACTCGGCCATCTGCGAGGTGAGCGGCTCAACCATCGCGCCGACATTGAGGCTGCTGCCAAAGAAGGGAAAATGAAAGAGTCCGCTCAGCATGGACGTGTGGCCGCCGCCGCCCGGCAGCATCCCCATGCCCGGCGCGGGAGTAAACACGTCGCCGCCGTCACCGATGCGGTCCCAGGTCTCGTCTTCGATGACCTGGCGGTTGGCCAACTTCACGGCTAACCTCCGAGTGCGGCCGTCACGGCTGATCTCAAGGGTGATCTTGCGGCCCGGGGGAATCTCACTGAGCATTTTGCGCAACTGCTCGGCATTCTCAATCTTCTGACCGTTGAGTTGGAGGATTACGTCATTGACTTTCAGACCTATCTTCCCCGCCGGCGCGTCGTGATCGATGAGTGTGATTAAGGCGCCATGCGCCTCTTTGAGCTTGAGGGACTGCGCTGCCTGGGCATCGACGTTAATAACATCGACGCCCAGGTAACCCTCCGCGGCCGGTGAGGGTGTGGGATGTGCAGAGAACTGCGTTGCCTGCTGCGCCTGTGCGCCCGCCGAGGGCGCCATCGCCAGAGCTGCGCCTGCCAAGATGAGAGCGGCCCAGCCAGGGCGATGCAGGTTCCGCGGGCGGTGGAGATTCAAGAGCGGCCTCAAAAAATTCTTCATCTCGAGATTTCCAGCGGTTGCCTTTGCTTCAGCCCGCATTCGCATCTGACGGCGCGGTTACCGGAAAGGCAAACAGCTTTTTATTGAATCTGTGGCATCTGGCTCAACATCTGGCGAGAGACATCCCTGATTTGGGGACTGGCGTCAGAGGTCGAGACCGAATAAAGAACCTCGCGCACGCTGGTATCGGCCTCCACAGGCGCCAATAAGCTGATGGCCTGGGAACGGATTACCGGGTCAGGGTCATTCAGAAGAGCCTCCAGAACCACATCGCGTACGCGCATATCCTGGGCCACGTAAGGCTTGAGGCCATTGAGCGCCTGCTCGCGGACCTGGGCATTCTTGTCGTAGCGTAGCGTAACCATGAGGGCATCGAGAATGCCCGTGGGCCGGCAAGTGCCGGTGGCGCGGCAATCGGCGGCCATCAGGGCTACCGAGTCTTCGCGCACGCTGGCCGATGGCGAGTTTTGCGCCGCCAGCATCAACAACTGGCGAATGGCCGGGTCGTCCATGGATCCCTCAATGCGCCGGCGCACCAACTGGCTGTAGCTCACGTCTACAACCTTGCTGCCGGGCCGGTAAACGACGCGCGAAATGCTGGATATGTTCGCCAGCTCCGGCTGCGGTTCGATTTTGACGGCCGTTTTGACTCGAACGGCTTTGACCGCAACGGCAGTTTGAGCGAGCGCAACCGGCCGCACCATCCGGCGCTGCGCGAGCCTGTAGCCGCCCAGGCCTCCGGCTCCAACTCCAGCCGCCAGCAACAGCACAGCAGCCGCGGGCGCGGCCAGCAAGCCCGCTAAGCCGCTTTTCATGCGCAGGCCCATCCGCTCATACCAAGGCCTCGGCGGCAACGCATCCAACGCCTCACCTAGGCGCAGCCGGGCGCGGGCCACGAGATTCGGCTCCGGATCCAGCACCGGGTGCGCATCCACCAGCGCCTTCAGCGCCCATACCTGTTCGTGTTCCTTCCGGCACTCGGGACAGGAGGCCACATGCCGTTCCAGTTCCTGCTCCTGTTCGCCGGACAACTCATCATAAGCCCGCGCTACGATCCATTCGTGTGCAAGTTCGCAATTCATAGTCACGTCCTTCAGCCTCTCGAAAACCGCTATTCGCCATTAGCTTCTAGCTCCTAGCTCGCGGTGCAAAGGGTAAGTCTGCCGATTTTCTTTGGTCTCGTTATGTCTTAGGATCGAGCCCTACCCCTTCCGCCAAGCTGCTAATAGCTAAAAGTCAAGAGCTAGTAGCCAGCCGTTAGCGCAAATCCGCCAATTGCGCTCTCAACTTCTTAGTGGCCCGGAAGAGTGTGTTTTTGGCGGTCTCCTCCGTGGTGTTCAGCATCTCGCCGATGGCGCGCAGGCGCAGCCCCTCGTAGTGCTTCAACTCGAAGACCATCCTTTCCCGAGGGGTGAGATTCTCCAGCGCCGCCTGAATTTTAGCGCCCAGCAGTTTGCGATCCAGCTCCCGGGCGGGGTTTGAAAACGAGCGGTTGTCGGAGACGGAAGCCAGCAGGTCGATCTCGTCTCCGGAGTGATCCATCACCACTGCGTGGTCCTCGCGGCGGGTCTTACGGCGCCGCAACTGATCCAGGCAAAGGTTGGTGACAATGCGGTAGATCCAGGTGTAAAAGGAGCACTCGAAACGGAAGTTACCGATATAGCGGAAGGCCTTTAGAAAGGCCTCCTGGTAAATATCTTCAGCATCGTGCTCGGAGCCGGTCAGATGGAGGGCCAAGCGAAGGACTTGGTGCTCGTACTGGCGTACCAGGGCGTCAAAAGCTGGACGCGAACCGGCCTGGGCCTCGCGGATCAGGTCCGCTTCCGCCGCGCGCGCCTGAAGGCGCTCTTGCCCACGGCTGGCTCCGTCCCGGTTCGCATCGCCCATCGCCCTCGTCGCAGCCATACCTGCTGAGGATTGTACCCTCCGCACGTCTGGCCACGCTAAAGCCACGCTCGCGTGCACCGGGAAATAGGTAGTGCTCACCGTCTCCGCTGCCATCGAATCTCCATTCTGGAGAATAGCTAAGGTGCGTACCCTGATAGACGTAGGATGGCCGCTTTGGTAATCCGATCTACGGCTCGCCGGGGCGCCGGCCGGTGAGCCATGATCCCGATTACACTGGGAGAAGATGAGCGGAAATCTGTTTGCAGGATCGCAGCCTGCCCAGCCAGCCGGGGAGTGGTTCACGGCGCACTGCGACGGCGGATCGCGCGGCAATCCCGGCCCCGCGGGCTACGGCGCGGTGATTGAGGACGCCCAGGGGCGCGTGGCGGCGCGGCTGAGCCGGTTCCTGGGCCGGCAGACCAACAACTACGCCGAGTACCAGGGGCTGCTGGCAGTGCTGGATTGGGCGCAGGCGCATCAGGTGAAGCGACTGCGTGTAGTTTCCGATTCGGAGCTGATGGTCCGGCAGATGCAGGGCCGGTACAAGGTGAAGAATCCCGGCCTGCGATCCCTGTGGGAGGAAGCGCAGCGCCGCGCGGCAAGGCTTGACGGCTTTGAAATAACCCACACCCTGCGCGGCGGCAACCGCGAGGCCGACCGGCTGGCGAACGAGGCCATGAATAAGGGTATGTAGTAGGGACGTGAGAGCGGGCAAGACAGCGGAAACGCGCCTGCGGCCAAGGCCTCGCGGCGGCTACCTGTGACTCTCTGAATTTGGAGTGATCCGCCGGCTCGGCGGCGAGCTGCCAGACAGGACGCCGTTGAAGATCGCATGGGGCTTACTGCCACAATTTGCTTCTCTTTAGACCGGCTTTTGTCCGCCATTTTTTGCTGATATGAAAATTTTCTTTATCAAAGCAACTGCCCCTCATCTCTGCGCCTCTAAGTTCACAGAGTTGTCCTTGGTTCGACCGCCATACACGAGAAATTAAACTGGAGGACCACCATGCGAAAGGACCTTAAAGGTACTTCCCACCGTGTCGTTTGGCAACTCGCACTCGGCCTCGGCTGCCTGCTGGTAGCCGCTGTAGTTGTAGTTGCGTGCAACAGCGGGTCGAGCTCGAACTCTGCTTCGGGCATGGGCACCGTCAATACCATGTTGAGCGACCCCGCAACCTGCCAAGCGCCCAACGGGCCATACTCTCACGTTTACGTCACCATCACCGATGTTCAGGCCAGCACGAGCGCCACGGCCAGTGCAACCGGCAGCGGCTGGGTGGACCTGACCCCCAATCTCTCCCAGGCGCCTGTGCAGGTGGATCTTTTGGGCCAGGCCAACAATCAATGCTTTCTGGCGACGCTGGGCGATAACCTGCAACTCCAGGCCGGCACCTATCAGCAGATCCGGCTGATACTGGCCAGCAACACCGCCGCGGGCGTGTCGGGGAATGCATGTGGCAGCGCGAACAACTGCGTAGTGCTGGCCGCAGATAACAGCGTGCATACGCTGCAGCTCTCCAGCGAAGCGCAGACCGGCATCAAGATTCCCGCGGGGCAGATCGCTTCGGGCGGATTCACGGTGACTGCAGGCAAGACCGTAGACCTGGACATCGATTTCAACACCTGTCAGTCCCTGGTCGTGGAGGGCAACGGGCAATACCGGCTGAAGCCGGTACTGCACGCCGGCGAGGTTAGCACTACCTCGACTTCGATTAACGGCACCGTGATGGACGCCTCGACCGGCAATCCCGTCGACGGTACGGTGGTGGTGGCTGTGGAACAAAAGGATTCGACGGGGGTAGATCGCATACAAATGTCCACGCTGGCCGGCGCCAATGGCACTTTTGTCTTCTGCCCGCTGCCCGCAGGAACCTATGACGTAGTAATCGTCGGCACCCGCCATGACGGCGTGCTCTACCAGCCAGACATCATAACGGGCGTAAGCGTGGGCGATACGGTGGGCACGGTGAAACTAAGCCTGCCCACGGTAACCGCGACGAGCTCAGTGAGCCTGAGCGGTCAGGTGACCGCTCAAAACAGTTCCATGGCAGGCACGGTGATGGATGCGCAGTTGAGCGCACTGGAGACGATGAACTCCAACACCTACACCATTCCTCTGGCGCCAACTTCCACGCAGAGCGCTTCTACGCTGTCGGTGGAGACGGCTGCTTCCACCAGCACTGTCATTTGCCCCAGCGGCACGTACTGCGCAAATTACAGCATGATGGAACCCTCGGGCGGCGCAAGCGTTGGCGCGTGGGCCTCCAGCGGAGTAACGTTCACGGTGAACGCCAACCTGGCCAGCTATATCGTAGATGGATTGGCGATCGTTCCAGGTTCGGGCGGAACGCCGGATTGTAGCCCGTCCGAGGTGAAGACTTCGACGACGGCGTTGACGGGCGCTGGGCCGTATAACGTAACGGGCTTGAACCTAGCCTTCGTGGGTTGCCAGTAAAGGAATCCGGCGCTCAGGAACAACCACGGGCCGGAACTCCGGGGAGTTCCGGCCCGTGGTGTTCGCGCTGTTTCTTATCGGCCCAGATCGTTGCGCCAGGCGCGGCCATCGCGCTCCAGCAGGCGGTCGGCGGAGTCGGGTCCCCAGGACCCGGCAAAGTAGTTGGGGAACAGATCGGGCTTGTTCTCCGCCCAGGCTTGGAGGATGGGCATAAAGAGGGCCCAGGTGATTTCCACGCCGTCGCGGTGCAAAAACAGGGTCTGATCGCCAAGCATGGCGTCCAGGAGCAGGCGCTCGTATCCGTTGGCGCTGGATTTGCCGAAGGCCGTCTCGTAATCGAAATCCATGGTCACCGGACAGACAGCCATGCTTGGCGAGGTGGGCACCTTGGCCCCAAAACGGAGCGCGATCCCCTCGTCGGGCTGGATGCGGATCTTGAGCAGGTTGGGCTGAATCTCCTGGCAGTGATTGCCTGTGGCCATGCGGTTGAAGATCAGCAACGGCGGCTGTTTGAACTCAATGCTGATTTCGGTGGCCCGCTTCTTCAGCCGCTTGCCGGTGCGCAGATAGAACGGAACCCCCGCCCAGCGCCAGTTCTCGATCTCCAGGCGCAGGGCTGCGTAAGTCTCTGCGGTTGACTGGGGATTGACGCGCTCCTCGTCGCGATAGCCCACCACGTGCTCGCCGCCCATAATCCCCGGCCCATATTGTCCGCAGACCGCATCCTGGACCGGGATGGGATGAATCGCGCGCCACACCTTGTGCTTCTCTCTACGCAGGCTTTCGGCCTCAAAACTGGAGGGCGGCTCCAGGCATATCATCGCCAGCAGTTCCATCATGTGGTTCTGCATCACGTCGCGCAGCGCGCCCGCCTTTTCGTAGAACGGGCCGCGGCCCTCGATGCCCAGCGTTTCGGCCACGGTGATCTGCACGTGATCGATGTAGTTGCGGTTCCACACCGGCTCAAAGATGCCGTTGGCGAAGCGGAAGACCAGCAGATTCTGGACCGTCTCTTTGCCCAGGTAATGATCGATGCGGTAGACCTGGTTTTCGGGGAAGACGGCATTCACCCGCCGATCCAGCTCGCGCGCCGAGTCCAGGTCGTGGCCGAAGGGCTTCTCGATCAGGACCTCCGCCACCCCGTGCTCGGCCTGCGCCATGCCCTGAGCGCCCAGATTCTCCACAATTCCGGCAAAGAACTCTGAGGCCGTGGCGAGGTAGAAGAGCCGGTTGCCGCCGATGTTGCGCTCCTTGTCGATGCGCTCCAGCTCCGCCTTCAGCCCTGCATAGGACGACGGATCGTCGAAGTTCAACTGAAAGTAACTGATGTGGCTGACAAACTCGTCCAGCTTGGCGTCGTTCGCTTCTACGCCGCCGGACTCGATGATTCCTGCCCGCATATCCTGGGCAAAGGTGGGGCCTAAGGGCCGCCGCGCCACGCCCACAATCGCAAAACGCTCCGGCAGCAGGTTGGCCTGCCGAAGATGAAACAGCGCCGGGAGCAGCTTGCGCCGGGTCAGATCGCCCGAAGCGCCAAAGATTACCAGAATCATGGGTTCGGGAATCCGTTCCTGGCTTTTGGGAACTTGGGAAAGATCCTCGGGCCGCACCCTCATCTGAATTGTCGCCATCTATGGGATACCTCCAGGCCGGCGACTACGAGCCGGAGCCGGCCGCGAAAAATTGCGTGCACAATTTGCAGCTTACAGTGGATTATCCTTCTCCGCGAAACCGTCCGCCGCACATGAACGCGCCCGCAGAGAGCGCGAACACATGACCCCCAGGGCGTGCAGTTTGGCGTGTCACTCCCTTTTCATTGGATGCCGCTGGCCCGGCAAAGGTTCTCAGCGCCTCGACTTCCGGCGCCTGCGAGGCCGGAGCAAGCTGTCTGATTCAGCCCGCATTTTCGCAAGTGGTCAAGAAAGCGAATTGGCCGGCTTTAAGCTGGCAGCCGGCACGCACTGCTAGCCTTTGAGGCTGCCCGCATACAAATCCAATGTATTGCGATGGGAGTATCTACCTGCCGTCTTCGTGGGCGTTGGCGTCCTCATCCTTTTCGCCCTCGACCGAGATGCGGAGCGAATGCAAAAAGTGCAGATCATTCTTAGTGAAGGCTCCGCTTGCGCCGCCTCTTTCCGTTCCTGCTTCATCGTCCCCGCCGTTCTTGGCCGTGACTTCGTTGAGGCCGATGGTGGCCTCCAGCATGAGCAGGACGTCAAAGCCGTACTTGCGAATGTCCTGCACCACTCCGGCGATCTGCTCGCTTTCGATCACCGACTCATGGATAGCCTCGCCTAGTTGCTGAATGAGTTCACGCAGACGCGATGTCACACCTACCTCCAGCAGCGGCGGCCAGCGCGGAAAGGTTAGCGCGGGTTGCGGCTTGCAATTTCTCTACATTACTTCCGCCGCTGCGGGAGCGCAAATTGCAGCGTGGGTCCGGCGATGAAAAGCACCTTACAATCCATCGCTGCTACCATCATAAACGGGATGAAGCCGCAAAAGATCGGGCGCGCCTTGGGCATTGGATTGCGCGTGGCGGGACGCATGGCAAGCCGGCGGATGGCGGCGCACGCTGAAGCTGCGGTCCAGTCGCCCTCGCTGAATCGCCAAGTTGAGGACAGCGCTGCGGCAAACCGGGCTGCCAGGCAGAGAGCCGGGCAAGCCGGCGGCGGGGTGGTGCGCGGGATCGGCGAATTTTTGCGTCCTTTTCGCCGCGTGGGCGGGATCATCTGGCTGGAGGTGGCCGGGGTTTTCTTCTTCCTCTTTGCGCTGGTATTTGTGCGGGGGGTGTGGATGCACAGAGCCAGTTGGGCTTACGGCCCTGAACACGGACAATTTTGGGGATCGGCTGCATTTTTAGCAATCTTCCTCTACCTGGGCGCCACTTCCTTCTGGAGGGCCTGGAGGAAGTAAGCCGCGCGCCCTTCCGGCAGCGTCTTGCTGGCTGCGTGCGCCGGGGACGGGAGCCGCAGTGCGCTGGTGCGCTCAGCGCCGCTTGCGGAGGCGCAGCCGCGGCGCCAGCGCGTAATTCAACTGCACGAGCACGATCGCCGCAATGCTCACCCACGTGGCGATAAAGCACAAGACCGCTCCGGCGGCATAGAGCGACTGCGCAATCAATATCCGCTTGCAGATGCTGGCGCGCACCTCTTCAGGCGTATCGGCCTTGATGAGATGGGTGCGCGTAGCGTATGCCCAGCTCCAATAGAGCATCGCGCCGGGAGCCAGGATATTCAGCCAATAGACGCCCAAAGCCGCGCGGTAGACGATGAACTCCGCCAGCAGGCGCGTGGAAAACGGCAGCAGGGTAATTGCGAACAGAAAGCCGAGGTGAATCCAGGTGAGGTCGCGCGCGCCCTCGGCGATGTGGTTGAGCTGCGTTTGCTGGCCAGCCCAGAAGATGCCCAGGGTAAGAAAGCTCATCGCATAGGTGATCCACTGCGGCCCCAGCGCAGCGAGCGCGGCCAGGAGTCCGGATTCCGAGTGGATCTGCGCGGCGGATGGGATGTGCAGATCGAGAACCAGCAGAGTCATGGCCACGGCGAAGATGCCGTCGCTCAAGGCGGCAAGCCGTTCCAGGTTGCGGCCCTGAATGCGGTTGTAGAGGGTAGGCATGATGCTAAGAAATCCTCCTGCCGGGGTCTTGATCCGGTTCCCGCCGGCTCCGGTCCGGCCGGCGCAGCCAGTCCGGCTTGCGGGTCATTCGCCAAATGCCGATGCCGATGGCCGCCAGACCCAACACCATGGCCCACCAGGCGCGTTCGCCGGTGCGATTCCTCCAAGCCTCGCAGAGCGCGAGGCACCCCGCCGCCAGCAGCACGATTCCACGGAAATAGTTCATGGCGCTTTTATTTTTTCCGAGGTCCGGCCTGCGTGGATAGGAAGCCAGGCAGCCGCGTTTGACCCCAGAGACGTTAAGTCCCTATCGTAAGCAAGAAACAGCCGCATCGTCGAAAGGAATCCGCATGAGCACCGCTGCCGCGCCCCCGCTGAAGAAAACCGCGCTCAATGCCACGCACCGCGCCTTGAAGGCCAAGATGGTGGACTTCGGAGGGTGGGATATGCCGGTCGAATACCCTGGCCCCGGCGGCGGCTTGATTGCCGAGCACATGGCGGTGCGCACGGGGGTGGGCCTGTTCGACGTCAGCCACATGGGCGAGATTCAGTTTCGCGGCCCCGGCGCGCTGGCCGCGGTTGAGCACATCACCATGAACAACGTATCGCAATTGCAGGATGGCCAGGCTCACTACTCTGCGCTGCTCACGCCCCAGGGCACGTTTGTGGACGACATTCTGGTGCACCGGCTGAGCGCAAACGACTACCTGCTGGTGGTGAATGCGGGCACCAAAGACAAGGATTTTGCCTGGATTCGCCAGCAGGTGGGCGCGTGGCCCGGCATTCACATCGCCGACTACTCGGCCTACTACTCGCAACTGGCTGTGCAAGGTCCGCGCGCGCTTGAAACCCTAGCCAAGCTGACCAAGGTCGATTTAACGGCCATCAAAAACTACCGGTTTACCTGGGGCACGGTGGCCGGCATTCCCAATGTATTGATCGCGCGCACCGGCTACTCGGGCGAGGACGGCTTCGAGGTTTACATTCCGTCGGATGAGGCGGCCACCGTGAAGATGTGGAACGCGCTGCTTGATGCCGGCGCGGAGTTCGGCATCCGGCCTTGCGGATTGGGCGCGCGCAACACCCTGCGCCTAGAAGCCGCCATGAGCCTCTACGGCCATGAAATCTCGGAGGAGATCAACGTCTTCGAGGCCGGCCTGACGCGCTGGCTCAAGCTCGACAAGGGCAAGTTTATCGGCCGCGAGGCCCTACTGGCGGTCAAGGCGGCCGGCGGGCCCACGCGCAGGATCGTGGGCCTGGAGATGGTCGAGCGCGGCATCGCGCGCGACGGGTACTCCGTACTTTCAGGCCGTGGAGAAGTGATCGGAAAGGTCACCTCCGGCTCGCCCGCGCCATTCTTGAAGACCAACATCGCATTGGCGCTCGTGCCGGCTGCGGTGGCCCAGAGCGGCGAGGATGTGCTGGTGGATGTGCGCGGCAAACACGTGCGCGCCAGGCAGGTTCCATTGCCGTTTTACAAGCGGGCAAGTAAGTAGCAAGATCGATGCAACCTTCCCGCATCTTTCGAATTGATGGTTGGCAGGACAAGACCGTTCCTGGTATGTAGGGCTCAGTCATCGCAGGTGACGGCTGACTTCCTTTTCTGAGAGAAGAAGTGTGATGATCCGCACTGTAAATAGGCTACGCGGATTCTTAACATGCCGCGAGATGCCCAGTTGCCTCTCTTGCAGCGCACAAGGCTTGTGCGAGAATGCGAAGGCGGACGGTTTGGCCATCTAATTGCAAAAACACTCGCAGTAATTTACTTACGTGAACGGCCGCGGAAGGGGGGTGAACCGAATGCTCATTTTAAGACATTTCCTCGGAGTAGTGTTCTTTTGTGGCGTGTTTTTGCTGGGGAAACTGATGGTTGCATATGACCACAAATGGTCCGGCGTCCTCACGCTCCACAATCCCATCGGATCCGCACGCCTGGGTAATTTCTTCCTGTACGGGGGAAAAATCTTGCAGGGTGCGGCAGCCGTGTTGGGCTTTGTGGAGGTGGTAGCAGTCATGTTTTTGGTCAGCGGCTGGTTAATCGAACTCCTTCTGGGGTGGTGATCTTGACCCCAAGCCTCATGGGTTTGGTAGCTGGAGCGGAGAAGCAGGATGGCTGCGCACCGCATACACAGTGCGAAGCCAATTGCGACGCGGTTCTCGCCAACCAGCGGCGATGGCACGGGCTCTTCCGGAAGGCACGGTTTACAAACGAAAAAGTTGCGGCGCGGGTGCGCGGGCGTCCAACCTGAACCACCAGAGCCGCAGGGGTATATCCTGGCGCGCGCAGCGAATGGACCGCCTTCTTCGCGCACAGCCAGGCTGATTGCTAAAGTCTATGTAAATTCTCCTCTTTGGAGGAAGAATCTACCCGTCTGTTGCGGCTATGTGGGGTTTCTTGGAAGTGGTGGCTCTGACGGTTTTGATTACGGCATTTTTGGAAATACTGGGAACGATTGAGAGCCGAGAAAGTAGATTCTTTCTTGAGGAAAAATCTACAGTGCCCGGGCATGTCCAGTGCATGAATCGGCAGGCCATGCTGCATAACGCGGCTCAGAACGCGGATGGGCCAGCACGCTGGGTGGGGCAAGAGCGGCACATTCGGAATCAAGCGGCTCATCCGGTACAATCCTTTCTGGAATGACCGCGAAGATTGCCTTCCTATTCCCCGGACAGGGTTCGCAGGCCGTAGGCATGGGCCGCGAGCTTGCCGAAAAGTATCCTGTAGCCCGGCAAACCTTTGCCGAGGCCGACGCGGCGCTGGACTTCGCGCTCTCGCGGCTCTGTTTTGAGGGGCCTGAGGAGGAGCTGCGCTTGACCGAGAACACGCAGCCCGCGATCCTCGCGGTGAGCGTGGCCGCGGCGCGCGTGCTTGCAGAACACGGCGTGCAGCCCGCACTGGCCGCGGGACACTCCTTAGGGGAATGGTCTGCGCACGTCGCCGCAGGAACGCTCGGCTTTGCCGATGCGGTGCGCGCCGTGAAGGCGCGCGGGCGGGCCATGCAGCAGGCGGTTCCAGCAGGACAGGGCGCCATGGCCGCGGTGCTCGCGCTCGACGCAGCGCAGGTGTTTGCGGCCTGCGCAGAGGCAGCGCGAGAAACCGGACTCACCGTGCAGGCGGCGAATCTGAACTCGCCCAGCCAGACCGTGATATCGGGCGCCGTGGCGGCCGTCGAAAGAGCGTCGGCGCTGTCGAAGGCCAAGGGTGCGCGGCGCGCCGTCACGCTGCCCGTGAGCGCGCCCTTCCATTGCGCGCTGATGCAGCCGGCGCAGGAAGAAGTGGCGCGCGTGCTCGACGGTCTGGCGATGCACGAGCCGCGCATTCCCGTGGCGGCCAACGTGACCGGACGGCTGGTGACGACGGCCGAAGCCGCGCGCGATGCGCTGGTGCGCCAGGTGACGGGCACGGTGCGCTGGGTGGACTGCGTGCAGTCGCTGAAGGAAGCCGGCGCGGAGGCGTTCGTCGAGGTGGGGCCGGGCAAGGTGCTCTGCGGCCTGCTCCGCCAGATCGATCCGTCGCTGAAGACCCTCAACGTCGAAGACGCCGCCAGCCTGGAGAAGACGCTGGCGGAGCTCAACCTCGAATCATAACAACCAGAAATGCATTCGCCTATACTCGGAGCATGAACTTCTGGCTGACGACTTTAGGCAACATTCTCGGGGGAATCGGAGCTGGGCTATTTTTCGTATTTATGTACCTTATTGTTCAGTGGTTCTTGCAAGCGACGGACCTGCTCGTTTCCTACAACTGGAGCTATAAGACCCTGAGCGGAGTGTTCTCCGCATGGCCGAATTTCGACATAAGAAATCGGTCTCGAACGCGGACGTATCGCATCGAGAACATCGCATACACCCATAACGGACAGGTACATTGGTTTGATAACGATTCGCTGTGGGGATACGTGCTGGAGCCAGGAACGATCAACTACAAGCTAGAAGGCGCCCCCGTAAAGAACGTGGCGTCGCCACCCGATATGATCGGATTGCAAGTCACGATTCGACTTCAAACTGGGAGAGCATTCTGGCTTCGCGGTCAGGGCCCGGGGCAGATGGGACGGGGCAGGATACAGAGGGTACTATTCGCTCTTAGGGCAAAGTTGGAATCGATGCTGATTGCTATGGAGTAATTGACAGACAAAAAACTGAAAGGCCGGTATCGTGGCTGACATGAATGCCAATTATATGATCGCGGGAAATTGCGACCAACTTCCGAGTGTCGAGGAATGGACGACGAGGGTCAACAAGGCCCCCTCAGAAGTCGTGCTGAAACTTCGGCAGCACGCACTTGGGTGCCTGGCTCAGAATGTTCAGGACCAGAGGTGGGGCATACTGGTCGGAATCGCAGAGGGCGTGCTCAGGGAGCGAGGTGTTCAGTACTAGTGAGGACATCTGGTTAGCGCAGGCAGTCAGGGAAGCTGCTGCTGTGTCCCTTGGCCCGCAATTCCCAGCTCCCGCAGCAGGAACGCGTAATCCAGCGCAATCTCCTTCAGATAGTCGTACCGCCCGCTCGCGCCTCCATGCCCGGCCTGCATATTCGTCACCAGCAGCAGCCGATTGGCGTCCGTCTTGAGCGTGCGCAGCTTGGCCACGTACTTGGCCGGCTCCCAGTACATCACCTGACTGTCGTAGAGCGAAGTCTTGACCAGCATGGCCGGGTAACTCCCCGGCTTCAGGTTGTCGTAGGGCGAGTAGCTGAGCATGTAACGGAAGTACTCTTCCTGGTTGGGGTCGCCCCACTCCTCGTACTCGGGCACGGTGAGCGGCAGCGAGGCGTCGAGCATGGTGTTCATCACGTCCACGAAGGGAACGTGGGAGACGACGGCGCGGAAGAGATCGGGCCGCATGTTGACGGCCGCGCCCATCAGCAGGCCGCCGGCCGAGCCGCCCTCGATGGCCACGCGCGCAGGGTCGCCGTAGCCCGCGGCGGTAAGCTGCTCCACGCAGGCAATGAAGTCGGTGAAGGTGTTGCGCTTCCGGAGCATCTTGCCGGCGTCGTGCCAGGGCTTGCCCAAGTCGCCGCCGCCGCGAATATGGGCGTAGGCCATCACCACGCCGCGGTCGAGCAGGCTCAGACGGTTGGAGTTGAAACCGATGGGCAGCGAGTAGCCGTAGGAGCCGTAGCCGTAGACGTAGAGTGGATTGCGACCCGGCGCGCGTTTGTCTTTGCGGTAGACGAGGGAGACCGGAACCGCCACGCCGTTCGGGGCTTGCGCGCCATCACCAGCAGATGCAACCCCGTCGCCGGCAGGAGCAGTGACGTGGATGCGCTCGCTTGTGTAAAGTGCACGGTCGAAGCCGCCCGGAATCTCAACCTGCTTGAGCAGCGTAGAGGCGCCAGAGGCAACGTCGTACTCATAGACCGAGCTGGGCGTAACCAGAGACTGGTAGGCGTAGCGGAAGGTTGGGGTGTCGAAGATGCGGTTGATGTGGGGATGAGCGTCGTAAGCCGGCTCGGGAAAAGCGATCTCACCGGCAGGCTCGGCTTGTGGACCGTCGCCGGAGAAACGCCACAAGCGCAGGCGCGGCAGGCCGTCCTCGCGCTCGCAGGCGACAAAGAAGCCGGCGAAGAGATCTACGTCTTCGAGCATGATGGCGTCGCGGTGCGGAATCATCTCGGTCCAGTGCTCGCGGCCGGGCGTCTGAACGGGCGCGGTGACAAGGCGGAAGTTGCGGCCGCAGTCGTTGGTGCGGATGAACCAAAGGCCGTTGCGATGGTCGATGGAGTACTCGTGCTCGTCTGCGCGCGGCGCGATGAGAGTGAAGGCGGCCGTTGGCTGATCGGCGGGCAAAACCCAGGCTTCTGTGGCCGTGTGACTGGACGATTCGAGGACGATGAACTTGCCGTCGCGGGTCCGGCCAACTGCCAGGTTGAATCGCTCGTCGCCGTCTTGATATACCAGCACATCCTTGTTGGGCGGCTCGATGCAATCGTGCCGCCAGAGTTGATACTGGCGCTTCTGCTGCTCATCCTCGACGGTGTAAAAAAGAGTCTTATTATCCGCGGCCCAGACCACCGAGCCCACGCGCTCCACCTCGCCGGGGAGGGTTTCGCCGGTGGCGAGATCCTTGATGTGCAGCGTGTATTGGCGGAAGCCCTGGGTATCGGTGGTGTAAGCGAGCCAGCGGCCGTCATCGGAGATGTCCGTGTCACCGATGGCGAAGAATGGATGGCCCTGGGCGAGAAGATTGCCGTCCAGGAGGACTTCTTCCGCAGCATCGGAGTTGGGAGCCGCGGCCGAGCCAGGGTGGCCTGCCGCGGCGGGCTTGCGGCAGTGAATCGCGTACTGGAGGCCCTCCTCGGTGCGCGCGTAGTACCACCAGGCGCCATCGCGGTAGGGAACGGAGACGTCGGTCTGCTTGATGTGGCTGAGCATCTCATTGTAAAGCTGCTCGCGGAGACCGGCGAGCGGGGCCATGACGGCCTCCGCGTAGGCGTTTTCGGCCTCGAGATAGGCGATGGTCTGGGGATTCTCCTTATCGCGCAGCCATGCGTAGTCGTCGGTAAGGACGGCGCCGTGGAGATGGGTTGTGGTGGGGCGTCTGCTGGCGGCGGGTGGCGAAGGACTCTGCTCCTGGCGCATTGTTCTCCCAGTGTAGCGCCTGTGGGCGCGGGAACCTTTGCCCGGCTGCCCGCGTACAATTGAAACGGAATGAGATTTTTCCGCCCTGTACGTGTGTCTGTCTTTCCGCCGTTGATGGCGGCACTGTTCGCATTTTTCGCGCTTCCAATCTGCGCCCAGAGCGTCAAGAGCCTGCCCCAACCCACCGATTACGTGAGCGATTTTGCGCACGTGCTGTCGCCGGAGGCGACGGCGCGGCTGGATTCGATCTGCTCGCAGCTCGACCACTCCGCGGCCCACACGGAGATCGCGGTCGTGACCGTCAACTCGCTCGACGGCGACGATGCGGCCGGCTACGCGGACGATCTGGAAGACCACTGGAAGATGGGCAACAGCGGAAAGAACCGCTACGCGATGGTGCTATTGGCGATCAACGACCACAAGTACCGGATCGAGACCGGATATGGGCTGGAAGGCATCCTGACCGACGGCGATGTGGGGGACATCGGCCGGGCGATGGTTCCCTACCTGAAGACCGGCGACTACGACAGCGCCGTGATGCTGGCCGTAGGCCAGATCGCGCAGGTGGTCGCCTCCAACTACCACGTCACCTTGAACGCAAACGAGACGCAGCCGGTGAGCCAGCCCATCGAGCAGCACGGAGCGGCGCTCGAAAAGCTCATTCTGCTGATCGTGTTTCTCGGCTTCTTCGGCGGATTTTCGCTGCTGCGGATGCTACTGGGCTTTGGCCTGTTCTTCGGCGGATGGGGCGCGGGATCGTCGATGGGCGGAGGCTTCGGCGGCGGCGGTTTTGGCGGCGGCGGGGGTGGAGGCGATGGTTTTTCCGGCTTTGGCGGCATGGGCGGAGGCTTTGGCGGCGGCGGCGCCGGAGGCGAGTGGTAGAGCCGTTCGCATGGAACTGCGCGTTGGCTTGACTAACGGGAGAAAACGGGCCGATGTGAAGATAAGGCTTGATGATCCAGAGGCAAGGATAGGAACCTGCGCGAGGGACAGTAAGCAGGATTTTTGGCGTGCCTTCCGCACGCGACGGAGATGGGAGGAGAAAAGCACTCTATGGGTCGTGGACTGATGGTAACGCTGGGGATCGTGGGCGTGCTGTTTTTGGCGGCCCTGATGGTGGTGGCGAGCTACGTGAGCGCGCGCAATCAGATGGTGGCCAAAGACCAGGACGTGAAGGCCGCGTGGTCTGAGGTAGACGTGCAGATGGAGCGGCGCGCCGACCTGATCCCCAACCTGGTGCAGACGGTGAAGGGGTTCACCAAAGAAGAGAGCAGCGTTTTTGGCGATATCGACAAGGCGCGCGAAGGATACATGAATGCGCAGACGCCGCAGCAGAAGATGGCGGCCAACGGACAACTGGACGGGGCGCTGGCCAAGTTACTTGTGGTGACGGAGAACTACCCGCAACTGCGTTCGAGCGACCAGTTCATGCGCTTGCAGGACGAGCTGGCGGGGACGGAGAACCGGATCGGCGTAGCGCGCAAGCGTTACAACGATGCGTTGCGCAACTACAACACATTTGTGCTCGAGTTCCCCAACAACATCTGGGCGGGAATTGCGGGCTACCAGGTGAACAATGCCTATTTCGAGGCCAGCCCAGCCGCGCAGGCAGTGCCGCAGGTGAAGTTTTAATACAGACTTAACAGTGCACAGGCAAGAAAGGCCATCCCACATGATTGGAATGGCCTTTTCGAGGCCGGCGCGGCTGAATGGGGGCTACCTGTACGAGGCGATGGCGGCTGCCTCATCATCGTAGATGTCGAAGACGGTGTAAAGTTTAGTCAACTGCAGCAGGTCGTGTACCTTTTTGGTGAGCTTAAGGAGCTTGACGGCAGCGCCCTGGTTCTTGGCGGTGGTATAGGCGCTTACCAGTTCGCCCAACCCCGAGCTATCGATGTAGTTGACTTCACCCATGTTGAGCAGAATATTTTTTTGTCCTTTGCCGATCAGGCCGCGAACGGCGTCGCGCAACTGTACGCTGCCTTCGCCCAAGGTGATACGGCCGCTGAGGTCCAGGACGGTAACGCCATCCACGTCACGGGAAGCAATAGCTAGAGCCACGGAAATTCCTCCTTCTCGGTACTTCGGTTATAACACCTTTGCGGTCCCGGCCGGGCGGAGACTCGCCATCGGCCCGGCTGAGGCAAGGAACAAGCAGCCTCCTCGCTCCCTCTGCGCATGCGCGTCAGGTTTTACCGCTCGCCGGCGCCAGATGTTTGACCAGCGTCAACTCGGTTCCGGGGTGCAGTTGTCGAAAGTGTACCTCATCCATGAGAGAACGGATGAGGAAGATTCCGCGGCCGGCGCCGCGAAGCAGGTTTTCTGGCGCCAGCGGATCGGGAAGGGAGTCAGGATCGAAGCCCCGGCCCTGGTCGGCGATGGTGAAGATCAGGTCCGTCCCGGTGTTTTCGAAGGTTAAGTGGATGGAGCGGGCCGGGTCATACTCGTTGCCGTGGAGGACGGCGTTGATCGCGGCCTCGCGCACGGCCATGGCGATATGGGACTGCTGGTCCTCGTCGAGGCCGGCTTCGGCGGCCAGCTTTTCCGCGGCGGCCTCGATCACGCCAACGCTTTCCATAGTGGAGCTGAGCTGAATCGTCTGCCGTCCTCTGCTAGGTACGCTCACCGGAATCGCAATCCACCCTCACCGGAGCGGGCCGGGGCAAGCCGCTCCACGCCATAGCAACCTAGCTCGCAGTTTCAAGTCTGAATGTGATTGTGTCAAGCCCGAAGCTCCGGAGGATGGATAAGGCAAGGCGAAGTTTTTTTTCCGGACGGCGGCGGGCAAACAGGCAGATGGGAGAGTAAACTGCGGGCGAGGGAATAGAGTTTGCACATGGACCCCAGGACCGCAACTCGCGTGAGCCTTACGGCGCTGTTGGGCACGCCGGTGACCGACGCGCAGGGGCACCTGCGCGGGCGGCTCAAAGACATTGCCGTGGCCACCGGACCGGATGCGGGCAAGGTGGCGGGGCTGGTTTTGAAGACGCGCAGCGGGCTGGCCATGGTGCCCTCGCAGGAAGTGCTGGAGACGCCGGCGGGAACACTGGAGCTGCGCTCTCCAGCGGCGTTGGTTCCACTCAAGGACGAGGGCAGCTATCTCTTCCTGCAACAGGACCTGGTAGACCGGCAGATCATCGACATTCATGGCCGCAAGGTGGTGCGCGTCAACGACGTGGACCTGGAGTGGATGGGCAGGGGTTCAGCGCATCTGCTGCGCGTAGCCGAGGTGGAAGTGGGGACGCGCGGGGCCTTCCGGCGCATCTTCAAGGGACTGCTGCCGCGCGCCAAGCTGGAGGCGGCTTCGCGCAAGCTGGCGGCGAAAGGCATCCCTTGGCAGTTTGTGGATGTGATTGAGGTCGATCCCACGCGGCGCGTGAAGCTGCGCATCGAATACGAGCGGCTGGCTGAAATCCACCCTTCTGACCTGGCCGACATTCTGGAAGACCTGGCCCCTGCGGAGCGCGAAGCGGTGTTTACCTCGCTCGACGAGGAGGTGGCTGCGGAGGCTCTGGAAGAGGCCGATCCCAAACTGCAAAAGTCGCTGCTTGAAAAGCTGGACGAGGAGCGGATCGCCGACATCGTGGAGGAGATGGATCCCGGCGCGGCCGCCGACCTTTTGGCCGAACTTTCCGAGGACCAGACCGACGCCATTTTGGAGGAGATGGAGCCCGAAGAGCGGCAGGAGGTGGAGGAGCTGCTGGAGTTCGACGAGAACTCGGCGGCCGGCTGCATGACCACCGACTTCGTCTCCGTGGGCAAGGATGCCACTGTGGCTCAAGCCGTGCAGGCCCTGCGCAACTTCGACGGCGACCCGGAGAGCGTGACAGAAATCTTTCTGTTGGACGAAAAACGGGTGCTACGCGGAGCGATTCCACTGGCGCGCCTGGTGATGGCCCAGCCGGATACGCGGTTGAGCGTGCTCGCCGAGCCGCGCATACTCTCCTGCCCGCAGGATATGAAACAGAACGAGCTGGCCGAACTCTTCGATAAATATAACCTGCACGCGCTGCCTGTAGTGGACGCCCAGGAGCGTATGGTAGGCGTGGTGCAAGCCGAGCAAGTGATTGCCTTTTTGCGCGAAAAACTGTAAGGCGGTCAAGGCGGATTGAGAGGGCGTTGCCGCAGCAACGCAGTTGTAGGAGAGCGCCCCTACGCCCAACCCCATCCGCTGGGCGATTTATAATCCGGCAGGTACGGCATTTTCGGAAAATACTGGGAACGATTGAGAGCCGCGAAAGCGGATTTTTCTTGAGGAAAAATCCACGCAACAGGAGCGGTTTCTGTCTACACCTTTTCCGAAAATGCTATAGCTCGCCGGATAGCGAGCAGCCCTCGGCCACCGGGAGAAATATGGATGCCAACTGACGTCATCATGCCCCAGATGGGCGAATCGATCTTCGAGGGCGCCATCACCAAGTGGCTCAAGCAGCCCGGCGACTCCGTGCTCAAGGACGAACCCCTTCTGGAGATCTCCACCGACAAGGTGGACGCCGAGATTCCCGCTCCCGCGGCCGGCATCCTCGTCGAGATCAAGGTTCCCGAAGGCGCAACGGTCGGTGTCAACACCGTGCTCGCCGTCATCGATAGCGCCGTAACGCCCGCGGCGCGCGTTCCTGCAGCAGCTATCCCAGCCCCAAAAGCCGCTCCTGAATCCGCTCCCGCCGCCCCACAGCAGCCCAAACTGGCGTCCTCAGCCTCGCTCCCATCCGCGCAGGAGCCCGCACCGGCGGTTCAGCCCGCTCGCCGCATCCGCTCCTCGCCGCTGGTGCGGCGCATCGCCAAGGAAAAGAACGTCGATCTCGCTCTTGTCCCCGGCACCGGCTCCGACGGCCGCATCACCAAAGAAGATATTCTGCGCTATCTCGCCCAGCCCCGCGCCGCCACTCCGGCAGCCCGCGCTGTGGCGCCCTCCGCTCCGGCCCAACAGCCCGTCGCGCCCGCCGCGCCGCTGCCCGCCGAACCCGTCCCTCTCACGCGCATGAGGGCCATCATCGCCCAGCGCATGGTGGAGAGCGTCCAGATCAGCCCCCACGTGCACACCGTCTACAAGGCCGATATGACCCGCATCGTGCGCCTGCGCGAGCGCGTGAAAGGCAGCTTCGAGCAGCGCCACGGCGTCCGCCTTACCTACATGCCCTTCATCGCCACGGCCGCCATCCAGGCCCTGCGCCGTTTTCCCATCGTCAACGCCTCGCTGGTAGACGGACCCCAGGGCCAATCCATCCTCTACCACCCTGCCATCCACCTCGGCATCGCCGTGGCGCTCGACTGGGGTCTGATCGTGCCCGTGGTGCGCAACGCCGATCAGCTCGGCTTCCCGCAACTGGCCCGCGCCATCGCCGATCTGGCCGCCCGCGCCCGCGCCAAAAAGCTCTCGCCCGACGAGGTCGGCAGCTCCACCTTCACCCTCACCAACTCCGGGATATTCGGCGAGGAGTTCGGCACCCCCATCATCAACCAGCCGGACTCCGCGATCCTCGCCATTGGCAGCCTGGCCAAGCAGCCGGCCGTCGTTACTGACACCGAGGGCAACGACTCCATCGCCATTCGCTCCGTGCAGTACTTTTGCCTGGGCTTCGATCACCGCACCATCGACGGCGCCGACGCCGGCCGCTTTATGACCGCCTTCAAAACCTCCCTCGAAACCTGGGATCTACCCATCGACTGAGAAAAACCGACAGCTTGCGCCCCCTCGGGAACTGCGCCGCCGCCGGTCGCGTACATTCATCCAGCGCATGAACGCCGACCTCAAATTCTCCGTCCGCCAGTTGCTCAAATCCCCCGGCTTTACCGTCACCGCCATCGTCACCTTGGCCCTCGGCATCGGCGCCAATGCCGTCGTCTTCAGCGTCCTCAATGCCTTGATCCTGCGGCCGGTGAACGTGCCCCACGCGCAGAACCTCTACATGGTGCAGCGCTTCCAGTTTCCCTCGCAGTCCTATCCCGATTACCTCGATCTCCGCGACCGCAACCACACCTTCCAGAGCCTGATGCTCTTCCAAATCATCGGCTCGGTGGGCGTGGATACCGGCGGCAAACCCTCCACAGCCTGGCCTTACCTGGCCAGCGGCAATTACTTTGACGGCCTGGGAATTCAGCCCTATCTCGGCCGCTTCTTCCACGCCTCGGATGAAAAGGGCTACAACAGCGCCCCTTACGTCGTGCTCAGCTACGCCTACTGGCACACGCAATTTCTCGGCAAGCCCAGCGTCATCGGGCAGATGATCCAAATCAACCAGCACGCCTTCACTATCATCGGCGTGGCCCCGCCCAGCTTCCGCGGCACGGAGCTCTTCTTCGCCCCCGCGTTTTGGATTCCCATCGTCGAGCAGCCCGTTATCTTTGGCGAGAACGACCTGAAATATCGCGGCAGCCACTCTCTGTTTGTCATTGGCCGGCTGAAGCCCGGCGTCACCCCGGCCGAAGCCGCGGCCGACCTCAACGGCATCGGCGGCTGGCTCTCCAAGACCTACCCCTCTGACGACGAGGGGGTCAAGTTCACCCTCGCGCGGCCGGGCTTGGTGGGAGATTACTTCGGCGGTCCGGCGCGCGCCTTCATGGCCGGCCTGATGCTTCTCGCCGGCCTCATTTTGCTGGCCGCGTGCGCTAATCTGGGCAGCCTCTTCGCCGCCCGCGCCGCCGACCGCGCCAAGGAGATCGCTCTCCGCCTGGCGCTGGGTTCGCGCCGCCGCCTCATCCTCCGCCAACTGCTTACCGAGGCGGTGATCGTCTCGCTGGCTGGCGGAGCCGCCGGGCTTGCAGGCGGGATACTCATCCTTCATATCCTCAGCGCCTGGCAGCCCATGCCCGATATTCCCATCAACGTGCCCGTCAACCCTGACTTCCGCACCTACGCCGTAGCCCTCCTGCTCGCGCTCTTGAGCGGCCTGCTCTTCGGCATGGCTCCCATTCGCCAGGTTCTGCGCGCTGATCCCTGGCAGACTCTCCGCGCCGGCGCCGGCGCCTCCAATTTCCGCCGGATCACTCCTCGCGACGTCCTTCTGGTGGTCCAAATCGCCATCTGCGCCGTGCTCGTCACCGCCTCGCTCGTCGCCGTCCGCGGACTCGTGCGCTCGCTCAGCAGCAGCTACGGCTTCGTTCCCCAGCACGCCCTGCTGGCTGAGACCGATCTGCGCATGGCCGGATACACAGACAAAACCTCGCCTGAGATGCAGCGCCGCATGTTGGATGCCGTGGCCGCCATCCCCGGCATCCAGGCCGTCGGCTACGTTGACTACGCCCCCCTCGCCCTGGGCGGCAGCGACTCCTACGTCTACACCGACGCCACCACCGATTTCCGCCCCACCAACTACGCCGCCGACGCCATGTTCTACCGCATCTCCCCCGGCTACCTGAAGGCCGCAGGCACCACCCTCCTCGCCGGCAGAGACCTCACCTTCGACGACAACGCCAAAGCTCCCCGCGCGGCGCTCGTCAACAGCCGCTTCGCCATCAAGGTCTTCGGATCGATCCAGAATGCAATTGGCGGCCACTTCAAGTATTGGGATGGACGGCGGGCCGAAGTCGTCGGCGTCGTGGAAGACGGCAAATACCGCTCGCTCACTGAGGATCAGCAGCCGGCCATGTTCTTTTCCTTCCTCCAGCAGCCCGCCACCGAGACTTGGCTGGTGGTCCGCTCCCAGCGCGATCCCGCGGACTTAGCCCCAGTCCTCGATCACACCCTCCACGCCCTCGATCCGGCGCTGCCTCTCGAGATCAGAACCTGGACCGCGCAGATGGACGCTGCCTTATTTCCAGCCCGCGTCGCCGCCGTGGCCCTCGGTGTTCTCGGGCTTCTCGGCGCCATGCTTGCCGTCACTGGCGTCTTCGGCATGGCCTCTTACGTGGTCACCAAGCGCCTGCGCGAGCTGGGCATTCGCGTGGCCCTCGGCGCCGGCCGCCGCGAAGTCCTGAGCGCTTCGCTCGGCCGCGCCTTCCGCCTCCTGGCCATCGGCTCACTGGCCGGCCTAATCCTCGGAGTCCTCGCCACGCGCGTGCTGGCGCACATTGTTTACCAGGCCACGCCCAAGGACCCCGTCGTCCTCGCCGGCGTCCTCGTTTCCATGCTTCTGCTGGGCCTGGTTGCCGCTTGGATTCCCGCCCGCCGCGCTCTCGCCGCCGATCCCGTCATCCTCCTCCGCGAGGAATAGCCGCGCGTCAGCTCTTTCCAGCCTTCGAACAGGTTGGCCATCTTCTGCTGGATTTGGTTTATCTCAGCCGCTCAGGCGGTCGAGGGTCTCGGCGGTGCGCAGTTTGCGCTCCAGATGCCGCTCCAGAGCCTGGAAAGTAAACCGGCGCAGGTCCTGCGCGCGCCGCCGCGGCCAGGGCTCGGCAGCGAAGGCCGCCACCGGCGACCGCAACATGCGCTGCGCCAGTTGCCAGGAGTCGGCCGAAAGCGCGCTGGCGTTGCCCGCGCGGTGCGATGCGCAGAAGAGCCCGTCGGCATGAGGATTGAAGGTGACCTCGGCGCCGTTCAACGCCGCGCCGCAAGCTGTGCAGCGAGCCACGTCAGGCAACAGGCCCATCAGCCGCGTCATCCACAGTGAAAAGTAGGTGAGCGGCATCCAAGGCTGTTCCACCGTGGTCTGCTCCAGAACTGAAACCAGAAGCCGGAAGACCGTCTCCTGTGCGTCGCGCTCGGGCAGTGACTCGTCCAGCGTCTCGGCAAAAAAGCTGAGCACAGCCATGCGCGCATGATTCACCGGCGTTGCCAGCGGTGAGCGCACGATCTCCAACTGATCCAACCGAACCAGATCCTGGCGCGGCCGCTCGGCAAACCAGGCCCGCGCCAGCGTCATCGGCTCCAGGGCTCCGCCAAAGCGCTTTCGGCTCCGCAGCGCCGATTTGGCTACGCCTTTCACCTTCCCGTAGTCGCGGGTAAACAGGCTCACGATCAGGTCGGCCTCATGCACCGGCCAGGTGCGCAAAACCACGGCTTCCGACCTGAGCACGCTCATTCACAATCCATCATCGCATCGCCGGCGCTCCACGGGCGTACACACAAACGCGCACCCCGGAGAACCAGGATGCGCGTCCGTAATCCCTTTGAATGTTCGTGCGGATTGAGGCGGTTCAGCGCCCGTAGTGCTTGGCGTTTTTCTCTTTGTAGCTGGCCCACTTCTCCGGCACATCGTCCTGCGCGAAGATCGCTGAAACCGGGCAGGCCGGCACGCAGGCGCCGCAGTCGATGCACTCGACCGGATCGATGAATAACTGATCGGTTTCGGCGAAGCCGTCTTCGTCCTTCTTGGGGTGGATGCAATCGACAGGGCAGGCGTCTACGCAGGCGGTGTCCTTGGTGCCGATACAGGGTTCGCAAATCACATATGCCATCTGGTGGTATCTCCGGAAACGTGATCTCCTCAGGCTGATAGTAGCACAGGACCCTGAGCGCCGGGCCAGTCCTCAGCACGCTGGTTTTATCATGCGGGAATCCGGAGAGCAGGAAATGGGGAATAGCAAATAGGGCGAAGCTGACTGCTGGCCGCTGCCCCCTGACCACTAGTCCCTCAGTCCCTTAGTTCCGCCTTTCGCTCGCCTCTCCGCAAACTCCCGCGGCGTAGGAATGGGCGCGAGGTCGCGTCCGGCGAACATATCCCGAAACAGGCCGATCAACTCTTCGTGAATCAGCCCATTTGAGGCCAGAATCTCGCGGCTGTCCAGCCGGAAATGCTGGCCGGCAAAGTCCGTCACGCGCCCTCCAGCCTCTTCAACCAGCAAAATGCCGGCGGCCGTATCCCAGGGGTTCAGGTTGAACTCCCAAAATGCATCCATGCGCCCGCAGGCAACGTAGGCCAGGTCCAGCGCCGCCGAGCCGGCGCGGCGCACACCATGCGAGCGTAGCGTGAACTCCTGATAAAAATGCACATTGGGACTGGAGTGGCGCTTGCGGCTGGGAAACCCGGTGGCCAGCAGCGCCTCGGCCAGTTGCCGCGTACGCGAAGCGCGCACTGGCTTGCCGTTGAGCCGCGTCCCGCTGCCGCGCTCCGCCGTGAACAGCTCGTCGCGCAGGGGATCATAGATGACTGCGGCCATCAAGGTTCCATCCTCGTCCGGCTTGGCGCCCGGAGGGCGCTGCTCGAGCCCCAGCGAGACGCAAAACTGCGGAAATCCGTGCGCAAAGTTGGTGGTGCCGTCCAGCGGGTCTACATACCAACGGAACTCAGCATCGAGCCGCTCGCGCGTTCCTTCCTCGCCGTAGATTCCGTGGCCGGGAAAGACCTCGCCAAGCCGGCCGCGAATCAATTTTTCTACCGTCCGGTCGGCCACGGTGATGATGTCCACGTCACCCTTGTACTCGGTTTCGACCCCCTGGGCAAAAAACTCGCGCAGACGCGCTCCCGCCTCGCGCGCGATCCCGGCGGCTTTAGGAACCCAAACGGAATGCGATGCGGCCGCCGGCTCTGCCCCGCCGCTCACAACAGGGCCTCGTCGGCAGCCTGCCCGTTCTCGGCCGCCAAGCGTTGCAGGCGCCTGCGGCCCAGTTCACTGATGGTCTGAATCTGGTTTTTATAGATGAATAGGTTGGGCTGCTTTTCCCGGGTCAGGCGCAGCATGGCGTCGTCAAAGTATTCGATCCAGCCGCGCACCGTCTCACCGTCGCGCAGCTTGATGGTGACGATCACCTGACGCTCGCTGAGCGATCGGAGATAGAGGGCTTCCTGCCCGGTTTCGCCCGGCGGAGGCGCTTTCGAACGGCGGCGCGAGGACAATGGCGGAGTCATGACTCTATATTAGATGCATCCCCGCTCGCCGGGGCTTTCGATCTGTCCGGGGCGGCACGGCAATGGCATGGCTGCCTTGCGCAGTTCCTGCTCTGATTAGGGTTTGTTCACAGGCCCTAGACTCTTACCAGCTCCCGCTGCACCCGCCCCGTCACCCATGCCTTGCCCGGCGCGGTAAGCATATTGACTTCGCTGCGCAGGCCAAACTCAGGCAGATAGATGCCCGGCTCGACCGAGAAACAGGTATGGGGCAGGATGCGGCGCTCGTCGTGGGTCTCCAGATTATCCAGGTGCGCGCCCGCTCCGTGCAGCTCGCGTCCGATGTTGTGCCCCGTGCGGTGCGTGAAGTACTCGCCGAAGCCTGCGGCCCGGATCACGCCGCGGGCCGCATCGTCAGCCTCGAAGCCGCGCACGGTTTTCCCCGCTGCAAAAGCCGTCTCCACGGCCGAAACGGCGGCGTCGCGGGCCTTCAGCACCGTCTCGAAGACCTGCTGTTCGCGCTCGCTGGGCGCCCGTCCCACCACCCCCGTCCAGGTGATGTCGTAGAACACGCTGCCCGGCTTGTTCACTCGCCCCCAGATGTCGATGAGCACAAAATTCCCCTCGCGGATGGGCGACGAGCGCTCCGCCGTTGGCTCGTAGTGCGAGTCGCTGGTGTTGGCGTTCACGCTCACGTCGGGTCCGTTCTCCCACACCAGGTTTTCGCGGCGCATGGCCTCGCCCAGCCACAGCACCATGTCGTGCTCGGAGACTTTGCCCGCGCCGCTGGCAGCCGGCCGCAGCCGCCGCCCCATCTCCCGCCAGCCCTCGGCCAGAATGCCGTCGATGGCCCGCTGCGCCGCGCCGTGGCTCGCAATTTGCTCCGCGCTCAGCACCGCCTCAAACTGGCTCACTAGGTCGGCGGAACTCACCACCTCTTTGCCCAGCCCGCGCACAAACTCCACTGTCCCCGCATCCACCATGGAGAGGTACATGATGTCGTTGTTGGGCGAGTATTGCATGGCTACCCGCCGCGCCCCGGCCAGCATCGCCTCCAGACCCGCGTGCAGCTCCTGCCAGCTTGAGTACACTGCCTTGGCGCCGGCGAGCGTGTCTAGCCGCCCCTGTTCGATGCGGTGCACCAGCTTGCGCGGCTCGCCCGCGGCGGGCACAAAGTAGTACCACCGCCGCGTCACGTGCGCGGTTTCGTCCAGCCCCAAAATGCGCCCGCCCACCGGGTCGCGGTGATGATGGTCGTAAAACAGCCAGCCGTCATAACCGCCGCCGCGCAGCGCCGCCTGCATTGCTTCAAGGTTCATACCGGCATCATACGCGCTGGCAGAGGGCCAATGCCGGGAAGAGACATCGGCACGGAGCAGGCGGATTTTCTCGCGCTTCGACCGCAGCGCCAGCACTTCTTTGAGGAACCTACGCCGCCACGGGCGGAGGCGCAGTTGCTGCTACGCAGCTACCCGCGGAGCAGGAAATGAGCTTCGGCCAGCACGGGATGATGGCTAAAGCCTGTGATTAACTTTGCGAGCAGTTCGGCAGAATCAACAAGTTGCAGCGATTTTTGGGCGCTCTCCGATTTTCTATGCAACTTATTTTCAATCAGCAACTTGCGGAAAAATTAATCGCGGACTGCCAGGCCGCCCGCGCTGGCGCTGGTTATACCCTTTGCGCGGGCCCTGCTGCCCGCCATAGCCCGCAAAGACAGTCTAATCTGAAGCCAGCGTGTAGCCGTGCGGGACCCATAAAAAGCGCGCTTCCCCTGGGCTCTTGCGGTTTCATCCCTGCGGGACGAAGAAACCCGGATTACTTATCTGACGCCAAGTCGAAGCTGGTCTGCCAACGAATTCATCTTATTGCCCCGCGTTCACTCCTCAGTCCATCGTCGCTGCCGTGCAGTCGTTCCTCACTGCCGCGGCCTTCGCTTGCACCACCATGCGGGCAACTTACAAAAAGTTTTCCTTGTGTGCGCGCCTCCACCCCGCCCCCATCTGCGAAAATGGTTGCTTGACTATGAGTACCGACAACCTCATCTCGCTCAAAGACGACATGGTGGCTTTTATTGAGGGCCACGGGCTGCGGCGCCTTCCCGGCTATGTCACCGAGGACATTCCTTCCATTCTCTGGGAAGGGAAGGACAACCCCGACGCATGGAAGGATTTTGTGGAGATGGCCAAGTACGCCGGCGCTCCTTTTGTCACCTTCAGCGAAATGACGCTGGAGCGCGAAGAGATTGATCG
Organism: Acidobacteriota bacterium; assembly: GCA_021800255.1. GTDB lineage: Bacteria > Acidobacteriota > Terriglobia > Terriglobales > Acidobacteriaceae > Telmatobacter. The sequence continues at coordinate 37,434 of JAJYZC010000022.1, forward strand.
GCTGATCGAAGAAGCCGGCGAGATGGACTTTCCCGGCGAAGAAGCCTCCGAACTGGTGGAGGCCAAGTGGCTGCGCAAGTATGCCGGCATGGTGGGTTATATTCAGCTTGGCTTTGTCTACCAAGGGCTGGCCTTTCTGCACGAAACCACCACCGAGTGGTATGAGCGGTTCCAGGCCCTGATCGAGGACATTGAGGATTTCCAGGACATCGTGATCGACGACGCCCATCCGCACGAAGACGAGGAAGAGTAAGGGGAGTGAATACGGCCGGCGCTGAGGATCACGCTTCAGTTTCGCCGCGCATGCCTCCACGCCAGCGTTGGATCGTAGCCGAACCTCACCTTGAGGCCGCCGCCGCTCTGGCCAAAGCGGCGCGCCTGCCACAGGTGCTGGCTGAGCTGCTGCTGGCGCGCGGCGTTACCGAACCCTGCCAGGCGCACGCCTTTCTCAACCCCAATTACGCCCAACTCCACCCGCCCTCGCTCATGCTGGGCATGACAGAAGCCGTCGAGCGGCTGGAGCGCACCATCGCCGCCCGCGAGCCGGTGCTGCTTTACGGCGACTACGACGTAGACGGCACGGCGGCCGTGGTGCTGCTCAAAACCGCCATCGAGATGCTCGGCGGCGTGGTCCGCTTCCATGTGCCTCATCGCCTGCGCGAAGGCTACGGCGTGCAATCAAGCGTGCTCGAAGCTGCCCACGCGGACGGAATCCGTCTGGTCATCACCGTGGACACCGGCATGAGAGCCTTTGCCGAGGCTGAAACCGCGCGTTCTTTGGGGATGGATCTGATCGTCACCGACCACCACCTGCCGGAACGCGGCGACGGCTTGCCGGCCGCGCTGGCTATTCTCAATCCCAATCAGCCCGGCTGCCCTTACCCGGAAAAATCGCTCTGCGGAGCGGCCATCGCGCTCAAGCTGGCGCAGGCGCTGCTGGAGCGGCGCGATCCTGTCCGCGTGCGCGAGAAGACCTTGCCCAGCTTTCTCAAGCTGGCGGCTATCGCCACCATCGCCGACGCCGTTCCTCTGCGCGGCGAGAATCGCGTGATCGCGGCCATCGGCTTGCGCGAGCTGCGGCGGCCGGTGGGCGCGGGCCTGCGCGCCCTGTTTCAGGCGGCCGCGCTTGATCCAGCATCCCAGCAGCTTACCGGCTTCGATGTTGCCTTCCGCCTGGCCCCGCGCATCAACGCCGCGGGCCGCATGGACGTGGCATCGGAGGTGATCGAACTCTTCTCCACCCGCGATGCGCAGCGCGCTGCCGAACTGGCCGCCAAGCTGGAACGGCTCAATCGCGAGCGGCGCAATACCGAGGCCGCGGCCCTCGCCGCCATTGAAGCCCGGCTGGATACGGACGCGGAACTGGCCGCCGAACGCCTGCTCGTAGTGGACGGAAACGGCTGGCACCGCGGCGTGATCGGCATTTTAGCCTCGCGCGTGGTCGAGCGCACCGCCAAACCGGCCCTCGTTGTCAGCGTCGAGGACGGCGTGGCGCATGGTTCCGGACGCTCGGTGGACGGCTTTCCTCTGCTCGACGCCATCGAAGGCTGCGCCGATCTCTTCACCCGCTTCGGCGGCCACGCCTTTGCCGCCGGTTTTGCCATGCCCGCCGAACGCCTGCCGGAGCTTAAGCGCCGCCTGCGTCTCTACGCTGAAGAACACCTGGCCGCCCGCGAGCCCGAGCGCCTGCTTCACATTCACGCCGAACTGCCGCTCGACCGCATCACGCCGGTGCTGGTTGGCTGGCTGCGCAAGCTCGAACCGCTGGGTCACGGCAACCCGGAGCCGGTCTTCATAGCCCGCCGCATGCGGCTGCTGGCCCCGCCGCGTGTGATGAAGGAACGCCACATCTGCCTGGAGCTGGCGCGCTCCGCGCCTCTATCCCTGGAAAAAGTTCCGGTTACGCCCGGCTCCAGCGGCGCCATCCGCGCCGTCGGCTGGAGCTTGGCCAGCCGCGCCGCCGAACTGGAGCTTGCTGCAGGAAGTGAGATTGATCTCGCTTACCGCATTCGCGAGAACGGCAACTCTGAGTACGGCGGATTGGAAGTCCAAATCGCCGCCATGAAATCGGCAGATGGATGAAAGGACAAGGCCCACAGCGCACCGTGGGCCTTGCGGTTACTTGGCCGGGTCGGTCGTTTTTATCATCCTCTCCCGTGGTCATTCCTTGGTCCACCACGGTCCTCAGGACGAGCCTGCGGGCGGGGCCTCCCCTGCGGCCGCGACTGCTGTTGCGGCCGGTACTGCTGCTGCGGACGATATTGCTGCTGCGGCCGGTACTGCTGCTGTTGCGGCCGGTACCGCTGCTGTTGCGGCCGGTACCGCTGCTGCTGTTGACGATATTGCTGCTGTTGCGGCTGCGCCTGAAACCCGGGCCTTGACTGCGCGCCGAAATTCCCTCTGCCGCCGCGTTGGCCATAGTTTCCCGTGTTCGGCCGGGACTCGGCCATCGTGCGTGGCCGCCCATGATTCACGCTGAAATAGGAGGAGCGGTCGCGCATGGCTGCATTCATGCGCTCGGTTTGGAACGATGTAGGCCCCATGTGCCGTCCGCGCTCTGCGGCGAGTTCTTCGCGGTTGGGGGCATATCGAATGCCGCCCGGCCCGCCGTTATAGGCCACATGGCTGCCTCGGGCCACGGTGTAGCGGTTCACAATGGCCTCGTCCCTGTAGGTGTTGTGGATGTATCGCGTGTCTACGCGCATCACCGCAGTGTTGTAGTTGAAGACGCCGCCACGCCACATGCCGCCCACAAAGCCGATGCCAAAATAGCCGAAGCCGTAGTTCACGCCGCCGTAGTAGCCCACGGTGCGGCCCCAGTAGCCGGGATGCCACACGTAAAGGCCGGTCGACCAGCCCCAGTAGCCGGGAGTCCACAACGCGCCCACGTAAGGCGCCGGCACCCATTCACCGGGAACCCAGTAATACCCATACGGTCCATAGGCCCAGTAGCCGGGAACCCACATCAGGCCGGGCTGGGGACATAGCGGCTGCATATACATCGGCAGCGGCGGCGGCGCATATCCCACGCTGATGAAAACAGCCGCGTGCGAAGACGCGGGAATTACGGAGACAAGCAGCGCCAGCAACATCAGGCGCACAGAGCGACGGATTCGCATAGAAAACCTCCTGATTCATCTCGAACCGGAATCATCTGAAACGCTGCGCGTTCAGTCTATGCCGGTTGAAACCCTTCCGGCGCAAGGAAGTTGTCACAAAATGCGTTGCGGGGCTTGCTTGCGGCCCTCGCTTTGCTTGCGCCGCAGAAGCGGGAATCTATCCGGCGGTTGCTCCAAGGCTGAAATGGCATGAACAATGATACAACAGCGTGGTGCCGGCTGCCCGGTGCGCGCAACTTTCAGCGCGCTGCACCTCGGCGCAAGCGCTCAGAGCTTCTGCGAGCGTTGTACCGTGCGCACCCCGGTCACGCGGCGCAGGCCCAGGACCATGCGATTCAGGTGGTTCAGGTCCTCAGCTTCCACCACAAATTCGAGGATGGCTTCGCCCCTTTCGTCGTGGCGAATCTCCACGCCGCGGATGTTAGTGTTCTCATCGGAGATTACGGCGGTCAGCTCCTTCAACATGCCGGGCCGGTCATCGCAAAAGACGGTGATCTTGACCGGGTAGCGCTGGGCCCGGCCTTGGGCATCCGCGCTGGGGCGCGCCCACTCCACAGCGATGCGCCGGTCGCTCTCGTAAAGCAGATTCTGCACGTTGGGGCAAGTGCGCGCATGTACTGCGACTCCCTTGCCGCGCGTCACGTAGCCCACGATCTCCTCACCGCGGATAGGGTTGCAACAGCGCGCGCGATAGACGAGCAGATCGTTCTGACCCTCCACTTGCAGTGATTCGGAGCCGGCCAGGCGCAGCTTGCGCACCGCTTCGCTCGCCGCCGCATCGCTGCCCGGCTTGGTCTCCGGCTCGGCTGCACCCTGGTTGGCGTAGCCTGGCGCCAGCTTGTTCAGCACCTGGTGAGCACCGTGTTTGCCCTGGCCCAGGGCGGCCAGCAGATCGGCAGATGTGGCCATGCCGTATTCGCCTGCTATCCGGCCCAAATCCTGATCGCCGATCTGGCTCATGGGCACTTTCGACCTGCGCGCCTCGCGTTCCAGCAGCTTGCGCCCCGTCTCCACCGCGCGCCGCCGCTGGTCTTCGTTGAGCCAGTGCTTGATCTTGTTGCGCGCCCGCGGACTCTTGACGAAGGTCAGCCAGTCCCGGCTGGGCTTGTGGTCCTTCAGCGTGACGATCTCAACGATGTCCCCGGTGATCAGCTTGCTCCGCAACGGAACCATGCGCCCATTCACCTTGGCGCCCACGCACGTGTGCCCCACCTCGGTATGGATGGTGTAAGCGAAATCCACGGGCGTGCCGCCGGCCGGAACCACCACCACCTTCCCCTTGGGCGTGAACGTATACACCTCGTCGGGATACAGGTCCATCTTCAGGCTGGAGAGGAACTCGTTGGGGTCGGTCATCTCCTTTTGCCACTCGACCAATTGCCGGATCCAGTTCAACCGCTCTTCGTCGCGCGCCGTTACCTCGCTCTTGCCGGCCTTGTACTTCCAGTGTGCGGCGATTCCCTCTTCCGCGGTGTGGTGCATCTCTTCGGTGCGAATCTGCACCTCGAACTGGTGGCCGCCCTCCCCGATGACCGTGGTGTGGAGCGACTGGTAGCGGTTGGCGCGGGGCATGGCGATAAAGTCCTTGATGCGCCCCGGCACCGGCCGCCACAGCGTGTGGATGAGCCCGAAGACGGCGTAGCACGCGGCTACGTCTTGCGTAATCACGCGCACGGCCAGAAGATCATACACCTGGTCGAAGGAAATCTTAGCGCGCTCAATCTTCTGGTAGATCGAGTAGAGGCGCTTGATGCGCCACTCCACCCGGGCCTGGATGCCGTTTTCGCGCAGTTGCTCCGCCAGCTTGTCTTCCACGCTGCGCAGAAACTGCTCACCCTCGATGCGCCGCGCTTCCAGCGCCTCCGCAACCCGCTCGAAGCTCACCGGGTCGGTGTAGCGAAAAGCCAAATCCTCCAGCTCGCCGCGCACCTTGCCCATGCCCAGCCGGTGCGCCAGCGGCGCATAGATGTCCAGCGTCTCGCGCGCAATAGCCTCCTGGCGGCCGGGTTTCAGGTGCTCCAGCGTGCGCATGTTGTGCAGCCGGTCGGCCAGCTTGATGAGCACCACGCGCACATCCGACACCATGGCCAGCAGCATCTTGCGTACGTTCTCCGCCTGCCGGTCCTCGCGGTTGGCGAACTCGATTTTGTCGATCTTGGTGACCCCTTCGACGATGTGCGCTACCTGATCGCCGAACTCCGCTGCAATCTCTTCGTTGGTGGCGGGGGTGTCTTCTACGGCGTCGTGCAGCAGGCCGGCGGCGATGGCGGTCGCGTCCATCTTCATCTCCGCCAGCACCTCGGCCACTTTCAGAGGGTGTACGATGTACGGCTCGCCCGAAGCCCGCACCTGTCCTGCGTGGTGCTTGACGCAGAACTCCCACGCCTTGCGGATCAGCGATACATCTTCATGGGGACGGTTGGCCTGAACCTGGCGGAGCAGCGCCTCAAACCGCTCCCGGATAGGCTGCTCCGGCGAGAACGCTTCGGCAACGCGCGCCGCAGCTCCCATCTCGCCCGCGCCGGGCGCAGACGACCGGGGTGAGTCTCCCAGTACGGTCTGCCGGACAGACGCCATACTCTATTATAGGCCGCTTGTGTTCGCAAAGCGTGAATCGATTCGGCCCTGTACTCAGGGGCGCTATTCGGCATGGACCCGGCTTGAGCGGCCGAAGAAGTGCGAAAATCAGGATTCGGCTCAGAATCTTCGAGAAACCGGAGGGGAAAGAAGAGACAGTTAAGCCCAGCCCCGGCGCACTCTGCGCGCCTCTTTGGTGGAGCTGAGCGGGATCGAACCGCTGACCTCCTCGTTGCGAACGAGGCGCTCTCCCAGCTGAGCTACAGCCCCACAAGTGCTTCAGTTATTCTACCAGCCGCCTGGTTAACCGGGAAAGTCAGCCAGCCGAACCCACAGCCGGCTAGAGGAGGTCATTCAGACGCTGGCGGTCAGTAAGGACGCATAGGTCAGAGCCAGAGTCATCGATGACTCCGAGGCAATTTAAAAGACGTACTATGTTAGCTGGCCACCAGCTTGGGCCGGCGTCCGGCGAGCAAGGGCAGCACCTGCTGCTCAGCCGCCTCCACGCTCACTCCATAGCGCGCGCGCAACTGATCGACCCTGCCGTGCTCGATGAACTGGTCCGGCCAGCCGATGCGCACCACTGGAACCGCCCTGCCCATCTCCTCCAGTGCCTCCACGACCGCCGTGCCGAAGCCGCCCATCTTCACGTGATCCTCGAAGGTGACGAAGGCCGCCACGCGGCGCGCATAGGCCCCCAGCATCGTCCGGTCCAGCGGCTTGACGAAGCGCGGATTGACGACGGCAGCCGAGTAACCCTCGCGCTCCAATCTCGCGGCCAGCTCGCGGGCCAGCGAAACCATCGGCCCCAGTCCCAGAATGGCCACGTCCGAACCATCCTTGAGCACCTCGGCCTTGCCGATGGGAATCGCTTGCGGCTCGGCCTTGCGCGCCACGCCGGCTACCGCTCCGCGCGGATAGCGGATGGCGCTCGGCCCCGGCAGCTCCAGGGCGGTCTTCATCATGTCGGCCAGCTCGTCCTCGTCCTTGGGCGCCATCAGCACCATCTCCGGAATCGAGCGCAGGTACCCGATGTCGAACAGCCCATGGTGCGTCGGCCCGTCGTCCCCCGACAATCCCGCGCGGTCCATGCAGAACAGCACGGGCAGCTTTTGCAGGCAGACGTCGTGGACCACGGGATCGAAGGCCCTCTGCAAAAACGTGGAGTAGATGGCGCACACCGGCCGGTAGCCCCGCGCCGCCATTCCGGCGGCGAACACCACCGCGTGCTCCTCGGCGATGCCCACGTCGAAGTAGCGGTTGGGATGATGAGGCCGGAACAGGTCCAGCCCCGTGCCGTTGGGCATGGCCGCCGTGATGGCGACGATCCGCTCATCCTTGCTGGCTAATTCGGTCAGCGTGTTCGCAAATGCCTCCGCCCAGGTGGGTGCGCCGGCTGCTTGGGTCATTCCCGTCTCCGGATCGTACGGACCCAGCCCGTGAAACTTCTTCTGCCCGTCCAGCGCCGGCTGATAACCGCGGCCCTTCTGCGTGAGCACGTGCAGCAGCGCCGGATGATCCAGGGTCTTCAGGAACTTGAACGACTCCACCAGCAGCGGAAGATTGTGGCCGTCGATGGGACCGTAGTATTCCAGCCCGAACTCCTCGAACAGGATCGAGGGCCACAACATGCTCTTGGCCGCTTCTTCGGCGCGCCGCACCACCTTGGCCGCTGTCTTGCCGCCGAAACGCTCGATCAGCCGCGTCGCCCGCTGGTGCAAATGCTGGTAGTGTTCGTTGGTCACGATGCGGTGCAGGTAGCGCGCGATAGCGCCTACGTTGCGGTCTATCGACCACTCGTTGTCGTTGAGCACCACGATCATCCGCTTGGTCTGCTCGGCGATGTTGTTCAGCGCCTCAAACGAAATCCCATTGGTGAAGGCGGCGTCGCCGGCCACCGCCACCACGTGTTCGTGGCCGCCGGCCAGGTCGCGGGCCACGGCCATCCCCAGCGCCGCTGAGAGCGCGGTGCCAGCGTGCCCGGCCCCGTAGCAGTCGTGCTCGCTCTCGGTGCGCAGCATGAAGCCGTTCAACCCGCCCGGCTGCCGGATGGTCTCAAACCGCTCTCGCCGTCCGGTCAGAATCTTGTGCACGTAGGCTTGGTGGCTCACATCGAACAGAATCTTGTCCTGAGGAGTGTCGAAGACCGCGTGCAGGGCCAATGTCAGCTCCACCACCCCCAGGTTCGGCCCCAGGTGGC